>JAPOTF010000079.1 GCA_026709325.1 Roseovarius sp.
CGAGGCCCGAGTCGAGCCCAGGGACGATGCGCGCCCGCCAGGCGTGCTTCCGGAGACTCCGCGGGTGGCCCGCGACCTGTTCGAGGCGCTTGCGCTGCCCGTCCGAAAGCCCGGTTTCCGTTCTTGTCGATTTCCTGCCCATCTGCCTCTCTCCCGTTTTGCTGGCCGCTCGCGACGGCGGCGGGAGGACAATGTCACGCTTCCGAAAGAAATGGAATCACTTGTTTCAAGTCATACACTAGTCAAAGCCATGTCTGATGACGGAGGCGATTATGGATGGGAACCCATCGAGTTTGCCGAAGAAGAGCGCAGGGAAGTGATAAGCGGGAGGTGGCGGTGGTCGTAAATCTGCTACACCATTCCAGCGACTTCGCCATCCTATCGCCATGGCCGTCAAGGTTCACGCTGAATGAAAACAACATGCGGAACTACAACTATGATTGGGGAAGAGCGGTAACCCGCCTTGCGCTTGAACTCGGCATAACGATACCGGTAATCACCGCCAGCAGCGCGCAAGCCATGCCGGATGCAGATGCGCAACGAATCCAAAACATTGACCGGCTCGGCGAAGTGTGCGCGGCGATCGTTGAAAAATATGCGCCATCTGCGCCGGATGGCGCCAGAACCGAATGCCTTATCCGAATAGCCGGATGGTTGCGAGAAACGGCAAGCGTCCCCCAGGACGTGGATTTTGGCCAGATGATAAAGGGCCTTCATGACTCCAATCCAGAGATGGTCATGCCCCCCCTTACCTCTGGAAAATAGAAATATCGGCCTAGGTTCGCAGGCGGCGCTTCCGCGACAAAAAGAAGATTCACCGAGGACGGAGCGGAGCGCTTACATGCTTTTTCATATCTGTCCAACGACATGCCAGCGCGTCCTTCTCTCCTTTTAATTTCACTGTCAATCGATACGCAAACACCATAACGCTCTCGTAAACCACGTTGTTAGCGATGATCCGTTAATCCTATGTTTCATCACGCCTTTAATTGTCGACTTTGATCATGAAAAAGTGACCAATCTGATCGCCCAATCGAAATTTCAACACGCAATTTTGAATGCGAAACGAATGCATGAATTGAATTTGCAGTCGCCACTCCTTCTCAACGGCAAATTTTTCCGGCTTGCAATTGAATTTTCGATGCCATCCTGCGGGATCGCGCCCGAGATCATCGACCCTACAAGTCTTGCTGTATTCAATCTGAATCCAGCGCACTTCGACAAATCCACAGTTTGGCAACTGTCCCCTGATTTAATTGCAAAACTCATCAGGCTGTTTGAGCTCAAACATGTCATAATCCTGACGCTCGCAAGCCTGCGCGCCCCCGGAAGCGCCGCCTCAGGGACCGCCCTCCCCGGGAACCAAAAAGGTCTGGCAGGGCCTCGAAAGGCTGGACCGGGACGCAATCGAGGAGAAAAGGGAGAGAATGGGAAAACAAACCGAAACAAGTGTGGAACCTTGAAAGGTCCGGCTCGGTTTGTCGAGGTTGATGCTGGATTGGGGCGGGTGAAGACGCGCGCGACTTTGCGTCTAATGGCCGTCGCGGATCAGCCCGACATCGTCCTCCTTGCCCGGTTCCCCCGAGAGGTTCCGGTAGAGCGCTTCCGAACTGCTTGCAGCATTGGTGCCGGAATCTCCGTGAAGACAGCGCCCTAAAAAAATTTTGAGCGGAAGCAGACTTATGCGCAATAGGCCGCAAAACCGTGGACCTTCGCATTTCCCATCTCTGGCCTTTTCCGTTGGGAATTGCTTTGACATCGGAATTGGAGGGCCATTCAAAACCGACTGTCGCCGCTATGGTGAATGCTTGCCGCAAACCATATGCGCATGCCTTTTCAGTCGCCGAAATACGCCTCAAGCAATCTTGGATCGTCTCTCAGCTCTCTGGCGGAACCGGAGATTTTTATCTTCCCCGATTCAAGCACATATATGTGTTTCGCCAGCCTCAATGCAAAATTCGCGTTTTGCTCCGCAATCAAAATCGTCATGTCAAGTTCACGGTTCATTCGAATCAGCACATCGGCGATTTCATCGCAAAGCTTGGGAGCAAGACCTATCGTCGGTTCATCAACGAGCAGCAGGCGCGGCGAGGTCATCAGCGCGCGGCCAAGAGAAACCATTTGCCGCTCCCCGCCGGATTGAGTTGACGTTTCCTGGCGCTCGCGCTCCTCAAGTCTTGGAAACAGCCCGTGCACAATGTCCAGATTCGCCTCAATGTCATCGCGGGCCGTGTAGGCACCGACAAGAAGGTTGTCGCGGACCGTCATGTGGGGAAACAGATTGAACCGCTCCGGCGCATATCCGATGCCAAGTCGAACAATCTCGGAAGTCGGCAGGTTTGCAAGGGACCCGCCGGCCAGCCTTATCTCGCCGCGAGTATTTACCAGACCCATGATGCAATCCATCAGGGTGGACTTGCCGGCGCCGTTTGCCCCCACAATCCCCGCTATCTCTCCACGTTCCATTGACAGGGATATTCCGTGCAGAGCCTGCGCCCTGCCGTAGAAGGCCTCAAGATTTTCCACTTCCAGAAAACCCACCTTCACCCTCCAAGATATGAAGCCCGAACGGCTTCATCGCGCATGACCTCGTCAAACGGTCCCTCGGCGATCTTGCGACCCTGGTCAAGCGCAATGCACCTGTCGACAAGCGGCTCCAGCGCCGGCAGATCATGACTGACGATGAGGAATGTCATGCCGTCGTCGCGCAACTCGCCTATAAGATCGCCGATCTGGGATATCTCGCCTTTAGTCAGCCCGGCAAAAACCTCGTCCAGAAGCATGATCGAGGGCTCGGTGGCCATTGTTCGAGCCATCTCGAGCTTTCGCAGGTCGCCCATGGAGAGTTCCGCCGGCGTCCTGAGAAGATCGCCTGGCGAGAGGCCGACGGAAAGCGCCAGTTCCTCCTCTCGGTCGCGGTCCGGACCCTCGAACACCATCTTCCAGATGTTGTCGGGCATTAGACCCACGCGAATGTTCTCCAAAACGTTCATTTCCCTGAATGGCCGCGGCACCTGATAGGTGCGGCCAATTCCGCGCTTTATCCGCGCCGGTGTCGACAGCCTTCTGATGTCCCGCCCGTAGAGCAGTATTTTTCCCGAAGTCTGGCGCAGCTCGCCCATGATCTGGGAAAAGATCGTTGTCTTTCCGGCGCCGTTTGGCCCAATGAGGCCAATGGATTCACCCTGTTCAACCTTGAAGGACACGCCGCTGGTCGCGACAAGCCCGCCGAATTTCTTCACAAGATCGGTCAATTCAAGACAGGCGCTCACGGGTTTGCCCTTTTTCGCAGCCGCTCCAGACCGACTTCGAGAATTTTGTGCAGGCCCCCGGGCTGATACATGTAAACCAGCAGCGCGATGCCCCCGTAAATCAGATATCTTTCGGCCCCCGGCAGCACGGGTCTCAGGTATTCCAGCAGAAAGGTCAGAAAAAACGCGCCGAATATCGGTCCGGTTATTGTCGCCGCGCCGCCTATCAGGGCGGCCACAATGATGGTGAACACGAAATTGATGTCAAACAGGGCGCGCGGGGCTATGGAGCCGAGGTAGTGGACGTAGAAGGCGCCGCCGAGGCCGGCGGCAAACGCGCCCAGCATAAACGCGACGAGTTTCAGCCTCGTGGTGTTGAGTCCGCTGCCGGCAACGGAATCCTCGTTCATGCCAATGGCGGAAAGCGCGGTGCCCAGTCGGGTTTTCATCAGAAGCCACAGGAAAAAACCCAAAAGCGCCATCAGGGTAAACGACAGGTAGTAGCCCTGCACCGCGCCTTTGGTCAGGGTAACTATGCCGGACATGCCGCGGGTGCCCCCGGTAAGATCGGGGCGAATCACCTGCACCAGCTGATACACCAGCTCCATAAACGCCAGGGTGACAAGAGCGAAATAAGATCCCCTGATTCTCAGCGCCGGTATAAACAGCACCGCGCCGCCAATCATTGTGACCAAAACCGCAATTGGAATGGAATATTCCACCGCCACGTCAAATCTCCTGGTGAGTATCGCCGTGGTGTAGGCTCCAATGCCAATCAGAAACGGATGCCCGAAACTGATGTATCCCGTGCGCCCGGAAAGCACGTCCCAGCTCATCGCGAAAATGGCCAGAAAATTCGCCATTATGATCGTTCTCAGCGTTCCCCGGCCGATGATTCCCGTATCCACCAGAAGAGGCAGCAGAAGCCCGCCCGCCATAAAGAGGCCCCAGAGCGCAAGATGCCTGCCGCGCACAGCCATGTTCACAACTCGGCCCGACCGAACAGGCCCTGCGGTCGCAAAATCAGCACGCAGATTATAAGCAGCATTGTGAACACCCCGCGAAGTTCCGGGGCTATCCACGCCGTGACGATGACTTCCATGAATCCGATTATGTGCGCGACTATCAGCGTTCCAACTATCGACCCAATGCCTCCGACAATGACCACCGCGACCGAGATGATCAGCGGCGCAACCCACATGGAAGGCGAAAGCTGGGTGTAGCTTGCGAAAAAAACTCCCGCAACGGCGCCAAGAGCGCCGGAAAGACCCCATGTGATCATGTTTATGCGGTCCGGCTCGATGCCCGAAATGGCGGCGCCCTTAAGATCCATGGAAACGGCCGACATGGCCCGGCCGGTATGGGTCGCGCGCACATAAAAATGCAGACCCGCCAGCACGGCCCAGCCCGCGAGCATCGCCGCCAGAATGTTGTATGTGACCGCGGCGCCGGAAACCCAGACCACGCCAGGGATGATCGGAAGCAATATCTTGGAGCTGTCGCCAAACAGCAGCACGATGGCCGCCTGAACCACCACCGCCAAAATGAGCGTTGATATTTCAATCGCCACATGCGAGCCCTCAAGCGTTTTCACGATCAGTCGAAAAACAAGCAGCCCCATGAGACATCCGGCCACCGCCGCCACCGCCAGTCCTGCAAGTTTGGGAATTCCAAGGGTTTGCGAAAAGTAAAAATACGTGTAGCCGCCCACCATCAGCGACGAACCATAGGACAGGTTCAGTACCCTGCCTATGGAAAAGATCATGGTGAATCCAACCGCGATCAGAGCGTACAGGCCACTCAGGAGCAGGCCCTGGATTAATATTTGGAGCATTTGTTCCGCAGAGCGAGTTGGGATGGAAACCGGCGGCGCGCTGAAACGCGCCGCCTGTGTCCCGTCAAACCGTGCCTACCTGACCCAGCTTGGAACCGTGAACTCCATGTTCGCGTATTCCGGCGGATAGACAACGCCGACCGAGCCGTCTTCCTGCCACTGGATAACCACCATTGATGGCTGCGCGGTATCAAACGGGGGTTCGAGATCAAACCTCGCGTTTTGCGGATATGTGCGGCCGGTGACGGGCTCCACCTCCCCATGCTGCCAGAAGCCGTAGCGAAGCCACAGCTTGCCGTCCTTCTCGAGAATCATGTCCTGACCGAGCATTGCCCGCGACCATGCGGAAGCATCGTCAAACCCGCCCGCCTCCTCGGCCGCCGCCATGGCCTGCTTTAGGCCATGGTAGGCGTTGAACCCGTTGAAATGCGGCACTTTCGGACGAGTCGAATACTTGCCTTGATACCGTTCGACAAAATCGGCGGAAACCGGATCAAGCGGGAATCCCACAGACGGAACCGGCGAGAGCGTCGATATTCCTCCACCGGCGCCACCGGTATCCTCCCAGTATTCAATGCCAAGCGCGGCAACGTTTATGCCGGTCATCACCATTGGCACCTGCAGTTTCACGTACTGGGAGGAGACCACCTGTGAATTCACCGACGAGACCAGATATATGAAATCGGCTCCCGAAGCCTTCGCCTTTGCAAAGATCGGCGCGAAATCGACCGTGTTAATGTCGTAGGTGATTATGTCATTTACCGCAATCCCCGCGACGGGTGCAAGCGCATCGGTCACCAGCCCGGTTATCGCGCCTCCAAAAGCCGTGTCCTCCGCAAGAATCACGACTGATTCAAATCCCATCTTTGCTTTCAGCACATCGGCGCCAAAATTGATGTAGAGCGTCGCCAGGGCCTCGTCGGAAGCAATGTTCATGAAGTACGGAGCCATTCCCTCGGGGTCTTCAACCACCATGTCGATTATCCCGATATAGGACGTCCAGGTGTCGAGAGTCGGAATCCGGTATTCCTGCATGCGCGGCAGCCATCCGAGCGACACATCGTCAATTGAACCGGAAATCACGAAGTCCACCTCCTCCGTTTCCGCCAGATATTCATACGCCTTGATGCCCTCGGTTACATCCTCGCCGGTATCGGCGGTCACGAGCGTGATTTTCTGCCCGCCCAGCACGCCGCCAGCGGCATTCAATTCCTCTATTGCCATTTCGGCGCCGCGCAGCGTGGAAAGACCCGTATCGGAAGACAGCGATCCGATAAAGCCGACCTTCACCTCCGCATGGGCGCCCGAACCGAGCGCAACCGCCACTGCGGCGGATAGAAATGCACGTGTGATATTCATGTTATACCCCCCTTTGATGTCAGGCATGTTCAATGCCTGGATTGCCAGTTAACCACCCTATGTAAGGGCTTGAAAGAATCAACGGTTATTTTCCCGACGGGAAGTCGATATGCCCCTCCTCGTCGTGAATTACAGCGTCCACATCGATCTCCACCATCATGCCCGGCTGCGAAAGACCCGCCGTTACGGCGGTCGCGACCGGATCAACGCCCCTGAAAATCTCGCCATGGGCCCTGACAAAACCGGCTCCGGCGGATGCTTCGGAAAAATAGCTTCTTGTGCGCACCACATGGCGCATCTCGGCACCCACATCCTTCAACGCGCCTTCTATGCGTTTGAGAATGTAAAGAGTCTGCCTGTAGGCGTCTCCCGGAGCATGCAGTTTCCCTGAAGGC
Source organism: Roseovarius sp. (assembly GCA_026709325.1). GTDB lineage: Bacteria > Pseudomonadota > Alphaproteobacteria > Rhodobacterales > Rhodobacteraceae > JAPOTF01. Next base: position 6,840 of record JAPOTF010000079.1, read on the forward strand.
TCTATCGCCGTTGTCCCCGCAACCCACACAAAGGGGCCGACCCGCTTTGCGCGGCAATACGATCCGACCTCCTCAAACCGGCCGCCTCCATGGTGCTTGCGGATGGTCATTACATTTCGAGCCTCTTCCCTATGGCTTCGGCGGCCGCGCCAAGAGCGGCGCGCTCGTCTCCGCTCAGGCGCAGATTCACCACCTCGACCAGTCCCGAACGCCCCAGATGGGCGGGAACGCCAAGCACCACGCCTGAAATCCCGTACTCCCCTTCCAGCATGATCGAAACCGGAACCGGCCCCTGCCTCGCGCCGCGAATGTGATCCAGCAGCTCAATGGTTGAATGCGCGGGCGCAATCACGGCCGATCCGGTTTTTTTGAGTTCCACAACCCGGGCTCCGCCTCCAACCGCCTCTTCGCCGCAGCGCCGCAGCGCCTCTTTTGCCAGAAACCGCTCCGCGGGCTGTCCCCTTATTCTTGCAAGAGACGCGACAGGCGCCATTTCGTCACCATGTGAACCGAGCGCTATCGCCTCGACATCCGACGGCGGTACGCCGGCGGCCTCCGCAAGGGCATTGCGATATCGGCTTGAATCCAGCGTTCCCGCCATGCCGAGCACGCGCTCCCTCGGAAATCCCGTCGCGCGCAGCATTTCAACCGTCATCTCGTCAAGCGGATTGGTTACCACGATGACTATCGCCTCCGGGGCATTCGTTCGAATCGCCTCGCCCGCGGCATGTATAACGCGCCGGTTCACTCCGATGAGATCCGCCCGACTCATCCCAGGCACCCGCGCTCTTCCCGCGCTGACCACGACGACATCGGCTCCGGCAACCAGTTCGAGGTTCTGTCCTCCGGCAACCCGCGCTCGCGTCCGGGTAATGCCGCTCGCGTGATTCAGGTCCATGGCCGTTGCCGCCGCAATTCCAGGCGCCACGTCGACAATCGCGATTTCATCCGCCATGTCGCCCGCGGCGGCCAAATGCGCGATGTTGGAACCAACCCCGCCGCCGCCGACCAGCGCGATTTTGGCAAATCTGCAAACTCTTTTCGGCCTTGATTTTGATGGCGAAACCCATCCGGGCGAACGTTTGTGCAATACCCGGCGCATGGCCGTATTGCCGTCAACAATTGGAGGCACGGGTTTTTCAAGAGGTCCGTCCACAAGCCTGACACCGATTCGGCTTGCCGATTCCCTGGCCAGCGCGGTCACAATGTCGCCGGGCATAACTTCAAGCGCGACGCGTCCGCGTCTTCGGGCGTCCTCGACATGCTCCGCTCCTATGACGCGAGGGGATGTCATCAGCCATCGCGCCCCGTTACCGCCTCTACTGCCGCCACCGCGGCGTCGACGCCAACCTTTACGGAATTTTCGGTCCCCGAAACAAAGAGGCGACCGAAACGGCCCACCGCCCGAACCTCGACAATGTCAATGTCTGCCGCCTTTTCCGCCTCATTTGCGGCAATCGAGATATATGCCGCCGGTGCGCATTCCACAATTCCCAGCGTCTGGCCGGGGACGATCATCGATCCCTTTCTCCACTTGTTGAGCAGCTGGGCCTGATAGGGTTCCACGGAATTTATTATCTGCGTGGAGGCAATCGACGGCTTTATCCTGTCCGACATGCCGGCGCCAAGCGCGTCGAGAATTGCGTCTCGGGCAATGCCGACTTCTCCATTCGATGGCGACCTGAGGATGAAAAATCCGAATTCGCGCTCAACGAGCTGGCTTGTCGCCTCCACGGACGAGGCTTTAAGGGCCTTGTCGATAAGAGTGAACACGCCATTCCCCGGCGCAAACTCGCCTATCAGTATGGTGTCTCCGGAAAGAGGCACTGACCCTTGAACCGTGGCGCCGTTGTAGGCCGCGAATTTTGGCTGCAGATTGTCTATCTGGATCAGCGCGCGGATTGTGATGTCGGACATGCGTTACGCTCCGTATTCGTCGTGAATGTCGCGCCAGTCGCGGTTGCCGTAGGCGACGCGCTTGATGTTGATGAGATGAAGCGCCGTCACGTTGTCCGACACGATTGATCCGGACCATGTGCCCGTACCGAGCATAAACGAGGGCTCCAGTCCCGTGGCGTAGCCCGCGCCTCCATGGATGGCCGGTACGTTCACAAGCACCCGACCTGTCGGAACGTCTGAAAATCCCGCGACAATCTCCGGGTCGTGGCTGTGAACCACGGCGGTATGTCCCCATCCTCCGAATTTTGCAATTGAATGGGCAATTTGGATTCCGTGACTGGTGTCCCTGGCCTCCATAAAGGCCAGGATCGGGTTAAGCTTCTCCGCGGTCAGCGGCCGATTCCAGCCAACTTCGCTTTCCTCCGAAACAAGGCATTTCGCGTGCGGCGGAACGGAAAACCCGGCCAGTTCCGCCAAAACCTGCGGCGACTGGCCCACGCGTTCGGGATTAATTGACCTCCCGCCGCTGAAAACAACTCCCGCGAGACGATTCGCTTCCGCCGGAGTCATAAAGTGCGCGCCATGTCTCTTGAGTTCCACGCGCATGTCTCTGGCGATTTCATTATCGGCGATTACGGCCTGCTCCGAGACGCACGCGGTGCCGTAGTCGAAGCTCTTGGATTCGATTATCTGCTCGGCCACCTCTCCAAGATCGCGGGACATCGACTTGTGTACATAGCATGGCACGTTGCCCGCTCCCACCGCGAGAGTTGGCTTGCCGCATGAATACGCCGCCCTGACCATGCCCGGCCCGCCCGTTGCCATGATGATTGAAGTGCGGCGATGCCGCATGAGCGCGTCTGTACCCTGTATTGTCACCTCGTCAAGGCACTGAATCAATCCGGCGGGGGCACCCGCCTGTTCAGCAACGCGAGACATGATTCGAACCACCTCGCTTCCCGTTTTAACGCCTTTCGGGTGCGGCGCGCATACAATGGCGTTGCCGGCCTTCACCGCTGACAGAACCTTGAATATTATGGTGGACGACGGATTGGTGACGGGAACAAGCGCCGCAACGACACCCATCGGTTCGCCGAATGCGGCTATTTTGGCCGCATCGTCACGCCACAGCATTCCAAGGGCGGTAACGTCCCGAAGCCAGTCCCAAGTCCCGCGGGCGTTCATCAGATCCTTTATTCGCTTGTGGTCCGCCCGGCCGTAGCCCGTTTCCTCCACGGCAAGTTCACCAAGACGCCTGGCCTCGGGCTCTATCGCCGCCGCCATGGCCCCGCAAATTTCATCCACAACGGAGGGATCGGTACCCAAAAACCTTTTATAGGCCTCAAAGGCCGTTTCCGCGCATCGCCGTGCGGAGGCGATCGATCTCAAGTCGGCATCCATCACCGCGCCCCCGTTGCAATGTCGTCGATTGCGGCTCTTGCACCGTTGATGTCGCCGGCCTCAATTCCAACCGTGGACAGTTTGCGGCCGGCCGCAGCCACGTCCGCGCCGAGCACGGAACCGGCCAGGGTAATCATCGCCCTTGTCAGCGGCACGGGAACATTTGCAAGCCCGGCGGCCGAAACAAGAGGAGCAAGAGAGCCGACAACCCCGTCCCTAAGCATGCCCATCGCGGATTCCCTTTCCGGAATCTCGCGCCGGCCAGTGCCGCTTAACGCGCCCGCATGTATCCGAATCATCTTGTCCGCGTCCGGCAAATCGCGCACGCCAAACGCTCTTGCGACATTTGCCCGCTCTTCCGCCAGAGTTTCAATTATGCGTCTGTGACCACTGCCTATGAGCGCCGCAAACGTTTTGTTTTCCTCCAGCTGAACGCCACCTATGGCCATTTCAGGCATACCATCGGGGTTTGCCACTCCGCCCAGCATCAGCGCGGGGATTTCCACGAGCGCCGAACCATCGGAAAAACTGCATTCAAGAACATCGGTTTTCGGCTCGAGATTCGGCAGATAGCGTGAAAGCGCGCCCATTGTCCGCGGCCTGTTTCCGGGCAGGCTGGCCGCGGCCACCGAACGGGCTTCCGAGAGTGTCAGGACGGCTCCCTCTTCCGCAATCCAGTATGGCAGTCCCTGCGCCTCCACTATTGTGACATCCGCGGCGTTTCCGCCCACACGGAGATTCCGGGCCGTTTCCAGGGCACCCATGGTCCGCCCGGGAACAATCAGCAAGACCTGCCCGTCTCTCAGGTGCCCCGCAAGCACCATTGAATATGTTCGCTGCTTGTGTACCGGTCCCGTAAGAACGATCAGATCGGCATCTGATACAGCGACATCAAGTTCCGCGGTGGTCTTGACCGATGGGGCGGACTGGCTGTCTATCTGGTATGTTCCAATTGGCCCTTCGCCGCGCAGAACAATGCCGCTTGAGGATTTCATCGCCCTAATTTCCGCGCCATAGGCGGAAAACAGCGCGACCCTGGCCCCATGCGACAGGCACAGCGCCGCAACAAGCCGCGCATCGGCTCCACCACCAAGAACCGCAACCCTCTCAAGGGACGGCATCGGTTGCGAAGCGTTTCGCCCTGACGGTTTCTGTACGGCTTCGGCAAATTCCTCAAAGCTCATCGGTCAGATCCCTCCGGAACAATCAGTCGGCGGAATCCATGCCAAGGCTGCCGATCAGCGCTTCCAGTTCGTCATGGGGACGCGCGATGACATGTACGGAAACAACCTCCCCGACCTTGTGCGCGGAGGTGGCGCCGGCATCGGTTGCGGCCTTTACGGCACCGACTTCACCCCGAACGAGAGTCGTGATCAAACCGCCACCGGCCTTGAATTGACCAGTTATGGACACGCTGGCGGCTTTGGCCATTGCGTCCGCCGCTTCAATGGAAGCGACAAGTCCCCTGGTTTCGATCATGCCCAGAGCCATTTGCGTTGGTAGTGGTTTTGCCATTTTGGATTTCCTCCGTTTAATTTTTCTACCGCGATTCAACGCGATCAACGATAGCGACTATGGTCGCGTCAACAGGCGCGCCCGCCATGCCGGGAGTCGTTCTCGCGGCGGAGCCGGTCGCCACCACCACAAGGTCGCCAACGCCCGCGCCGCAGGCGTCAATGGCCACCAACCCCGCTTCCACGACATTTTCGCCAGTGTCGACACGGTCAACGACAAGCAGCTTGCCGCCGACAAGCCCCGCGTCCTTTACGGTTGCCCAAACGGTTCCGGTGACTCTGCAAAGCTTCATCAGAACGCATCCAGATAGCGTTCGGTTTCAAATGGGGTGACCTGATTGGCAAAAAATTCCAGCTCGCGCTCCGATTGCTGGCAATAGAGCTCCCATGTCAGTTCGCCCATCAGGTCCCTGAGCCAGTCCGATGCTCTCGCCCGGGCGATGGCGTCGGCAAGATCAGTGGGTATCGGCGCATCCGTTTCGCTTTCATAGGCGTTCCCGCTGGTCATCTCGCTCGGCTCGATCTCCCGCTCGATGCCATCAAGCCCAGCTGCTATGTCCGCCGCAAGCAGCAGATAGGGGTTGCAGTCGGCTCCCCCGTCGCGCTTTTCAACGCGAATGGCGCTGTCGCCGCCAAGAATGATTCTGATTCCGACAGTGCGGTTGTCCACGCCCCACGAGGTGTTTACCGGGCAGAACGTATATGGCTGGCGGCGGCGGAATCCATTTACGGTGGCACTGCCGCATAAAGCCGTCTCGGCCATGCGCTTTTGAAGCCCGCCTGTAAAATGCCTTCCCGCATGGCTTAGCTGGCCATTGTCCGCAAAGATGTTCACGTCATCTTTCCAAAGCGAATAATGCGCATGGAACCCGTTGCCGGACTGGTCCGGAAAGGGCTTGGCCATAAACGTGGCCTTGTAGCCGTTGGCGGCCGCAACCTCCTTCACGAGAGAACGGAACATGACAACCCTGTCCGCTGCCAGCATTGCATTGGCATACCTGATGTTGACTTCAACCTGACCGGGAGCATATTCGGGATTTGACTGCTCTATCGGAATGCCGAATTCGTTGATTTGTCTGCGAATCGGTCCAAGAACATGCTCGAGTTCCGCCGCTCGCTGTATTCCATATACCTGAATTCCCCTGTCTCTGGGCATGTTTGTCTCGGGGTCAAGAAGATAGAATTCAAGTTCCGTTCCCACCTGCACCTCAATGCCCATATCCGCCGCCCGCTCGCATTGGCGCTGAAGAACCAGTCGCGGATCAATCGGGACGGGCTTGTGATCCATTCCCTCCGCATAGGCAAAGGTCATTGCAACTCCGGGTTCCCATGGAACCGGGACCGGTTTTCCCATCGGGAACAGGTGCATATCCGGGTAGCCATTGTCAAAATTGACATATGGCGTATCCCAAACGTCACATGTCATATCAAGCGCGAACAATGCGATGGACAGCGCATTGCCGTTTTTGCAGATCGTTTCCCAGTGACTTGCGGGGATGCGCTTGCCGCGCATGATTCCGTTAAGGTCGCCGAGGCCGAGAACGACTGTATGCGTTCCCTCCGGAAGATCAAATACGGGCTTGTCCAATTTATTTTGCTCCCCATGTATAATGTTGCCTATTCGCTGTATTCTGTATACAGTATACAGTATTAAATGGCTGTCAAGGATTTTTTGCCAAATGTCACGTTCAAACATTATAGTCGTTGGCGCCGGAATAGCCGGGGTAATGACCGCACTTGAACTGCAGCGAAGCGGCGAGAGCGTAACTCTGATAGACAGATGGGAGCCGGGACATTCCCGCGCGGCGTCAACGGACTACAACCGCGTGATTCGGTCAATTCACGGAAAAGACGAATTCTACACGAAATGGGCTCGCGAAAGCTGGAAACGCTGGCTGGAACTTCAGGCTGAATCGGGGCAGAGACTCATATATCAATGCGGGGCGCTGATACTTGCCACAGAAGGGCATTGCCATTGGGAGGACAATACCTGCGAAACTTTCGACAGGCTTGGAGTGCCGCATTACCTGATGAGCCAAAATGAAATCGCCGCGCATTTTCCCCAGTTTAAGGTGGATGACATAAAATACGGGATATTCGAGCCTGAAGCGGGAATGACCATGGCGCATCGCGGCGTCCGAACGGCGTTTGACTTGTTCATGGCCGCCGGCGGAAAACATAAAAGGGGCCGAGTGGTCACCGATAGCGGCGAGCGCCCGCATCTGGATGGCAAACCCCTTGAGGCGGATGTCATCGTGGTCGCGACCGGTCCGTGGATGGCGGACATGTTCCCCCGTACAATAAAGCCGATCAGCGCGATTGTGGGCATACATGTCTTCTATCACTCGACGCCGGACGGCGACACGAGCTTTGACCAGGGGCCAATGCCCTGCTGGATTGATCATGGCCAGGGGTCGTTTGGACTTCCCTCGTCCGAAGGCTCGGGAGTAAAGGCGGCAGTGGTCATTCCAAGCCACATTGATCTGGACAATTCGGAGCGGCTTGTGGACAAGGCCATGCTCAACCGCACCCGCACATACATCAGGCGCCGCCTGCCCGGTCTTGTCGGCGAAAAGGTGGTCGACACCAAATTCAATCAGATTATTCTCACGCCGGACACCCACTTTATCGTCGACTGGCATCCCAGGCACAAAAACCTTCTCCTGGCCGGAGGCTGTTCGGGACATCTCTATAAACACGGGCCTGTATTCGGCGAATTTGCCGCCGGGGTGGCAACAGGCAAGTTTGGCACGGCCGACCGGTTTCGGATAGGCGCAAGGAAGAAGCTTAGTCCGAGCGAAAGTCCGAGCGGTCGATAATGCGAATACCGTATCCTGAAATCCACCCACCAGTGAATTCCGCCGCATCAGCTAAAATCGGCAACCCGCGCTGGTGAAGATCAAAGCGAATGTAGCGACCGATATGTTTGTCATGACGTCCGCCCTCCCTCAAGATGCCAAATACGCCGATAACACCAACCTTTACCCGTATCGCAAAAATGAATATGAAACTTCATGGGAGGAATATATGAAACACTGGATTACTGGAGCGGCAGCCGCACTTTCTATCGGTCTGTCGCCAAATGCATCAACGGCGGAGACCATCCGCGTTACGCTGCAATTGCCCGAAACACACTCGCTGGGAGTCAACTGGAACGACTTTGCCGACATTATAGAAGAAAAGTCTGGTGGCGAACTGAAGGTTCAGCTGTTCCCTTCGGCTCAGCTCTTCAAGGACAAAGAGGTTCCAGGTGCCGTTGGAAGCGGTGCAGTCGAGGCGGGTTCCGCCTTTATCGGTCGTTTCGCCGGGTCCGTTCCCGCTGTCGACGTGGTTTCGATCCCGTTTATTTTTGGCAGCGAGGAGCATATTCGCGCCGCAGTTGCGCCAGGTTCCGATCTGCGCAAGACAATTGACAACGCGATTCTGGACGAAACCAACAACAAGGTCTTGTGGTGGCAGGCCTTTGGAAGAAACATTTACCTGAACAACGGTGCGGCCATCCAGACGCCTGCCGATATCGCCGACAAGAAAGTCCGGACTTACGGAAAGGTCCACGGCTGGACGGTTCAGGCTCTTGGCGGCGCGCCAACACTGATGTCCGGCTCCAAACAGTTTCTTGCGTATCAGCAGGGCGCGGTTGATGTGGGCATGACCGGTGCCTCGGCAGTGAAATCACGCAAGCTGCATGAAGTCATGGACCACATGACATTGACTTTCGACAGCGCGATTGAGTTCATCGCGGTGATCAACAACGACTTCTATGAAGGTCTCTCGGCCGAGCACAAGAGGATCATTGATGCCGCGGCGATTGAAGTCGAGAAGAAGCTGCGTGAGGAGATCTATGCTCAGGAGGCCGCGATTGTCGAAGAGATGAAGTCCAACATGACGGTTGTTGATTTGACCGGCGATCAGCGTTCCAAATGGGTTGAAGCGACTTCTGGCGTTGTCGACCGTTTCATTGAAGAGACCGGTGAAACTGGAGCCAGCGCAGTGGCCGCCGTCAAGGCGGCGATGACCAACTAATCGTCAAAAAGGAGACGGTGCGGCGCAAATGTCGCTCCGTCCGACCCCGTGATCGGGGCGTTATCTGCACAAACGAGAGTGGTCATGCTTGTGCGCATTATCGACAGCATTTCCGAATTTTCAGGAAAGATAAGCGCCTGGTGTCTATTCCTGATTGGTTTTTTCATCACCTTTGAAGTTGCAATGCGGTATGTGTTTAACGCGCCAACCGTTTGGGTGGATGAGATCAGCCGTGTATTGCAAGTCTGGGTGGTGTATCTGGCTGCGGCATATGTACTAAAACATCGCGAGATGGTCACTATAGAAGTGTTCCTAACCAACCCAAACACCGTCTGGCGCCGCGTGGCCGAAAGCTTTGCAATCATCGTCCTTTTCATGTTTGCGGGCGTGGCCTGCCACTATGGATTTGAACTCTGGCTGAAGTCGACACTGGCGGGACACACCACCGACACCTATCTCGCTCCCCCCAAGATGATCACCCATGCTCCAGTGTGGATTGGATCGGCGCTTTTGATAATGCAGGGCGCGGTCCAGCTTTATCGCGTATGGACGGAGGACATTCCCGCAGACAACGCAATGACGGGATCACGCTAATGGAAACCGTCATTATTCTTGTTGCGCTTCTTGCGCTTTTGCTTTTTCGCACGCCGGTCGCCTTCGCGCTTGGCGGGCTTGGGGTCGTCCTGCTGGCATTTAAGGGATTCCCGCTCGTGGCCGTTCCCCAGCGCCTGCATGGCGCCATGGACAGCTTTGAGCTGCTGGCCGTTCCAATGTTTCTCCTAATGTCCAATATTCTGTTGAAAGGCGGTGTCGGGCGCGACCTTTTCGCCGCCGTCCAAAGCTGGGTTGGTCATTGGCCGGGCGGTTTGGGCGTTGCCACGATAACCTCGTGTACGCTGTTCTCGGCGATTTCAGGTTCCTCGGTGGCCACCGCCGCGACAATTGGCACGGTCGCGATCCCCGAGATGTCGCAGCGCGGCTATGACAAGCCTTTTGTCTACGGGATGCTGGCGGCCGGAGGCACACTCGGAATATTGATACCTCCATCGATTCCGCTGATTTTATACGGTGTTGTTACTGAAAGCTCCATTCCAACGCTGTTCCTTGCAGGTGTTGGACCCGGGCTTTTTCTCGCCACCTGCTTCATCGTCTACGGCATCATGTTCTCACGGTTCTCGGGCGCCTGCCAGCCCATGGCGAAAGCCACCTGGCGAAATCGCGGCCGCGCCTCGCTGCTGGCTTTGCCAACCATAGCGCTTGCAGTTGCGATCGTGGGCTCAATCTACACCGGTATAGCAACGCCATCCGAGAGCGCCGGTCTGGGCTTTGTGATCGCATTGCTCATGACAACTCTCATGGGTCGAATGAATTCCTCCAAGTTGAAAGAGGCCGTTGAAGGAGCACTCCGCACATCTGTCATGGTGTTGATTATCGTTGCCGGCGCAAAGGTCTTTTCCTATGCGATCACGCTTTATCTGATCCCACAATCAATCAGCGGCTTTTTGACGGAGAACATCTCCAACCCCAGCCTGTTCATTCTAGCCGTGGGCATTGTGCTTCTAATCATGGGGTTCTTCCTGGAGTCGCTGTCGATGCTCCTGATCATGGTACCGGTGCTCTTGCCGGCGGTATTGAATACCGGAATTGATCCAATCTGGTTTGGCATCTTCTTTGTGGTACTTATAGAGACGGCTCTGATCACCCCGCCTGTGGGCATGAACCTCTTTGTAATCCAGGCGGTGGCAAGGACGAGTTTGCAAGATGTTGCAAAGGGGGCCATGCCATTTGCCGTCATCATGCTTGCCGTTGCGGTGCTGCTCTGGTTCTGGCCAGAGTTGGCGCTCTACATACCCTACGAACTGGCGCGCTAACGAGTGAAGCTAAATGCAAACGTACCGCCAACCATGCCAAAGTCTTCGCCTTGAGGCAAAGCAGTTCAGCCCAATCCCCCAGAGCCTGCCCCAAACGGAACTTCATGGGGCCATTTCCAATCCACGTCTCTGACATGAAAGGGGAATTGCCCGTTCCAAGAGTCCCGTTCCCGGACACCCGTTCCCATCCTGCTTGCCATGGAATTGGATTTCCGGCTCGATGACCCGGAGCGTTCCGCCGGATCGCTACGATCGCCAGAAACCGAGATTCCAGCGCAGTGTCGTGCCTTCGCACCTTCCGACTGCGGGCTTGAATGTCCTGGCGCGTTGCATGCAAAATGCGATGCGGTATTTTCCCGCCATCAACCCGGAAACCGGATGAATTGCGGCGGCATAACTGACGTCCGTCTTTTCACAGCGCGTTGAAATCGAGCGAAACTCCCTGATCCTGGTGAAGAAGTTCCCGACCTGGTGCCGCCACCTGTACATCTGGCTGTCGTGATCCCCG
>JAPOTF010000172.1 GCA_026709325.1 Roseovarius sp.
AACCTCGTAAGCCATTGAATAATTTAATGAAAAAAAATTAGCGGGAATTACTGTTGCCCGGAATTCCGGACGTCGCGGGTCGCGAGCGGGGCCCGTACCTTCAGGCGGGGCCTTCCATCCACGGCGCGCCAAAATCGTTGCACCGGCGGGCGCGGGGACCTTGGTCCGACGCGGGCGTCCCCGGCTTTGAGCCGCAAGAGAGGGAGAAGCCGTTTTACCGCCTGTTTTGCCACAAGGCGTATGTGCGCCGGGAAGAGATGCAATGCGCTTTCTGAACCACCGCAAATCAATCATTTCAACGGTGTTGGAGCATTAGGTGAAGGCTTGCAGTTTTTGGTGTCCTGTTTTCCGAATTGCCGTGACGCCACGAAAGGCATTTTCCTCCTTTGATTGCCGCGCGTTCGCAATCATGATTGACTCACTTTGACCGATCGCATGAGATTGACCCAACTTTTGCAAATCCCCGCAAAGTGTCGGGCGGAACTGACGTCGATACTGAATGCCACGGGTCCGGTCTTTTCGCGGCAACATGTTTTCGGTGCAATGCGCAATGGAGGTCCAAGTCGCGGCGGGGCGCGGCTTGACATCATCATCCATTTCAATCTCTCCACCGCCAAAACCGTTCAAAAGCCGCATCTGAAATTCTCGAACCAGGCCAAACGGGCGAATCAACCAGCAAACAGGCAAAAAACCCGTTAGCGGGAATTGCCGAACAAGTTTCATTTTTATTTGTTTTTCTTTGCTAACTTGTTAAAGTTAGGCATCGCTTGTTGCAAATCATCAATTTAATAGGCCATGAATAAATTTAACAGTGGTAATTTCCTTGAAGCGGCCGAGGAATCTTTAGAATTGAAAACCTATGATGGTTTTGCGATGGCAGCAGAATCCCTAATCATTTATGGCGAGCATTTGGCCAAACCTTCGGAAAGAGTCGGTTTTTTTCTCAAGGCAATGAAAATCAGTCAGGATGCCATTGACATGGAGCCTGAAAATCCCCTGGCCTACGCGCATTTGATCCGTTCCGAGGGGAGGTACGCGCAATCAATTTCCACCGGTAAGGCATTATCCGAAGGTCATGCGGAAAAACTGAAAAATCTACTTGCCAAGATCCTTTATTTAGATCCCAATTCCTGGCAGGGCCATCTGGGTTTTGGTGCTTGGCATACGGAGGTTGTCGCCAAGGGAGGTTTGCCCGGAAAATTGCTTTTTGGAGCTTCTGCACGCCAGGCCATTTCCCATTTTGACAAGGCCTACCAACTCAATCTCAAATCGATATTGGTAAATTTAGAGATTGCCAAGGAATTGCTTAAACTCAATCAGAAAAAATATCGGGCGAGAATAAGGCGTCATCTTCAGGAGGCAATCGCTCTTCCCGGAGTCAATGCCCATGAAAATATACTTCTAAAGGAAGCAACTGAATTGCTGACTGCCTTGAAGTAGAAATTGCGCTGGCCAAAAGTCAAATGGCGGGCATCTTGCAACGGCTCGGAGCACACCTGCCGCCGTCAACAATATGGGAATATGGGGAAGGGTCTTGCGCTCTTCGTCGGCAAAGATGATGTGGCATGTATCTGCACTTGGTGAATTTTGCCGCATGTGATCCCGAAACCCCAGATTTGATTGCGACTGGAACGGAAACGGCAAGATCGCAAAAATCGGAAGTTAAAGGGTTTTTGCCGCGTGGTTGGTCAAAAGGAATTGGTACTGCCCCGGGGCAAAAATGCAACAGCCTTTAAACCATCGCAAATCAGCCATTTCAACGATTATGGAGCGCTAGCCATGATCTCTCGTTAAATAGTTCGCCACCGCGTTGGCGGCATCTCGACCACTCGCCATAGCGCCGTTGATGGAAGGCATGCGGGTATACTCCCCGGCCAGGAAAAGATTTGGTATTTCGCCACCGTGGTTGCGCAGGGCTTCGGACATTGCCTTGATTGCTCCCGGAGGTGTGATGGCCATCGCTTCCGGCCAGCGGTAAACCCGGGTAAATATGCCCTCGTCATCCGCTGGAAGATTTGAGCCCGGGGGTGCCTTGCGGCGCGCATCTGCAAGCAATTGATGTTTGATTTCATCATCGTCCAGTGCGAGCAATTCCCCGGCACGGTCAGGGCCGACCATCAGGTCAAGCGTTGCCGTTCCAGGTGGAACACAGGCTTTCAAATAATGTGAACGGTCCAAAACAAGCGGGGTCCTGTCTTCCGGATACAAAACAGCGGTCCAACCCGGCGGAAGCGGACGGTGGTTAAGGCCTATCACCACTCTGCAACCTACGGAATAGGAAATATTGCCCATTGCCCTTCGAATTGGCGTCGGTAATTCGGGAATGATTTGGCTGGCAATTGTACTCGTGGTCGCGCAGATCACCGCGTCCGCCTCAATGGCTTCTCCTTCCACAATAATTTTGGTGACTCGTCCGTCATTGATTTCAATTTGCTTTACGGGGCTGGAGACCCGAATACCGTCTCCAATGCTGGCCGCCAGGGCATGTACGATCGATCCAATCCCTTTTTCAGGTACGCACAACTGATGACCCTTCGCGAGTATTTGCGCCAGGAATGCCAGCACTTGTACATCGCTCATTTTCTGGAATTCGCCCATCGCGTTTTCCATGAAGCGTCGAATGACAGAGATCAAATCCTCAGGCGCTCCGATTCTTGTCATGTAATCCACAAAAAGCTCGCCCGTATCTATTTCTTCGGGGCGCGCATCGCTTGCAAAACTAAGATGACTTCTCTGGCTCGCAATCCTCCCGCCTATCTTGAACAAAGCCATGAGTGAACGCGGGGAAAGCAGACCCAGTTGAGCCATCGCATACATGTTCCGCATAACAGTAAGTGGCTTGACATCGGCGTGGTGGGTAACCAGGAATCTCCCTCTGCGGTGCCAACCTGCGGTTTGCGTGGCTATCATCATAGGCAAGCCGAGCTCTTCGCACACCTTCAGCGCAACATCATGAGACTGGGTGAACCAATCGGCAGCCTCATCCAAATGAAAATCACCGACGCGGTCACCTCCAAGCCGTCCTCCCACACGTTCATTTGCCTCAAGAACAATTGCGTTTATACCCTTCTTCTTAAGGGTATACGCCGCAACCAATCCCGACGTGCCGCCACCTACAACAACTACCCGTTTATGGTTCATCACTTGCATCCCCTCTCTAATTTATCTATTTCGCTGGCCATTGTCTGGCCATGCCCTACAGACCCGCTTTAACGGTTTGGCCTTCATTCTTTCCGGAATCAATCAGCATCAAAATGGATGGGAGCAAAAGGAAATCCATCACCAGCGCCAGGCTTATGGAAAGCGATACCAGAACGCCCAAAGTCCAGTTGGGCAGAAAACCGGAAAATATGAAAACTCCGAACCCCAAAGCCAATACGATGGTCGTCGTGGTGAGAGCTCGTCCGGTTTTTTCGAAAGCGGTACGAATTGCAATTTGCCGAGTTGCTCCGTCATGCCGGCAGGCTCTAATGTATCTTGACAAAAAATGAATCGTATCGTCCACGACTATACCGAAAGAAATCACCGCAAAGACCGCCGCCGCTATCCCAATATTGCCGACAAAATACCCCCACAATCCAATGGCCATAAGGACTGGCACAAAATTCGGCACCAGGGATACGAGTCCGTAGCGAACGCTTCGAAACACCGCCAGCAGCAGGATGGACACAATCAGTGCGGCAAGCGCCGTGCCTAAAAACATCGACCGCACGCTGCGCTCTGTAAGATAGGTGATCGCTACGGCAAACCCGGCTGGTGGCGTGGCCAGGTCGGGTGCGTTGGCTTCAAGCCATGCATGGCCACTTTCAGCAAGCTCGCGCTGTTCACGACTGGAAAGGTTGCGAAGGGTGACAACCATGCGCGTGGCCGATTTAGAGATATTGATGTGATTGTTCAAATCCTTTCCAAACGGCAGGGAAAGTTCGTAAAGGAGAAGATATTGCGCAGCCAGGGATTGATCTTCCGGAAGACGGTAGTAATCCGGATTGTCAGCGTTCATGTTTTTATTCAATCGCTTCATGGTGTCCGAAAACGACCAGACATGATGAACGCCGGGCTGTTTTCGATACCATTCCGCAAATTCATCAATCTTTGCCAGATACTCTGGATTGGTTATTCCTCCTTCTTCCCGAGTGTCAAGTGAATACTCCTGAGTATCCATTCCTGTGAAATTGGCAATGACAAATTCCATATTTTGCCTGAACTCGTGCCGTTCTCCATAGTATTTCGTAATATTGTCCGATAATTCGATTCTTGAAATCCCGGTTATGGACAAGATTGCAAATGCAGTCATTGAAAACAGAAAGATTTTATGATTTTGAACGACAAACTCCCCAAAGCGGGAGAATATATATGTACTTTTGGTGCTCTCTTTTGGTCGGCGCAGTGGTAGGCTGGCAAGTAATGCAGGCAAAAAAGTTATCGAAAAAAGAAAATTAAAGCCAACGCCAATCGCGACAAAGGTTCCAAGCGTTCGGAAAGGGGGCAGGTCTGAAAAATTGAGGCTCACAAAACCAATCACGGTGGTAATTGATGTTAAAAATATCGGGTAGACATTCTCCTTGATCGAGTATTCAATGGCTTCCGGTTTTTCCAGCCCGCGTCCCAATCCGGCAAGCACTCCCATAATTATGTGAATTGAGTATGCAACGGAAAAAGCCATCAATACTATCGGAATATACGCGCTTATGGGTGTCATTACGACACTAAACCATCCAGCGATCCCCATGGCTGTAGTCACCGTAAAAATCATTAAACCAGATGTTGCCAATGTGCAGAAGAGCGAGCGGGATATAATTCCCGCACTGATCAAAACAACGGCAAGAACAAGAGGGACAAGAACTCGGAGTTCATTTTCCGTTGTTTTTGTCAATGCCCGGTTGGAAACCGGTTCTCCAATCGTGTAAAATCCGATGTCTGGCCATCGTTCCCTCATCTCCGCAATCAAGACTTCCAGACTGTCATTGATCTCGCCAACTGCCACAGATCTTTCTTCTGGGATGGCAAAGCTAACTTGCAGACCTCCAACCCGTCCGTCCTCGGAGACAAGGCGGCTCTTTATTTCAGGCGTATCAAGAGCAATGCTCTTTATCCATTCCAGGTTCTCTTCAGTCAGATTTGCCGACTCCTCAACCAGCGGCTCTATGACGAGATCATCTCCATCCGAACTGCTGTGGGAATAATTTGTAAGAGAATCAACACGAAGAGCATATGGGAGAAGCCAGGCCCGCTCGGTCAGTTCTTCGACAACACCGAGAGCCTCACCTGTGAATATGTCTCCGATTTGGGGAGCCACGGCAATCAATACCGTGTTAGACGATGCATTCGCGTAGCTATTGTCCAGCTCGTCATATGCGACGAGTTCAGGATTGTCGTCACTGAAAAGATCGCGAAAATTCTGAGAATTGGTCAATGAACCCAGTTTCGCGCCGCTTATCAAAACAATTGCAAGGCAAAAAAGAAGGGTAATTGTTCGTCGTTCAAGGACAAATCTGATATGTTTCTCGAGATAGGTTTTTATGTCCATGGTATGATCCTCCCGGCGCACAATGCCAATGGCACGATACAATCCGAAATCTGAGCGAAAGTCAGGCGCGGGTCTACCTGCGGGCCGGTTTGAGCTTGTAGGGCTTTGGTCTGACAGACAATCCAAAAACCTCATCCTCGGACAATGGCGACGCTTTGGGAGTGCTGAATTCAAGGCGCTGCAGGAATCTTGCCGCATAAAGCCATGACACGATGTTGGCGAAATGCTCGCCTGTGCATTTGCGGACCCCTATTCCGTAGGGCATGTAAGAGAGACTGGCAAGTGCCTCGGAAGGTGACCCGTCCGCCTGCGGCATAAAGCGCTCTGGCACGAAGTCGTCCGGCGACTTCCAGAAGCGCTCGTCATGATGGACGGAATATATGCTGCATATCAATTGCGCCATTGAGGGGATCCTATATCCCGCCACTTCCGTCTCTGCAATTGACCTGTGGGGAATTGCCATCGGAGCAACGGACCGGTAGCGCGCCGATTCGGCAACGCAAGCGAATGTATAGGGGAGAATGCCACGTTCGGCGGCTGTCGGTGCCGGGCCGTCACGCCCAATTGCCTGGTCGATCTCCGTTTGAATTTTGCCTTGAACCTCTGGGCGGTTGGCCACGATCAGCAAAAACCATGACATCGTCGCCGCGACACCAGAAGGAACCGCGCCCAGAAGATCCATGCAAATCGCATGTATTGTCTCTCTACCGATTTCGCCCGCCTCTTCTTTTTCAAGCATGATGTCAACCAAACCGGGCACTGCGGCCAGATTGGCCTTGCGCCGCTGACTCACGGATTCAACGAACCTTGCGATCATTGCGTCGCGCAAGTCACGTTGCTTGGAGATCTTGCGAATTGTTCCACCTGAGACAATTTTCATCCACGGAAAAAAGTCCGATATCTTGGCAAAGGCGGCGCCGTTGAACCAGTCAATATAGCCGCGCAGCATCATTGTAATTTCGGGATAGTCGGGGGGCGCCTGTTCGGGGTGGCCGAAAAGCGTTCTTAGAGTCAACCTGTAAACGCTGTCCATAAGCAGATCGTGTACATCAAATTGCTGCCCGCTTTCAGCCAGTCCGCCAATGATGCTGATCGCGTTGTCAATCTCTGGCGCAAAATGCTGCTCGGAAAGCGATATGACATCTTCATAGCTCCAAAGCCGCCGCTCGGCGAATCCACTCAAGTTCCGCCAATTTTTGTTGTAGCCGGAATAGATCAAGCCTTCGACTTTGGACAGTCGCGAGAACACCGCATACGGATAACGGTCGGCAGTTTCAGGCTTGGAGAATATCTCTTGCATGATTTCCGGGTGGGTGACGACCACAGTGGGAATGCTGCCGATATGAAAAAAGCTCACATCACCAAATTTTGCGCCCAAACGACTAACGGCAATATGAATGGGTTGCGTGGGCGGTAATTTGTGCATTGAACCAACAACCGGAAACCGCGCCGGTCCGGGAGGCAGTGGCAGGCGCGATGTCGACGACACATTATTCATACCGCATCCTCCAATTTCCACTGCACCTGCGGTTTTGACCTGAACGGTAATTTACGCAACAAAGTGGAGAGACGCATGTTTTTTCCTTTCCGAGCCAAGACTGGCGATATGTTGCAGTGCCGTTAAGCATGGCGGGAAATTTCCAGCCAGAATTCAATGTTAAAGTCATGAGCTGGCTACAGCGCACCCCAAGGCCGAGTAGCTCCTGACATCAACATGATGATTTGCATCGATTACGCCACAGCCTCCATGTATTTGATGAGTCAACCATAGCAAACCTGTTAATCCCGATTCAAGAAATAAATGATGCGCGAGCAAAACGTCGCGATTCTGCTGTGCGCATAACGACGGCATCAAACTCTTATCCGGTTCGGTTGATCAGGGCGATCGCCGGCAACGGCGGCATGATTCCCAATTCGGGCGGTGCACCGTTCAAGAAGCCGGAATCCGTCTGGCAAAGCAGTACCGCAATCTGCGGGGAACCATGCTTTTCCACCTGTATGCGCCTTGCCCGATAATCGTTAACTTGCTTGCGCTGGCTCCAAATCGTGCTATATGGAATGGCATCCGCAATTGCATGGAGTGATGGCGAATGTACAGGGGCCGCAATCTGCTTCCGACTCGGGCTCGTTGGGCGTTCTGAAGGTGCTTCGCAAGAAAAAGCCACCGCAGAACCTGCAGTGCGGGCTTCTTGCGCATCCTGGATGTTTCCGCGAGCCGCGCAATACTGCCGTATGGGACCGCGGCGACAGACGGAAACGGTGCGGCAATCAGAATCACCCCCCCCACCGGCACCTCATGCGGATGGTGACCATGAACGGCGGAACCCTCAAATCGCAGTTGCTGGAACTCATGAAACACGTTATCATTTTCATCGCGTTTCCCGAATTCGGATCCGCTCCGAAGGGCGCCTTCGACTGGTGCCAAAACAGGTGGCAGGTGGAACCGATGTTAAAGCGCTTCAAGTTGATCGTGCAGCTTGGACATTTTCTGAAGCCTGGTCGCGATGCCCTAAGGAGTTGCATCTCGATCCAAATCTGGCAAGGATCTCCTCATGAAATATGATAGCCGGAAGTCTCCAGTCATTCAACTCTTCGCGAGCGAAGCCACACCGGGCATGCTGTTGATGTTCGCCGCCGTGGCCGCGCTGGTCATCAGCAATTCATTTCTCTCGCCGGCATATGCGTCGTTCCTCGATCTCCCGATCAAGGTGCAGCTCGGAACGTTTTCCATCGCCAAACCGCTCTTGTTGTGGGTAAATGACGGATTGATGGCCGTGTTTTTCTTTCTGGTCGGCCTTGAGATCAAGCGTGAGGTTTTGGAGGGCCATCTATCCAGTCTTGACCGCGCCGCGCTTCCGCTCATTGCGGCATGCGGTGGCATTGCGATTCCGGCACTGGTGTTTGCCGGCATTAACTTCAAATCGCCCGGCACAATTAATGGCTGGGCGATACCTGCCGCCACCGACATTGCCTTTGCGCTCGGCATTCTGGCTCTTATGGGGCGAGGCGTGCCGGTGACGCTTAAGATTTTTTTGCTCGCCGTTGCCATCATCGACGATCTTGCCGCCATCATAATCATTGCCGCCTTCTATACAGACGGCGTATCGCTTTCAGCGCTTTTGGTCGCGGCGGTCGGATTGCTCGCGCTGCTGGCGTTAAACCGCGCCGGCGTCATACGTATCACGCCCTACCTGCTTGTCGGGTTGGTGATGTGGGCCGCGGTGCTCAAATCGGGTGTACATGCCACCCTTGCGGGCGTGCTGGTTGCCCTGATGATTCCAATCAAGGCGAAGGATGGCACCTCGCCACTCAAGATTACGGAACACGACCTGCACCCATGGGTTGCGTTTCTAGTGCTTCCGCTGTTTGCTTTTGCAAATGCGGGTGTTTCCCTCGAAGGCATCTCGCTTGGCGCGCTTACAGCGCCCTTGCCCCTCGGTATCGCGCTTGGCCTGTTCATCGGCAAGCAGGTGGGCGTTCTCGGGTTTTCATGGCTGGGGGTTGGGACAGGACTCTGCAGGCTCCCAGATGGCGCAAACTGGTTGCAGGTGTACGGTATCGCCTGTCTAACGGGAGTTGGTTTCACCATGAGCCTCTTTATCGGAACCCTGGCATTCGAGACCGCCGAGCAGCTCGATCAGGTTCGCCTTGGCGTCCTGCTTGGCTCGGCACTTTCGGCCGTGTTCGGTTTTGCCGTGCTCAAGTACGCCCTGCGTCAGACACCGGCAGGTTCTGTTGCCGCAGATGATCACGCCGAATCCTAAAACCGGCCGCGCCATGGGTGCGAGACAGTTGCCATGGCCCACTGGCCGCGGTTGCGGGGAAATGGCATTTTGAAGAATTGCCTCTGACGGGCATTACCTCTATTGTCGGTCCCGCATCAGTGCATGGAATTCTCGATCGCGCTCAAAAAATGTATTAAAATGCACCAATGGTTTGGCATAATCCCGATGCGCGGTGAGCATCAGTGCAAAGCGTGGTGCATCAGGCTTAAACCACCAGCAGGCGGCGTGATCGTTATGATCAATAAAGACCTGACACTGTGATCGGCTGTGAATTTTCATTATCCAGGCACATGGCCGTTTCCAGCCCGGCCGCTTGATGTCGGCGTTTAATGGAATTCCGCAAGGCGTTCGGTTCCGACAGGTGACGTTGAATGCGCATTCCATTTATCAAATTGGTCGATTGAAAACCGCCAGCTTGCGCAATTTCGCTCTTGATGATCCTGTCACGCAAATCGCGACAGATTGATCATTGAGCGCAATTGATTTGAGTCCGCGCCCGCACATGATGAGCATGCCTTTTGAATTTGGACTGGATTCCGGATTGAAGCACCTGGTGGCACTCTGGCCGCATTGGAAACCCGCACACGCAAATCATCACCGCTGGTTGATATCGATGTAGTCGCGATGGGTCTCGCCTTTGTAAAGCTGACGCGGTCGACCGATTTTCAAGTGGGGGTCCTGAATCATTTCCTTCCATTGTGAAATCCATCCGACTGTTCTGCTTACCGCAAAAATTGGCGTAAACATCGATGTGGGGAAACCCATGGCTTCGAGTATAATCCCAGAATAGAAATCCACATTCGGGAACAGCTTTTTTTCAATGAAGTAATCATCTTCAAGGGCCTGTTTTTCCAGTTCCTTGGCCACCTGCAAAGCCGGATTGTTGTCTATTCCCAGTAAATCGAGAACTTCATCGGCGGATTTCTTCATTACAGCCGCGCGCGGGTCAAAATTCTTGTATACACGGTGCCCAAATCCCATTAGGCGAAATGGGTCACCGGGATCTTTTGCGCGTTTGATGTAGCCGGGAATTTTATCAACGCTTCCGATTTTCTTAAGCATTTCCAGGCAGGCCTGGTTTGCGCCACCGTGTGCCGGTCCCCAAAGACAGGCTATTCCAGCGGCAATGCAGGCAAATGGGTTTGCGCCAGAGGATGATGCAAGTCTTACAGTTGAAGTCGATGCGTTTTGCTCATGATCCGCGTGCAGTATGAATATTCTGTCCATTGCACGTGAAAGCACGGGGTTTTCCTTGTAGTCTTCAGCGGGAACGGCAAAGCACATCCGAAGGAAATTTGACGCATAGTCAATGTCATTTCTGGGATACACAAAAGGTTGCCCAATTGTATATTTAAACGCCATGGCGGCGATAGTAGGCATTTTGGCTATCATCCTGATAGTGGCCACCTGACGTTGCCAACTGTCGTTGATGTCAATTGAATCATGGTAAAATGCGCTCAGGGCTCCAACAACACCGACCATAATGGCCATTGGATGCGCATCCCTGCGAAATCCTCTGAAAAGAAATTGCATCTGCTCATGAAGCATTGTATGAATGGTCACGCTGTTCACAAAATCGTCCAACTCGGACGAGTTGGGCAAATGACCGTAAAGAAGAAGAAAGCAAACTTCAAGATAGTGGGAGTTCTCCGCCAGTTGATCAATCGGATATCCCCGATGAAGGAGTTCGCCTTTGCCTCCGTTTATATATGTGATTTCGCTTTCCGTACTTGCTGTGGATGTGAAACCCGGGTCATAGGTAAACACGCCCGCATCGGTGTAAAGCCTGCGTATGTCAATAACGTCCGGTCCCGTGCTGGGCGACAGAACGGGCAGGTCGATTTCCTTTTTGCCAACAATCAACTTGGCGGTTTTGTCTCTATTTGTCATATTTATCTCCATCAATACCCATTACTTAACGCTCCGCGCGCATCTGGGTAATTTCAACTTGATCAGGTTTGAATATTGCCAAAGACCGCGTCTTGAATCCTCGCGATGGTTTCTTCACGTCCAAGTACAATCATCATGTCAAAAACACTGGGCGTCACAGTGCAGCCTGCAAGTGAAGCTCGAAGCGGGCCTGCGAGCGCACCGAATTTCATTCCTTTGGATTCGGCAAATCGCTTTGCTGTTTCTTCAAGTTCCACCCGCGACCACTTTACACTTTGCAATTGCAGCGTCAACTCCCTTAAACTGCCGAAAGCTTCAACATTCAAAACCGAAACCGCTTTCTCGTCCATCTCAAGTGGTCTATTGGATAAAATAAATCTGGCATGTTCAATCAATTCCACAAGTGTTTTTGATCTGGTTTTCAGGAACGGCATGGCATTTCGCAATTTCATCTTTTTTTCATCGGACAGTTTCTTCATTCCCGAAAGGTCCAGGAATCTCTCCACATCTTTCTGCAATGCCGCATCATCCGCCACTGCCATATGCCCTCCGCATATTTTTGCCAGCTTCCTGAAATCAAACCTTGCCGGGGATTTCCCAATTCCGCGCAAATCAAACCACTCGAGCGCCTGCTTGTCTGAAAAAAACTCTTCATCACCATGACTCCATCCAAGACGGGCAAGGTAGTTTCTCAGTCCTGCCGCGGGATATCCCATGTCCCGGTATTCCCCGACACCCAGAGCTCCGTGACGCTTGGACATTTTTTTTCCGTCCGGGCCGTGGATTAATGGAATATGGGCATAGGTCGGCAGCGGCCATTCCATCGCATTATAAATCATCATTTGTCTTGCGGCATTGGCCAGATGATCATCACCTCTGATTACATGTGTTACACCCATGTCGTGATCGTCCACCGCGACAGCCAGCATGTACACCGGACTGCCATCTGAACGCAGCAGTATCATGTCATCAAGCTGATCGTTACTTATGCGAACCTCACCTTGAACAATGTCGCTTATTATTGTCTGGCCCTCGCGAGGGGCCTTTATGCGTATGACATGCGGTTTTTCCGGATAGGCGTCAGGGGTCGCATCCCTCCACGGGCTTTGGAAAAGCGTAGACAGATTTTTTGCTTTTTGACTTTCCCTGTATGAAACAATTTCCTCTTGCGAGGAAAAGCATTTGTAGGCTTTGCCGCTGTTTAATAAATGTTGCGCAATTTCGGCATGCCTTGGCGAACGTTCGAATTGCATGATTGGTTTTCCATCATAATCAAGACCAAGCCAATCCATTCCGTCAAGAATCGCCCGTTTCGCTTCGGGGGTGGAGCGAACCCGGTCAGTGTCTTCAATTCGGAGCAGAAACGAGCCGCCATTTTTTCTTGCGTAAAGCCAGTTGAACAATGCCGTTCGAGCACCGCCGATATGAAGATATCCTGTGGGAGAGGGTGCAAATCGGGTTACAATTTTTTTTGGCATTTAACATTTACCTTAATTGAGTTGCAGGCGATTTTCGTTTACATTTTTGGAAGAAATGTCGCAATACTTTGAACTCACGAACTGATTTGCCCTTTCTTGCATTTGAAATGCGGGTTGGCGCAAAACGGCCTTGGCAAATACGGTTGTAAAGTGAGTTACGTTTTTGGAAAGAACCGATTATTATGGATTTTTCGCATTTGATGTCGGCCCAGTATCCAATACCCATACACGCGATATTGGCTTTGGCGGCTCTGGGACTGGGAATTGTTCAGATAACATCAAGAAAAGGAACCGCTCTGCACAGATTTGCAGGTTACATTTGGGTCGTTTTTATGGCGGGAACCGCGATTACGGCAATATTCATTTTTGAAATCAGAGTTGCCGGACCGTTTTCTCCCATCCATTTGCTGATTCCCGTGGTTCTTGCAAGTTTATGGGTGGGCATTCGTTCGGCGCGAAACGGAAACATCGCCACCCATCGTTTAACAATGCTGTCGCTTTTCTGGATGGCGCTTGTAGTCACGGGTTTCTTTACGCTATTGCCCGGGCGCGTCATGTATAATGTGATATTTGGTGGATAAGAGGCATTGTAAAAATGGGGCAATGATGGCCGTTCATCGTGCAATAGCCCGCCTCAAGCCCTTGTAAGCCATGGCAATTTCACTTGTAGATGCGAAGAAGGCCAACTAGACGGCCTTGTATTTGGACATCATCACCGGAATACATCTGGGGATTGTGTGACGGACTCGCCGACCTTAGTATTATTGCGTCGTCCTCGCGATAAAATCTCTTGAGTGTTGCTTCCTCGTCTTTAACCAGAGCCACAACAATATCGCCATTGTCGGCGGTGTCGATCTTGCGGATTATCGCAATGTCCCCATCATTAATTCCTGCATCAACCATTGAATCGCCTTGCACCTCAAGCGTGTAATGCTCTTTTGCCTTGTCAATCATGCCAATTGGCACTGATACGCTACGGGTCTTATGAGAAATCGCCTCAATTGGAACACCTGCGGCGATTTTTCCAAGAAGCGGCAATGCCAATGCTTCGGAATCGGGATATTCCGGTATGGGGGAGAAAAATTCTATTTCGGACTCGCCGCCCAGTTTTTCCGGCAGCCTTGTCACCTCTATCGCTCGGGCATGGTTGGGATTGCGACGTATGTATCCTCTATCCTCCAAAGACATGATCAGTCTGTGAATTCCGGATTTGGATTTCAATCCTGACGCGATTTTCATTTCCTCGTAGCTTGGAGAGTAGCCGGTAGTGGTAATTTGCTCGTGAATGAATTTGAGGAGATTAAACTGTTTTCTCGTAAGCATGCGCACTCCCGTTTTTCAAGGCTGGCGGCTTCGCGCTTCAGTGTGGGAAGAGTTGCAGTATTTTCCCATGTAATTCCCTTAAAATGCTACTGAAAATTTGCGTGCACCGCATTGATCGCCTGATTGTCCAGTTTGATTCCGGTTCGTTCACGCAGGCCATCAACATACAGTTTGTATTGATCATTCGAGAGGCTGCTGGCGATCTGCCTTTCCAGAACATCTGCCACGGAAGACAGCTCTTCACTCTCCAGATCGGCTTCTCTTATAGCTTCAAGCCGGACAATGTAAACATTGTTCCCTTCAATCACCCGACGATATTCTTCCAGGACCATATCAAATACGGCATCAACAAGTGTTTGCGACACTTGCTGGCCGTTTGATTGCCGGATAATCTCAAACGCTTCATTTTTCTTTAATTCGAGGTCTTCGTAGCTGGAACCCGCATTGAGCCTTTCGACAAGTGCTTCGGCTTCACCGGCAAGCAGATCCGTTGCTTTTGCACGCTTCCATCCGCCAATCGCCTCTTCTCGCACCTCATCAAGCGGTTTGATGGAAGAGGGTATGATCTCCTCAAGCCGCATGGAGAATATCCCGCCATTGTTCAGGTTCATTATTGTGGGATAATCATTTGATTTTATCTCATTTGCCGCAGTTTGAAACTCTTCATGGATGGCAATGCCCTCAAAAAAGCCGACATGCCAATCGACACTCCCGAGCTCCATGTCCGTTTCTCTTGAAAGTTCTTCAATGGTCGCTCCTCCGGCAAGAAGGTCTTCTATTGTCTCGATTTGCCGCTCAATTAATTTACGTGCTTCACCTTCGGCGATTTCATTCCCGATTTCCTCTCTGGCCTCTTCATATGTCGTTTGAATTGCGGGAATAATGCCGTTTACCCTGAACATGGCCGGGCCAAGTCCGCTTTCAATTGGACCGACCACATCACCGACTCCGCTTTCAAAAACGCTGTCACCGGCTTCGCCAATATCTGCATGCGTCACCTCGCCCATGTCTATGTCCGCCAGCGCGAGGCCGCGGGCCGCAACCAGATCTTCAAAAGAAGATTCCCCGGAATCAAGGCTTTCACGAGCTTTTGAAGCGAATTCGGCATCAGAATATATAAGGCGCTCAACCAGTCTGAATTCCGGTGTTGAATACCGGTCTGATTGGTTTTCATAGGTGTCCCGGATTAAATCCTCTTGAATGTTCAGGTTTGCGGCAAGCATGTCGGGGGTAAGCCATGCATAGGTTATCAGTTTCTTCTCGGGGGAGGTGAACTCGGCGGAATTATCCTCATGGTAGGCGACTATGTCCTCTTCCGATGGTTCGGGCACATCAATGGCGGCATTGTCGGGAGTAACCTCGACCCATGTCATGTCTCTTTGCTCGCCAAGCCAGCCGATAATGTATTCGGGATATATCGGATTTGTTTTAATGGCCGCCATGACCGATTGCTCAACCAGTCCGCGAGACATTTCATTTCGAACTATTTCTTCATAGCGCGCCTCGGTTAAACCGGAGTTTTCCAGAGCGTAGACATACGCTTCACGATCAAAGGCGCCATCCAGGCCGTGGAAAGACCGATTTGAGATGATCTGGTCTCGCAGATTTTCATCTCCAACGGAAATACCTATTTGGGCGTTTTCATGATCAACCGCCGCAGTGGACACAAGCCTGTTCAGTATCTCGCGCTGCAGACCCTGTTCGATCGCTTCGACAATGGTTGGAGCGCTTCCTGTAAACTCGGCGATTTCTCTAATACCCTGATTCAAACTCAAGTAATATTCCTGAACTGTAATGTCCACATCGCCCACTGATCCGATCTTTCTCTGGGTTCCGGACAAATTGGTCACTCCAAATCCGCCAAGCCCAAGTATCAGCAATCCCATCAGTATCCAGACAAGTGTTTTTGAGATGTTTGGTCTTGCCATGTAATAACCTCTAACATTCATATTGGTGCATGATGACAAATCGCTGTATATGCCTTTAGGCGAGCAGACGGCAAGGGGACATTTAAAATTTGATGTTTGCCAGCCGCCTGATCATTGTCTCGGTCTCGCCGTGATCCATTTTGGAAAAGGCAATTCCCGGTTCCAGCTTAATCAGTTTGCAGTCGTTTTCGCGAAACATGGTTCCGCGTAAAAGCAAAACGGCGACTTTACGGGCAGGCTTTGCCGCAAATTTATCGGCGGCCATGTCGAAAGGACGCCCGGATCTTTGCAAAATATGCAGCGTATCCATGAAGTTGCAACCCTTTTCTCTGAAGCGCATGCATGGATGTTTAAATGGTTTTCAGACAGTCAAGTATCATAAGGCATTCTTACGCTGGCATTCATTGCGGTTGCGCAGCGCCACAACGCGGCATTATGGCCTGTTTGACTTGGACAGATTGAGACGGGGCCTGTGAATTTCTCCAGCTGTGATCCGGTTTGAAGAGGCATTGCTCCAGCAACGGATAAATGACTTATGGCCTCGATATTTCATTGTTCATTAAAAAAACTTTCACATTTAAACATGTTGGAGGAACATTTTCATGTTGTCCGATAAGGCTTGACATATTGCAGCGCCATATCCCACGGAAAATAAATCCAGGTGTCCTGACTTACTTCTGTAATGAATGTGTCAACCTGGTTTCGTCCCATGGGTTTTGCATAAACTGTGGCCACATGCGCTTTCGGCATCACCTTGCGGACGACCTCGAGAGTTCTTCCGGTATCCACAAGATCGTCAATAAGCAGTATACCGCTGCCGTCGCCAACCAGGCTCTTTTCGGGCGATTTAATGACTATTGGCGCGCTTTGGGACTGGTGGTCGTAGGATTTAACGCAGATGGTGTCTATTGTTCGAATGTCGAGTTCTCTGGCCACAATCATCGCGGGTGCCATTCCGCCACGTGTAATTGCAACAACGGCATTCCAAACGTTGCCTCCGGGCGCTTCGCCTTGCAGACGCCATGCCAGAGCGCGGACATCCCTGTGCAGTTGCTCCCAACTGACATGAAAGCCCCTCTCATGGGGTTGGTCGCTCATCATCAATATGACACTCCTGAATTTTGGTTTGCATTGAATGGCAAAATTTGCCTTTGAACGAAATGTTACCGCAGGGTATTGAAATCTGGAAGGGCAAGCGAAACTCTAAAATGAAGATTCGGCCGGTTCTCAAGCGGACGAAGTTCGACAAAACCGATGGCATGTGTGGTGGTTCCGTCAAAATGATGTTTTGATGATTGACATGCTCTGCGGAAGGCGCCGATGGACAAAAGAGCAACCGGCATTGGCTGCAAGGTCATTTCCGCCAAAAGATGATTTTCGAAAATCGGGATCTTGTCAAATCCCGACATTCAAGATTGAAAAATTGCGGCGATGCCCGCCGCGGAGCAGAACGCCGATTGGGGATTTCCACGATTAACCGGAAATCCTGAAATTAACATCGAGTTTGCGGAGGAATGTTGGTTCGCGGCCATGGGCTTTTCCTGCAGTTCGTCATGCTTACAGCGCTATCCATATCATATTTGCCACACCGGCAATTTTGGGGCTGCGCAAGGAAATGGAAAATTTCAAATATTTCATTGGCTTAAGGTAATGCCGCCAATGTCCATAAAGTGGTCATTGAGGCCAAAACCGAAGTGGCTGCAATCTCCGCTCCTTGCAATTTGCCAATGTTGTTGCTTTTAGAGCTTGACCTAAAAGTAGAGCGGCCTCCTCCAGATGTGGCATTTTCCCGTTGA
>JAPOTF010000105.1 GCA_026709325.1 Roseovarius sp.
ACCGGACGCTCGGGGCGGCGATCGTGCATCCGGACCTGAAGGAGGTGCCGCCGCCCGGGCCGGAGCCGATCCGGAACGATGACGGCGCGGCGAAGAACGACCGCGAGCTTCCGTCCGGCCGGTTCGAGGCCCGCGACACGCGGCGGACCCGGGAGCGGCGGGACCGGGGCCGTTCAGCGGTTCGATTGGGATTGCGGCCTGCCGCCCGACGACGCGCGGTTCGACCTCAAGGCGGACATGCCCGAATGCGTGGAAACGGGCAAAGCATCCATGTTTTGAGTCAAGCGGGAATTTGGTCTTTTTTGCGGCTTTTTTCACCCCTGGATTCGGTTTTCCACAATCCGTCCACAGCCCTGTCCACAGGCGCGCGGGCGTTCGGAAGCGCCCGATCCGCCCGCCGGGACGTCCCGGCCGGTCTGGAGACGGTTCGACGTGGGATTTTGACAAATCGCATTTGACATTTGTTTTTATCGACACTAACTAATTCTTTCTGATTCAAAACAGCGAGTGCCGTGGTTGACATGGCCCGCCAAGACAGCGGAGACGGGAGAGATGAAACGGACCTATCAGCCCTCGAACCTGGTTCGCAAACGGCGTCATGGATTCCGTGCGCGCATGTCCACAAAGGCAGGACGCAAGATACTGAATGCGCGCCGGATGCGCGGCCGCAAGTCACTGAGTGCATAATTAAAACCTCTATGCATGACGCCTGCAGCATTCCGGGGAATGGCCGCGTCTCTCTCGAGACGTTGCCAGTTGCCGTTGCAACAATCAAACGTCGTTCCGATTTCATTTCGGCCGCAGCCTCGCGACAATACGTCACGCTTGGAGTTCTTGTTCAGGCAAGAAACCGTTGCGATAACATTGCGGAGGCAAGATTTGGCATTACGTGCTCAAAAAAAATAGGCAATGCCGTGACCCGAAACAGGGCAAAGCGGCGTTTGCGCGAGGCGGCGAAAATCATGCTTCCGGATTTGGCGAGATCGGGATGGGATTATGTGCTCATTGGGCGACCGGAAAAAACGGTTGCCAGAAGGTTTTCCGACCTTAAGAAAGACATCGGCTTCGCCTTGGTGAAACTGCACAAAAAACCATGACTTTGACTGCAAAAATTCTGGCGCTTCCAATCAGGTTCTATAGACTGGTATTCAGTCCCTGGGTTGGGCATCACTGCCGGTTTCAGCCCACCTGCAGCGCTTACGCACTTGAAGCGCTTGAGAAGCATGGCGGAATAAGGGGCGGATATATTGCATTGCTGCGAATTTTAAGATGCAACCCCTGGGGAAATTGCGGGTATGATCCAGTGCCGGACAAGCGAGATTAATGCGGCGCCCGTCAAATATTCAGGAAATGCTGCTGGCGTTTGAACTCTTTGCCACTGACGAGGGAAAGGAAAGGGGACTCGCATATGTTCCCGATTCCACGGATGTGTTTATATCTCCATATGCGAAATGCGGAACGACCTGGATGCAGCAGATAGTTCATGGACTTAGAAGCTGCGGCGATATGGATTTTTCCGAGATCACGCAGGTGGTTCCCTGGATTGAGCTTGCGCATGACATGGGCGTCGAGAATCCGTCTCAACAGCGCTTTTCTCCACGAGCCTTCAAAAGCCACTTGAACTGGGACGAAATTCCGAAAGGGGGACGTTACATCGTGGTTTTTCGAGACCCTCTGGATGCAATGGTTTCATTGTACAATTTTCTCAACGGGTGGTTTTTTGAAAGAGGCTCGATCACTCTTCCGGAGTTTGCCGATTACTACCTCGGGTATCGTGATGGAAGGGACTACTGGAGGCACGCCGTTTCGTGGTGGCGTCAAAGAAATGGCCCGAATGTGCTGTTGCTGTCTTATGAGGGAATGAAGAGTGATCTGGGAAAAGCCGTCGAACTGGTGGCCGATTTTATTGGCGTTTATGAAAAATCGGCGATGAACATCGCTAAGCGGCAGGCCGAATTGTCGTTCATGAAGGCGCATGAGCATCAGTTCGATGACCATCTGATACACCAGTCGCGAGACGCGGATTGCGGTCTGCCTGCAGGCGGGGTCTCAACGAAGGTTGGCCAGGGCGTTTCGGGAACCGGGAAGATCGCGCTTGATGGGAAAACGCGTGCCAAATTTAATTCGAGGTGGCGGGAAACCATGGGCAGGGAATTTAATTTGGGATCCTATGCCGAAATTCCGCCCGCATTGGCATCAGCTGGATCGCTTTGACTGAAGCGTTTCCGATTGCCGCAATGACAATGCTTCAAGAAAAAATCTCCGCAAGCAGCTGTTGAAGTGGTGATGTGCGCGGTTCGCTACCTGTCAATATCACACACTTAACCACATTCTGGAGGTGCGGTGTCAATTCCCATTTGTTTTGCATCCAGTGCCTCTCCTGAATGATTCCGCCGATCATATCTGCAAAAGGCCTGATGTGAGAAAAACGAGGCGAAAAACAACAGGATTGTTCAAAACTCGCTGAAATGGGTCCGCTTCCCTTACATCATGCAGAGCCGCTTTCATGGCGACTAGAATATAATCCGCGATACGATCATTTCCAACGTTGCGAAACGCTCCGGCGAGTTGTCAAGCCGTGTGCGCATGACCACCCGACGGCAATTTTGCCAGCAATCCCGATGCATCCGATATCGCTGCAAGAACCGCCCTTGCAGCAATGGGATGGTGTTTAAAAAAATTCGCTTATCTCGTTAAGTGCCGCCTCCGCAGTGAACATCCGGAGATCATTTTTGACGCTCAGCGCATCGCCGCTTGCAATATTGACGCGCATTTGCAAAATGGATGTTACATGCCGAAATTTTGTTATCCGATTCTTCGCGTCTGGCGCTCTTGCAAAAAGCTGGCGCGGTACGGTCCTGTTCCCGGAATGCATAATGAGGGATTGCTCTGGCGACAGACAGACTCCACTGACCGTTAAACCGGGCGGCCAGGTACTGCGCCGGGAATCTCCAGAATGAGGTGTCCCATTCCGTGCTCTCCACTTGCGTTTCACTGGGACGTGAGGCGATATGCCATCCCTTCATATCTGTTTGATAAAACCCTAGCTAACCAGCCGCTCGCGGTGCGTTCGGCTCAGGTCGGCAGACCTGATCGCGACAACATCCTTTTACTGAAGTATCTCCAGCGCCTGCGGAGAGTCTGCAAGTTTGTCAGCAGGTATTGCCATGTTCATTCAACTCTAATGTTTTGACGTCCATATATTGGCTTGTTGTGCATATTTGGCGAAGCAAGCCGGGAAAACATTTGTCATGGAATCCTCAATATCTGGCCAATTTCCATGAAATTCCAGTATCTCGGATCATACCGCCGTAATTGCGGTCCATGACTTGACGTCATGGCACTGGCGGAGAATCCTTTATCCGTTCGATCACCGCGTCAACGAACATTTGAAAATCCCGGATGGACAAAATGCGACCTGAATCCCGAACAGCTGCAATTCCCAAATATATCCTTGATTTTCTTTTCATTTACACCCATTGCATCCTGGTACAGGCGGAAAAACATCTGGATTGAAACTTGGAGTGGAAAATTTGCGGCAATGTTGCGGTACCCGCCGCGATCACCACTTCAATTCCGATATCGGAATCAATTGAGAATTCCAGTTGGAATGGAGAAGGCCATGATTAGATTTATAGCGCTTTGCGGCTATCCCAAATCCGGAAAATCCGAGGTTCAGCGAATCATCAGCCAAATATATGGCTTTAGGGCTTTTGACGACTCGGAGTCGCTTCGCGAAGCCGCAAAGATACTGTACGGCCTGACCGACTGGCATGTGAGTACGCAGGAGGGGAAGTCGTCTCTTGTGAAGATTGGGGACTCCAGATATTCGGTGCGAAAGGTAATGGGAGATCTTGGCTGCTATCTTGAAGATATCGATGAATTCCATTTTCCAAGACGCGCTCTCAAGATTTGCGCTGAATATCCGCCGGAAAGCCGTTTTGTGTTTGCATCGGTGCGTCGCAATCAGCTTTCATTTTTCAAGGATCACGGTCAGACTCTGATTGTCGAGGTAATCAGAAATGGCTGCAGGCCCCTCGGACATTTTGACGAATATTCACGTGACCTTGTTGATATCAGCATTGAAAATCGCTGGAATCATGGCGACACGGTATGTTCGCTTGAACATTTGCGGAACCACATTGCCGAGAAACTGGATCCTCTGCTGCTGTAGTTCATGGATGGATTGCAATCTGAAAAAATGCGGATTCATGCGATTTGCGGCCACATCCGCCATACATGCGTTTGCTCGTGCGCCGCGGCGCAAATGCCAAAGATCAGATGCAGCGTCCTCCGTCCACCTCCAGACAAACTCCGGTTATCATGCTGGCTTCATCGCTGCAGAGAAATGAAGCCGCGTTTCCGATATCCTCGGGCATGGAAAAACGTCCAATCGGTATTGTGCTCAGAAACTTCGCCCGCATTTCCGGCGTATCCTCCCCAAGAAAACTTGCCAGCAAAGGGGTTTCTCCGGCAACGGGGTTGAGGGCGTTTACGCGTATGCCGCATGAGGCGAGTTCCACTGCAAGCGATCGCGTGGCCGTTATCATCCATCCCTTGGAGGCATTATACCAGCTCAAATTCGGTCTGGGACTTACTCCGGCAGTGGATGCGATATTCAGTATTACCCCGCTGCCTCTCCTTTTCATTTCGGGCACAAACACGTGCGTCGAAATGTAGACCGACTTGCAGTTAACGGCAAACACGCGGTCAAAATCATCTTCCGACACTTTGTCGGCAGCTTGCGGGAGATGCGTGATGCCCGCATTGTTGACAAGTATGTCCGGCAAACCGAAGGTTTTTACTGCCGCGCCGGCCAACGCCTCCATACTGGCTCTGTTGGATACATCTGCCGGACAGGCCGACACGCCCAGTTCGCTTGCCAGCTTTGCCGCGCCATTGACGTCAATGTCGGCAATCATGACGCTGGCTCCCTCCGCATGGAATTTTCGAACTATGCCCTCGCCAAATCCGGAAGCTCCGCCGGTCACAACCGCCTTTTTCCCCTTTAATCTCATACTGTCCTCCAATGCGAAAATTCCTCGTTAACCGAAATCATGCAAAATGCCATTCGACGTTCCCTATCCCTGCAAGCCGGGCAAATCGCTTCAGCTCCCTGCTGAAATTTTGCCGCCTCTCAGCACCCCAATGTATTTTGGATTCCGGCCACAATCCGGAAACTTTCATCCATCCCGCCTTGCGATCGGCCTTTATTTCGCAGCGACCCGCAAACCGGTCGCCTTCCAGCAGTGGATATATGTAGTATCCCCATTTGCGTTTCGCTTTTGGAACAAACATTTCATTACGATATGCGAATCCGAAAATGCGCTCAAGACGATCTCGATCACGTATTGCCGGGTCAAATGGATTCAATATGCGCATTCTGCTTCTTGAACATGAACCGAGTTCCTCCAGTTTCTCCTCAATATTGGTCGTCGCCCAGGCTTTTCGACAGGTTCCATCCGCGCATTCAACCTCAACGGGTGTCAGTTTCCGCTCTTTGCACCAGTTTTCGGTTTCTTCCGGCTTTACGGCATCCCAAAATCTCCTGATTTCACCGAGGCTTGCCACCCAAAGCCGCTCAAGCGCCTCATCGCATAGCTTTTGCGCGGAAATGTCGTCTCCGGGACAGTCGCGCAGGTGCTTCGGAAACACCCTTTCGCCGAGATCGTAATACTTTATGAAATTCTCTCTGTGGCTTGTGGCGAGATCACCCGCATACCACATTTGCTCAAGCGCTTTTTTGTGTGGCGGTCTGCTCCACATTTCCCGATCCGTTGCTCTTGTGTCGAAAGCGCGAGTTGACAAGGGCCCCTCGGCTTCAATTCGTTGTCGAATTTCAAATAGTTGCTCTTTCGCCAGTCCGGATCCGTACCATTCATTTGCCTGTGCGAGCGCTCCCATTTTGCGGAACTGTCGCTGCCAATAGGGCAGCATTTCCATTGGTATGAGAGAAGCGTCATGGGTAAAATGTTCGAACAGTTCTCTTTGCTTCAACAATGGCCAAAGCATGTTTTCCCGATAGTTGCGATTTCTGCTCCACAATATATGGTGATGTGCGCGCGTTACATTGCGTATCGTGTCGATTTGCAAAAAGCCAAGTGATCGAATTATCTCAATCACATTCACCGGTCCGGATGGATTGTCCGCAATGCCGTTTGCGGTCAGCCAAAGCCTCCGCATGGTTTTGTTGCCGATTTTAAGACATGCTCCCATATCCGTCTGAAACACCATTCTCCGGTTTGCGTCAATCTGACATTGGAGCAAGTGTTAATCGTTTAATTCCTGGTTGTCCAAGGCTTGAATTCCGAGATCATATTTCATGTGGTTGATATTGCAGTTTGCCATCAGTAACCCGCTTCAAAGAGCCGCATAAATCTACTGAAACACATCGAAAACCGATGGCGGAATTTGGCGGCTTCCACTCTATCTCATGTCCTTTCGATTATGACTTGTTCCACTCGGTTTGCCACGCTTCAAATTCGGAGGGACTTACCTGATATCGAGCAAAATTGCCGCTGTTCAGGCTCAGAAGCTCCTCCTCTAGAATCTCGACAAAGGCCGATTGATCTTCCGCTTTTATCAATCCGGCAGAGAGTCGCGAAACATTATCGACAATTTGCCGTCGATTGATCTTGGCGCGAATGGTTGCCGCGATGATGTCGCGGAGTTCAGCGTGATACTTCAAACGAAACGGGTCTGGTTCTCCCAGTGATTGACGAACCGCCACATATTGGGCCGCGGATCTTTCGTAGGCCCATATGAAAACATCTTTTAACAGTGCTGTCTCTCTAAGTTCGTACACGCCAAGTATGGCATCCGTGTAAAGGCGCTTTGGCACCTCGATAAACGACAAAGGCGCAAGATTGCCACGAATGAGAGGGATGTTGGCTGCGAGGCGCGATACGCGTTTGTTCACATCATCGAACGGTTGCAGGTAGGGGATATGCGCCATCAGGAAGAAGGCCTGCTCAAATGGGTTTTGTATTTCAGCTACCTTTGACAGAAGCAGGTTGAAGAACTCTTCAATGCGCTGAGGTACCTCAAGCGGGTGGAATACCGACTTTTCCATGCCGACAGCCATATATCGCAAGCGTCCTGGTGCCGTCGGGTCCGCCAAGAGGTTGTTGGACAGGAGTGCGTGCAAATTCCGAAAAGTATGGGCATTGAAGTCTATATGATCAATAGCCTCCACCAGAAACTTGATGGCATCCTTGTGATTGAGGATCATCTGCGTTTCGACATGGTTTCCATTGGCTGCCTCCTTTCCAAATTCAATCAAACGTTTGGTGTCTAGCAGCGAGTATGTATTTCCTTCAAGTCGGCTGGAGTTCCAGGCTAGATCGATGAGCAATCGATTGAATATCAATTTGGCATAAGTGCCTGCGGGTTGCGTGGCAATCTTGGGTCTTCCGAGCTTTTCCAGTTGCTCGAGATCATCTTCGTTGAGGTAGAAGGTTTGATTTGGTTGATATCGCTCGAGAAAATCCTGGTTGTACCCGACTGGTTGGCGCATCATTGCGTCCCTGCCAACATAGTCGCGGATTGCCTGTGCGCTTTCTGAAAGGTTAATCAGTCTGCCATGGTCAGTGTCTTTGTCAACTGCCGGGGATGAATTGGGAGTTTTTGCATCGGCGAGACGGTACTTCGCCGCTCGACCGCTTCCGTCCATTTGCAGTTGATCACTGTCGACAAGATGCTTCAGCCTATACTGAAGTGTGCGATGCGGCATTTTATTGGTGACATTCTTTGCGATATCCGAAGCCGCGGTCCCGTTCGGATGCGCCGCTATGATATCAAGCAGTTCTTTCAGAGCCTTTTCTGGAGGTTTTTTTGCCATCAGTCTTTTTCTTGCCTCTATATTTTAAGCGCAATGATATCATCTTTATGCGCAAGATTCGCTTTATGCGCAACAATCTCCCCTTTATGCGCAAGATTCGCTTTATGCGCAACAATTACCTCTTTGCGCGCAAGATTCATTGCGCATAGTTGTTCATGGTAATTGGTGTAATTACAAATACCACGAGACATGGAATGGCGAACAATGATCGCATGTTGGTATATGAGATGATCTCCCGGCTCGGTCGGAGAGAGGAAGGGCACGATCCCGATCTGCGAAGATTGGAACCATTAGGAAGTATCCACGGCGGTATTGTTGCTTTAAAATGCGGCTTTTCGCATCAATCAAGGGTGATTGATATTGCCAAATAACATTGCGTTTCCATTATGATGCCGAAATGCATTCCGATGCTGGCAATTTGAATGAGCGGCAACATGGACCTAAATCTCAATATATTCCATAATCTCGCCTTTGATGCGTTGTCTGTCACCTGCCGGACGTATTAAAAGCGCGTTTGAATTTGCGAGTACGGACAGCAAAGAACTGTCCTGATCCGATTCCGGCATTATTTTTCCAGCTCTGACAATTGCCCGCATGTAGTGTTCCCTCGGTCCGCCAATTCCCATATCCACCTCAAGATTTGCAAACTTCCGCTGCGCCGGACTTTTTTGCAGTCCCATCATTGCAAGTATTGCCGGCACCAGAAAAACATGCCCGCATACCATTGCGGAAACCGGATTTCCAGGGAGTCCCAGCATTGGGGCATTTCCCATCCGACCTGCCATAAGAGGCTTTCCGGGGCGCATGGCCACTTTATAGAATGTCCTTTGCATACCGGATCTTGATGCTGCCTCGCCAACCAGATCGTGGTCCCCGACACTGGCACCGCCAATGGTGACGATTAAATCGGCACACGAGGCCAGTTCAAATGCCGCTGCCAGTGATTCATGGCTGTCTTTTGCTATCGGGAGTATTCTCGGAGCCGCGCCGATTTTATCCAGCAATGTCTTAAGTCCAAAAGTGTTGGATGCAATTATTTGATCTGGCCCGGGAACATCTCCGGGCATAACCAACTCATCCCCGGTGGAAACAAGTGCAACATCCGGTCGTCTCGACACTTGAATATTGGGGATGTTCATGGCGGCCAAAAGGGCTACATCCGCCGACGTGAGAATCCTGGGCGCATCAAGTAAATCCCCAATTTTAAAATCGCATCCCTTTGGCCTGATATTGGTTTTTAGTTCAATGGAATCACCCAAGGTTATAATATCGCCATCTCGGATAACATCTTCCTGGATCACCACCTTGTTTGCTCCAATTGGAACGGGTGCACCCGTGAAGATTCTAACGCATTCCCCCGGAGCCACGTTGCCCTCATGCCGATGGCCCGCGGCGGCCTCGCCAATTATCTTAAGGACGGTCCCGCTGTTTGCGTCATCGGCGCGAATGGCATACCCGTCCATTGAGGCGGCCGCGAACGGCGGTTGGTCACGTTTGGCAATCGCAGGTTGCGCTAAAACGCGCCCGCCCGCATTGTGCAGTTGAACAAACTCCGTCCCAATCGGGGATATTATCTCAAAAACCCGCTTGAGCGCTTCTTCAACGGTAATCATTGCGCTTCGTAACGTCCGGATTTTCCGCCGTCTTTCAAGACAAGTCGGATGCCCCCAATGCTCATTTCCTTGTCTATCGCCTTCGCCATGTCATATATCGTAAGCGCCGCCGTGCTCACGGCAGTCAGCGCTTCCATTTCAACACCTGTTCGTCCAGTCGTTTTTACAGCGGCCTCGATTTGCACCCCGGGCAGATTTTCATCAAGCGTCAACTCGACTGACACCTTGCTAATCGAAAGCGGATGGCAAAGCGGTATGAGGGAAGATGTCATCTTTGCTCCCATGATGCCTGCAAGCTGGGCCACCGACAAAACGTCGCCCTTGCCGACGCGGCCCTCAGATATGACTTTAAATGTTTCGGTTGCCATTGCGACATGGCCTTTGGAAATGGCAATGCGTTCTGTCTCTTCTTTTTCGGAGACGTCAACCATGTGGGCCCGGCCCCTGTCGTCAAAATGGGTTAGTTCGGCCATCAGTTCGCGCTAACCCGCCGCATTGGCCAAAATGGCTTTTGTCGCGGCGGCCAGATCGTTCTTTCGCATAAGTGATTCTCCAATAAGAAAGCATCGCGCGCCATGTTTCGCCATGTCGTGAAGATCCCCGGGCTGGGCCAATCCGCTTTCGCAAACCATCAATCTGTCCTCGGGCAGGAGCTTTGATATTCTGCGGGTGGTATCCAGTGAAGTCGCGAATGTGTTCAGGTTCCTGTTGTTTATCCCGACAAGCCTCGACTTGAGTGAAAGGCCGCGCTCAAGCTCCGCTTCATTGTGCACTTCAACAAGAACATCCATGTTGAATTTTACCGCGGAATCTTCAAGCTCCGCGGCCTGCATGTCCCCAACCGACGCCATTATTATCAGAATGCAGTCGGCGCCCCAGGATCGGGCTTCGGCAACCTGGTACGGGTCGTACATGAAATCTTTTCGCAGAACCGGCAAACCGCATGCGGCGCGAGCCTCCGCAAGATATTCTGGCGCTCCCTGAAAGCTCGGGCCATCCGTCAGAACGCTGAGGCAGCAGGCTCCCCCTCGCTCGTAATCCGCGGCATGGGCTCCGGGGTTGAAATCGCTCCTTATGAGTCCCCTGGAAGGGCTTGCCCTTTTTATTTCGGCAATGAGACCATATCCCTCCCGGCTTGCTTTATTCAGACTCTCGACGAAGTTGCGGACTGGAGGTGCCGATTTAGCCTCTTCTTCAATCACCGATAACGGCTTGATGCTTTTGGCGGAGGCGATTTCCTCAAGCTTATAGGCTTTTATCTTTTCCAAAATTGTCGGAGTGCTCATTTAACTTCCCGCGTGACTTCTGAAAGCAGCGCAAGTCTTCTTGCCGCCTCGCCGCTGTCTATGCTCTCGGAGGCGATTTCGACTCCGGCTTTTTCATCGTCAGCGGCCCCGGCAACAATCAGCGCTGCTGCCGCGTTTAAAAGCACCGCGTCGCGATAGGCGCTTTTTGATCCGTCAAGCAATGCCTTGAAAGCCCTTCCGTTCCACTCGGGGGTTCCGCCAAGAATGTCCTCAAATGGGTGCGTGGGCAGTCCGAACTCCTCCGGGTGAACTTCCAGTTCCCTAACGACTCCATCCTCTTCAAGCGATGAAACCTGGCTTGAACCGGAAATTGACAGTTCATCTGTTCCGTCGCCGCCATGCACCACCCATGCGCGTTCAGATCCGAGTTTTCCCAGTGTTTCAGCCATTGATCTCGTAAGTTCGGGTGAAAATGCTCCGCTCAGTTGTCTTTTTACACCGGCCGGGTTTGTAAGAGGGCCAAGGATGTTGAAAATGGTCCTCGTTCCCAATTCCGCCCGCACCGGTCCGACGTGTTTCATTGCGGGATGGTGCATCGGCGCCATCATGAAGGCGATGCCCGCCGTTTCCAGAGCGGTCTCGACGGTTTTTGCGCCAACCATGACATTTACGCCCATTTGAACCAGCACATCCGCTGCTCCGGACTTGGAACTTAGATTGCGGTTGCCATGCTTGGCAACAGTCACGCCGGCGCCAGCCACCACAAAAGCCGTTGCGGTTGAGATGTTTAGCGTTCCTTTGCCGTCACCTCCAGTACCGACAATATCGATTGCGCCTTGGGGAGATTTCACCCTGTTGCATTTCGAACGCATTACAGCGGCGGCGGCGGCGTATTCGTCAACTGTTTCCCCCCTGGTGCGCAATGCCATGAGAAATCCGCCAATTTGCGCCTGGGTGGCCTTGCCATCAAACAGACAATTGAACGCCTCCTCGGCTTCCTCTCTTGAAAGGGGACGTTCCGCGGCAATTGCGATTATAGGCTTTAGCAGTTCGGCCATCATTCTCTCTTCGTCATCTGGAAGCATCACTATTGATAGCGGTAAACATGCCGCAAGGGAACCATATCGACACAGAACCCGGTTCCATTCTGCCGGTCTCTACGGGACGGATTGCAATGGAGGTGGCTCTGTATTTTACAGTTTCCGATAATTTCCCGCATCTTTGTCTTTGCATCTGCTTGGTCCATACGGCATTGCGTCAAGTGCAAGTGATACATCACATTGGCGCATGGAATGCAAACATTGAAACATTCGCGGGAGAAAAATTCGCGGGCCGCCGATGCCGGATTTCAGCACGCCTTCGAGAAAACAAAACGATATTCAGGTCATTGGAAATTCATCCATGCCGAAGCAGTGATCTGTGAGAACCATATGCCGCCACCTGAACTGACTGGCTGAGTATATGGTTGCCGTTCATTTTAACCTTAAAACGGGTTTTGCCTGTTCCAGCGGTATATTTTCCGTCCAGATTCAGGTTTTATATATGTTCACTCTTGAATGAAAGCGCCAACAGACGCAATTATGGTGCAGGGATGTAATTGGGAGATGCGGGTGATACGAGGATTTTTCACGGGTCTGCTATCGGGCATGTTGGTGTTTGGTCTTGTTCTGGCCATATTTTCCTACAATACGGAAATACCCGGCGAGGCCGCTCCAGAATCCGTTTTGCTGGAAATCCCGCCAGGCTCGGAGTTTGTCCAAGATGAGGAAGACCGCAAACCGGTGCTGCCGGACATTCACGGTTTGCCTTCGGCATCCGTTCATCCGGGGCTGGAAATGCGGACCCCGCCGCTTTCCGGCGCATTACCGGATGCCACGCAGCAAACCGCGGTGGTTCCGGAAACCGCAAACATTGAATCTGAATTGCCTTTACCGGAATACGGCGTGTCCTCGCCGAATATTGATATTCTGAACCCTTCAAGTTCCGTTCAGACCAACATTGCGCCAAACCCGCTTTCCAATCCCCATACACATACAGAACCTTTTGAATATAATGAATAAAAGAGAATATTCAAGGAAGAAAATTTCCGCTGGGCATTAACGTTCGATTGCGATTTTATGGATCGGCATTCATCCGTGGGGGTGTCGGCGAGATCTTTCATTGCCATGCCCGCCGATTTGCCTTTTGGCATTCGCCATTTATCGGGATTCCTTTGCCGCTCCTCTGCGTTTGCCATCGCTTTCATGTCATTAGGCCGGTCAGCCATGTCCGGAAGGGAATGCCGCGCATTGACTGCAAGCCCTCAAGTGCGTGGTTTGATGTCAACAATGACTGCGCGATGCGGAGGGTGGATAATTGCACGGGATGCTTAATCCATTGTTCCCGGCATGTTTTAGGCAAATATGTAAAATGCGGCTGCCTGATATGACCTGCGAAAAAATCGAGATCCTTGTTGAAATCATTCAACCGGCTTGCTAAATTCGTTTCATGACTGGCACCCT
The DNA here is from genome assembly GCA_026709325.1 of Roseovarius sp. GTDB lineage: Bacteria > Pseudomonadota > Alphaproteobacteria > Rhodobacterales > Rhodobacteraceae > JAPOTF01. Next base: position 13,202 of record JAPOTF010000105.1, read on the forward strand.
GCGCGGTGTTTTAAAACGGGAGACACTATCCTGCTTCAACCTGCTGATACGGCAAATGCCAAAAACCATGGTGCGGGGATGCCCGCTTCAGGTCAGAGTTTCGCAGATACCGAAAAGCAACTGCGGAGAATTATATCCTCTCTTGAAGAAGACAAGGCTGAAGGGATTATCGAAATTGATCTGCGTGGCAAGTCCACGATAGGCGATTACATGATAATCTGTTCGGGACGATCATCTCGTCAGGTAATTTCGATTTCGGATAAATTGATCGAGCGGCTCAAAAGGGATCTGGACGTTTACGCCAGAATCGAGGGAAGGCAAAACGGCGACTGGGTACTTATCGACACGGGCGATATAATTGTCCATGTTTTCCGTCCCGAGGTAAGGCAGTTTTATCAGATTGAGAAAATGTGGCTGCCCTCGGAGCAGATTGCCTCCCTTGATAACTGAATGCGGATAAAGATCTGCGCCGTTGGTCGGATAAGATCGGGGCCTGAAAAAGTCATGGTGGATGACTATTTCACGCGTTTCAATCGCCTAAGACACAATACCGGACTTGGTCCGGCTTCTCTGGAGGAAGTCGAGGACCGTAAAGGGGGCGGCATATCGGCAGAAGCCATTCTTCTTGAGCGTTCAATTCATCCCGGCGCGCTGCTTGTTGTGATGGATGAATGCGGCGAATCTCTGTCATCCAGGCAAATTGCCGACCAGTTGGCAAAATGGCGTGATGATGGATCGCGGGAAGTTGTCTTTTGCATAGGAGGTCCTGACGGCATTGCCGAAAGTCTGAAAGTCGCCGCGGATTTCACTCTGTCTTTTGGCAGAATGGTATGGCCTCACAAACTGGCTCGGGTCATGCTGGCGGAGCAGCTCTACAGGGCGGCTTCGATATTGTCTGGCGGACCATATCACCGGGATTAGGAAGTTTGGAATTTTCCGGCTGATTCAATTCCGGAATTCCAGTAATGCGAAAAGGTGCGCAAATGTATCTGAGCGAGGTTTTTCGGGGTCATTTGGCAATGCTTGCATTTTCGGCGCTGATAGCCGGTTCCTTCGCGCTTGGCGCACTTACTGCCCCGCATATCGATCCCACGGCGTTTAACGCGGTAAGGTTCATTCTTGCCGCTCTCATTGCATGTCTGCTGGCAGCAGGTACAGCGGGCATTCCGGCAGGCGCATTTGCCGCTCCCTGGAGGTATGCTGTGCTTGGAGGATTAATGGGGGCCTACTTTGTGCTTATGTTTGAAGCATTAAAAACCACATCGCCCATTAGCGCGTCTGCAGTTTTTACGCTAACTCCGATCCTTTCAGGTCTGTTTGGGTACATATTGCTGCGTCAAATCACCACGCGTCGCATGGCGCTGGCTCTGAGCATGGGAGCTTTTGGCGCATTGTGGGTGATTTTTCGCGCAGACCTGAATGCCTTTCTTTCATTCAATCCGGGTCGCGGTGAAATGATATTTTTTGCGGGATGCGTTGCCCATGCGCTTTACACGCCCATGGTTCGATTGCTAAATCGAGGGGAAAGTCCCGTTGTCTTTTCGTTTGGCGCACTGGTTGCCGCCTCGTTGCTGCTGCTGGCAACCGGCTGGCGGGATCTTGTGACGACCGATTGGAGCGGCTTGCCGCCGGTCGTATGGGTGACCATAATATACACGGCCGTATTTGCCACCGCGGCAACATTTATTCTGGTTCAATATGCTTCGCTCAGACTCCCGAGCGCCAAAGTGATGGCATATACCTATTTGACACCGTTTTGGGTCATCTGCTGGGAGGCGGCTTTGGGACACGAATTGCCAAAAAGCCTTATATTGGGCGGTGTCATATTTATATTGCTTGCACTTGCGCTGTTGCTCAAAGACGAGCACTCGCGTTAATCCGGGGCAATCTCCCCGACATGCTCCTCATCTAGTTCGGTTTTCAGAAATCTTTCGAAAGCGTCGAGATTTATGGCGTCAAACTGACCAAAACCAAGCATCCAGGCGCTTGCCTCGCGCAGCGAATCGGGTTCCAGCTTGCACCACTTGACGCGGCCCTTCCTTTCCTGGCTTATCAGCCCCGCTCGGGTGAGGATGGCAAGGTGCTTGGAAATTGCCGCAAGTGACATTTCAAACGGGTCGGCCACATCCGTCACCGCCATATCATCTTCCAAAAGCATGGACAGAATCTTTCTGCGTGTGGGATCGGCCAATGCGGAATAAACGGCGCTGAGATTGTCTGACATTGTATTGTTAAGCCCGCAAGACCGATTGAGGTCAACAGCATAGGTGGTTTTAAGAAGGTTTTTGCGATGAAATTCACAGTTGGTGCAACAAGCGGCTATGCATTAAACTGAAGATACAGCAGCAATTCCCGTTAATTTTGCAAGTGGCTCGTCAGTTTTTTCATATAAGAAGGCATGATTTGCGAAAAACAAAAGTTGACGGGAATTGCTGCAATATTGGGCTATATTTTTATATCTGCCCATAACGCGCCTACAGGTAGAGCGAAACAGCCATCACCAAAACTCAATTTCTTTTCCCCTAGATAGAAAACGATCCCCGTAAAAGAGCGAGATTTGCCCGGACCTTCCTTTGAGAACCATTTTAGGTGTTTGAAGTCGTCCTGGCCTACGCTTCTGGAGGCTTTTACTTCCATGCCTACGAGTTGATTGCCGCCTTCCGCGATAATGTCAATTTCCCGTCGATCTGCACTGCGCCAGTGATATAATCGAAATTCTTTTGATTGAAATGGCAACATCCTATGTATTTCATTGAATACAAAGCTTTCCAGTAAGCCACCGATCTGCGCGGCAGCGGCATTTCCAAGACCAAATGAATTTTCATCAAACTGGCGCAGCGCACAATTCATGCCTGTATCAACAAAATGAAACTTTGGCAGCTTGATTTCTCGCTTGGTCTCACTTGACGTCCATGCGCCAAGCTTAATCACAAGCGATAAACGCATCATGACATCAAGATAGGATTCAATGGTTTCCCATTTTACACCAATGGTCTTCGACAGTTCCGCGAGATTTACTTCCCGCGCTGTTCGGATGGCTATCTGGTCTATTAACCGGCGAAATTTATCTGTCTTGCGAATGGGCGATACGTCACGCACATCATAGTCAACCACACTATTCACATAACTGCAATAAAGGTTTTGCCGTTCTCGTGTTTGCAGTTCTCGGGGTTCCGGAAAACCGCCTTCCACTATGAGTGTGATATATTCGTTTCGCGACAGAGCCTCCAGACGGTTGATCTGTTTGAGCAAAGGATTTTTCTGTAACGTCCAATCAAGCAACCGACTTGGCGGCTTCTTCCTGATTTCTGCAATAGTGAATGGCCAGAGTTTTACCGGCACTACTCTTCCGGGCAGCGAATCCGCAATATCCATTGCCGCAAAGACATTCGATGACCCGGTCAAGATGAACTGGCCCTTGCTTTTATCTTTATCGACGATGGCTTTTATCGCCAAAGCCAGCTTCTTTGATCTCTGGGCTTCGTCAATGACAACCGGCTCACCTGCAGCATCTTCCTTCAAATCACTTAACTGCTGGACTGGTTCAGCTTCGATTGCTTCGAGAATATCTATCTCATCCAGAGTGATATATTCACCCTTCTGAAAGAGATCGCGTACCATCGTCGTTTTACCAACCTGTCGCGGACCAACGATGTTGACGACTCTGAAAGAGACGAGCGCCGTTTCAAGCAAGGCAGTTAAATGTCTTGGGTAGTTCTCTTGAGTCATGATCTTTCCCACGTTTCTACCTTTACCGAATCTCCGACAAGACCCAAATTTGACCGAGCAACGTTTGGGAGAGGGATTGGCGGAACGCGCGACACTAAATAGCATCATTATAGATGCCGTAATGGGCTTCGAATCATCCCGGCATCTGTCCTGTCCCGATGTCGCGCATTTGGCGTCGCTATCCCGCCACCCGCACCCTCCGGTCCGGAATCTCCGGTCGCGGCGGTTGGCCCTGGGCCGGTCCCCGGTCGCGGTGGCTCTGCAAGGGATCGGGAGAGGCCGGTTTCAAGACGGTGCAGGTGGAGACGCGTCGCGTGAAGGCGGCAGGTGAAGACGGACCGTCGGGACGTGGAGGGGATCGCGCGTCCTCTTCGGATTGGCTGGTTCTAGCCCGTGCACTGCAAGTCGGTGACATCCCGGGAAAGCGGGTGCTGCTCGGGTTGCGCAACGCGGTTGCGGAGGGCCTGAAGCGTCTCGGGCTATCGGGAGGACCGGGTTCGCGACCTAGTGCTTAAATTTATACATTTAATTCCATTTCCCGGAGCCTCCGGTGGCCCCGCTTCCAGGACTCCACGAGATCCT
>JAPOTF010000189.1 GCA_026709325.1 Roseovarius sp.
TTGAACGGCGATGCGATGCGTAAATGCGATGCACATCAAACGCGCGCTTGCGCATATTGATGACTTGCGAATGCGTCGCGTCCATGTTTCCTATAGAGCGGAGCGGCATAATTCTGAAACGGAAAGAAAAAAGGAGTAGCGGCATGGAAATAGAGCGCCTGCACACAAATGACAGAATGAGTCAGGCCGTAATTCACGGGAATACGGTTTATCTTGCCGGCCAGGTTGCGCAAAATGCGCCGGGAGCCGGCGCGGGGGAGCAGACAAGGGCAATTCTTGATCAGATTGACGACTTGCTGGCGCAAGCGGGAACCGACAAGTCAAAGGCGCTTACGGCAACGATCTGGCTTTGCGACATGGATGACTTTGACGAGGTTAACAAGGTGTGGGATGCCTGGGCGGGCGGTGGCGGCGCGCCCTGTCGGGCCGCCGTGCAATCGCCGCGACTTGCGGCGCCGCAGTTTACCGTCGAAATTGGCCTGATTGCCGCAAGGTAGGTACGCAATTTGACCTTCTGGCCCAAAACCATATCCGGGACGTAAATGGAGGTGCGGATATGGAGCTAATTGAAAATCTCCCGTTTGAAACGGAGCGGGTCATTGCAGGCAGAGCGCGAATTGGAATGGTCGTGTTGGCTTCCGATTACACCGTTGAACGCGAAATGAGACGTCTGCTTGCCCTGCCGGGAGTCGATGTTTTTCATGCCCGCATTGCCAATTCGCCGGAAATCACGCCCGACACCCTAAGGGCAATGGGGCCATTGATTGCGAACACGGCGGAACTGATTCTTCCGGGAGACACTCTTGATGTTTTGGCCTATGCCTGCACGTCGGCTTCCATGACCATCGGACCCGACGCGATTGCAAATTATCTGCATTCGGCAAAACCGGAAGCAAAGGCAACAAATCCCGCCCATGCGGCTTTTGCGGCGTTCAAGGCATTGAGCGCCAGACGCATAGCCGTTCTTGCGCCTTATTCCAGGGAAGTTAACGAATTTGTGCAAAGAGCCATGGAGGAAGCGGGTTTTAGTGTGCCGGTATTTGGAAGTTTCAATGAATCGCGCGACCCGACTGTCGCGGCAATCACAACCGCCAGCCTGAAAGCGGCAGTTGCGCGCATAACCCGCGATCACTCGATTGACGCAGTGTTCGTGTCCTGCACATCGATCCGCATTGCGGATGACCTGGCGGATATTGAAGCGGATCTTGGAATTCCGGTCACATCCTCAAATCATGCTCTGGCATGGCATTGTCTCAGGCTGGCGGGCATTGACGACAAAATGCCCGGGAACGGCAGGCTGTATTCCGTTTGATTGTTCTGAATGGGCGAAGTTTCATGACATTCAGTTCGGAATGACCGGCAGCCGCCATTGAAGGCGCGACAAGAGAAATGCGGACATTGTATGGATTTATCTTGCCCGCGGCTGCCAGGGTGCCCGATGGGCGCCATCCCTCAATGCGATGAATTTTGGCCATGCGTCGGGGTCGGCTGCAGTCTTGTCGCGGCAGAATGGATTGCAGAACCCGAAAATCCTGCCCTCGGTCTCAAGCATGTATTCGGCCTTTCCGCCTGAATAGGGGCAGGCGGCGTTTTCAGGTCTGCCGCTGCCAACCGCCCGCGCCGCCGGATGTGCCGGACCGGGCCATTCGCCAACAGGCAGGCCGGCATCATGGGGCGCGGGATCATATTTCACTGTCAAACCCATTGCCCGCCACTGCCTGAAGGCGGTATCGCCAAGCGTTGCAGATACATACTCCCGAGCCGCTTTTCCCACCTCGAGTCCATAGCCCGCGATTCTTGCCGCCACGGGGGCGTAAAAAGCATCCGCAATGGAATAGCTGCTGAAAAGCCATGGTCCATCCACGCCATGTTTTTGGCGGGCATGAGTCCAAAGCAGATCAATTCTCTCCAAATCTTCCAGGACACGCCCGGAAGGCTTAAAGTCTCTTATCTGATGCGCGAGCTGCATGGGGCAGTCGCTTCGAAGACTCGAAAAGCCCGAGTGCATCTCCGCGGTGATAGATCTTGCGAGCGCTCTTGCCGATGGGCATAAAGGCCAGAGACCTTTTTCGGGATGACGTTCCGCAAGAGTTTCAGCCATCGCCAGGGTATCGTAAACGACGATGCCATCCGCGTCACGCATGGCCGGCACCTGCCTTGCGGGATGCAGTTCGGATAAATCCTCGGCAAGCGTTCCGGAATATAGACCCGCCATATGCGTTTTGGCTGGAATTCCGAATTTCTCGAACATCAGCCAGCCCCGAAGCGACCAGCTGGAAAATGTCCTGTCTCCTATAAACAGATCGTAGGTCATGAATCACCTGTATCGGACAAGTCGAATGGCGCGAGCATCTCGAATGATGTCATGGATGAAAGTTGATTTTCGATGCATGCCATGTTCCGCGACTTAGATGTATTTCAGTCACGGACAGATTGTCAATGCGGTGGGAAAACGCTTCAACGGGCGATATTCCCAGTGCCCGCCGCACCTGCGTGAGTATGGCTCCAAGATGGGCGACGACGACAATGTCATTGTCTTTATGGATTGCCGCCAGGTTTTCAACCGCCCGGTTGACCCTCTCGGAGAGCTGATTCCAGCTTTCTCCTCCGGGAGGCCGCGCATCCCCCGGGTTGTTCCAGAAATCGCGTATGAGGGGTTGGTCCTCCACCTTGTCAAATGCCTTCATTTCCCATTCCCCAAAATGAATTTCCCTCAAGTCCGGATTGTGCGGATGGCGATCGCGGCCGTTTTCTATGGCGTCGGCGGTTGCGACCGCCCGAGACAGATCGGACGATATTACAGATGCGTCTTTTGGCAGATGCGCTGAAACCCTTGAAAGACGTTTTTTGTCCGAAAGGTCGGCGGGCATATCGGACCAGCCGATCATGGTTCTTGCATGGGTGGGGCCGTGCCGCACCCAAAAAAACCGCGTCATGGCAGGTGGCCCTTCAGAACCATGGGCAGTCCCGCAACGACCTGCACCACAAGTCCGGCTTTGGCCGCGAGCTTTTGGTTTAATCGGCCTTGCGCCTCCCGGAATTCGCGCGCCAGCGCGTTTTCCGGCACAATGGAGTTTCCCACCTCGTTGGAGACAATTACAACCGGAGCGGCGCAAAGGGAAAGGCCCGCCATGAGTTCGGCCTCGGCTTCACCGCAATCATGTCCCGCGAGCATTCGATTCGACAGCCACATGGTGGCGCAGTCCATGAGAACGACATTGTCGCCGCCGATGGCCGCAAGCGCCCGGCCCGCGTCCATTGGTTCCTCGAGAGTGCGCCATCCGGAGCCGCGCAATTTCCTGTGGCGGTCAATTTTGGCCCGCATTTCCTCATCCGTGATTTGCGCCGTGGCAAGATAAACCGGCCCCCGGCCGGTTGAAGCGGCCAAGTTCTCCGCAAATGCGGTTTTGCCTGAAGCGGCGCCACCCAAAATCAGGGAAATTCCCGGAAGCATTTTGTCACCTGCAATTTAAAGGGGTCGGCATTGATTTATTGGATATCACAATTAATTGATCAAGTATTGTCTTTGATTTTTTAACGCTTTCATGCTAATATGAAAAGCAAAATGGGGCAATGCGGAAGTGCAATGCAAATGCGTTGACCATTAAATGCCGCAAAGGAACACATGATGCCAGCCGACAGACCTGAGAGATCCAAATTGGAGCAGGTTGCAATGAGTGCTGAAATGCTCGATGAGGAGACGGAAAGGAAACTGGCGACCGCGTGGCGCAGACATAGAGACGAAGCGTCGCTGCATCGCCTGATCAATGCCTATATGAGACTTGCCATTTCAATGGCGTCAAAATATCGGCGCTATGGAGTGCCGCTGAATGATCTCATTCAGGAAGCCGGGTTGGGATTAATGAAGGCGGCGGACAAGTTTGACCCGAACCGCGGAGTGCGTTTTTCCACTTATGCCATGTGGTGGATCAAGGCCGGCATTCAGGATTATGTAATGAGGAACCATTCCATGGTTCGCACGGGATCGACAGGCCCCCAAAAAAAGCTTTTCTTCCAACTCCGCCGGGTCCAGGCAAGGCTGGAAAATGAAGCGGAAGCCCGTGGCGAAAAACTGGATGCCCACCAGCTGCGCGAGATGATTGCCTGCGAGGTGGGGGTTCCGCTGCGTGACGTTGAAATGATGGCCGGTCGCATGTCCGGACCGGATTTTTCTCTAAATGCGACACAGTCCGCCGAAGATGAAGGAAGGGAGTGGATCGACACAATCGAGGATGACGGCCCGCGGAGCGATGAAACGGTGGAACGCAAACACGATTTGATTTCACTTAACGGATGGCTTGCCGAGGCAATGGGCCACCTGGACAGAAGAGAGCAATTTATATTGCATGAGCGCAAGATGTGCGAGGTGCCTAGAACGCTGGGAAGTCTGGGCAGGGAACTTGGCCTTTCCAAGGAGAGAGTGCGTCAGATAGAGGCTGCCGCCCTCGGAAAACTGCGCAAATATCTGGAACCGCGCAGCGTGGAAATCAACGATTTCAGCATATGACATCAATGATCATTCCGGCACTGATACTGGCGGCATCGGCCTCGTCCGGAGATGTTCCGGACGAGGTGCTTGCTAAAATGCAGGTGTCCGATGTTGTCATTGCGGGCGAAATCCATGACAATCCCGTTCATCACGAAAGACAGGCCGAGATATCCGCGGCTCTTCAACCATCCGCGATTGCATATGAGATGCTGACTCCCGGACAGGCCCGTCGCGCGGCGGCGGAAACAGGGCTTGGCGAGTCCCGGTTGCGGACGGCGCTTGACTGGGATGGAAGGGGCTGGCCGGATTTTGCAATGTACTTTCCGATTGTGGCGGTGGCGCCCGAAGCGCGGATTTACGGCGCTCAGGTGCCGAGAGACGAGGCCCGCAAGGCGGCAATATCGGGTGTGGCATCGGCATTTGGCGACGAATACGTTCTCTACGGCTTGGACAGCCCCCTGCCTCCTGAACAGCAAATTAAGCGCGAGGCACTGCAAATGGCGGCGCACTGCGATGCCATTTCCGGCGACATGCTGCCTAAAATGGTTGATGTGCAGAGACTCCGTGATGCCGCACTTGCACGCGCCGTGATTCGGGCGCTTGACGATACTGGCGGGCCGGTGCTTGTGATCACGGGAAACGGGCATGCTCGGAAGGACTGGGGCATACCGGCGGTTCTTGAAAGGGTCCGGCCCGGATTGACGGTGTTTTCACTGGGTCAGACCGAGACGAAGCGCAGTGCGGAATTCGAGGCCAGATACGATCATGTTCTTGTGGCGCCGCCTGTTGAGAGAAAGGATCCATGCGCGGCATTCAGATAGTCCTCCTTGCCTTGTTCGCCAACAGGGCCTAATGTGCCTGCCGATGGGGGAAACGCGCATGCTGGCTTCAAGGCGAATTCTGCTTGTTATCGGTGGCGGCATTGCCGCGTACAAGTCTCTTGAGATCATTCGCCGCCTGCGGGAGAGGTCGGTGGAAATCATACCCGTTCTAACCAGTGCCGGTGCCGAATTTGTCACGCCATTGTCCGTGTCCGCTTTGGCCGGAAATCAGGTGCATCGGGATCTTTTCGATCTGACCATGGAAGCCGAAATGGGACACATCGCGCTTGGCAGAAGCGCCGATTTGATACTTGTGGCGCCGGCAACGGCCAATCTCATGGCGAGGATGGCGACAGGGCAGGCCGACGATCTGGCCACCACCATTCTGCTTGCAACTTGCGCAAAGGTCGTGCTTGCGCCCGCGATGAATGTGCGGATGTGGGAGAATCCCGCAACCAGGCGAAATGTCGCAACTCTGAAAAGCGAGGGAATTGCGTTTGTCGGCCCGAATGATGGCGACATGGCATGCGGCGAATTTGGGCCTGGAAGGATGGCGGAACCGGCGGAAATCGTGGCCGCGGTCGAGAACATGTTTTCGCGAGGTCCGCTAACCGGAAAAAAGGCGCTGGTGACGTCGGGCCCAACTCATGAGCCCATTGATCCTGTGCGATATATTGCCAACCGCTCTTCCGGAATGCAGGGTAATGCAATTGCTCGCGCCTTGAAGGCGCTGGGCGCCGAGGTGGTTCTTGTTTCGGGCCCCGTTGACGTCGCGTCGCCGGAAGGGGTGAGAGTGGTTCGGGTGCAGACGGCGCGGGAAATGATGGATGCCGTGCATTCCGCATTGCCCGCGGATGTCGCCGTCTTTGCGGCGGCGGTCGCCGACTGGCGGGTGAAGAATGTGTATGGCGGAAAGATTAAAAAAACCGGAAAAGGACTTCCAAAAATCGAATTTGAGGAAAATCCGGATATACTGGCAACTGTAGGCAGGATGAAATCCGGGCGTCCGGAACTTGTAATCGGCTTTGCCGCCGAGACGGATGACATTGCCGGAAACGCGGCCTCAAAGCGCTTGCGGAAAGGATGCGACTGGGTTGTGGCGAATGACGTGAGTCCGGAGACCGGGATAATGGGGGGAACTGAAAATGCCGTGACCCTTGTTACCGAAAACGGTGTCGACACCTGGGACAGGATGTCCAAGAATGAGGTGGCGGTCAGACTGGCGGATCTTGTTGCGCGGGAACTGTCCTGACGTGAGGCGGTCAGCGAAGTGCCGATATCTGTGACAGGTGGCGAGAGATGGTGACGGTTCATTTCGCATGGGAGGCATGGGCCGATACATCAATGGGCATGCCATGCCGAGAGACAAAAGGTGCCGCAGGCGTCGATCTCAGGGCAAATCTTCGTGATCGCGGCACATTGCGCGTTCGCCCCGGTGAGCGAAAACTGGTTTCCACTGGCATTCGAGTGGCCGTGCCCGGCGGGTATGAAATACAGGTGCGGCCTCGCTCGGGTCTCGCGCTGAGACATGGCATCACAATTGCCAACAGTCCGGGCACGATAGACAGCGACTATCGGGGGCCATTGGGTGTAATTGTTCTGAATGCCGGTGGCGAGACATTCGAAATCACGCATGGCATGCGGATTGCCCAGATGGTTGTCGCGCGGGTTGTGAGCGCGGCATTCGAGGTTGCGACCTGTCTTGATGAAACCGAAAGGGGTGCCTCCGGATTTGGGTCGACGGGAACCGCCTGATGCTGCTGGTGATTTCAATGGCCGTGGTGATATGGGGTGCCGGGATGATTACCGGCGCGCCGGCGCGTTTGAGATGGGCAATGCTGCTTGTGCTCTGGGTTTCCGTGGTGATCGTTAATATCCTGCTGCCATCTGGACATTCCCTGCGCGAGGCAACTGGCAACGAGGCCTCGCTCTGGCTTTTACTCGGTGGAGGCGTTGCATTGATCCTGCTCTACAGAACATGGCTTGGAAGGATGCGCATGCGGGCGCGACCGGCCGGGGCGAAATCGGAAGGTTCGCTTTCAGGGGGAGAACTGGAGAGATACGCCAGACACATTGTGTTGCGGGAAATAGGCGGTGCGGGACAGAAGTCTCTGAAGAAGGCAAGCGTACTCGTCATTGGCGCGGGAGGACTGGGATCTTCGGCAATCCTGTATCTGGCCGCATCGGGCGTTGGCAGAATTGGCGTCATAGACGATGACCGGGTAGAGAACTCCAACCTGCAAAGGCAGGTAATTCACGCCGACAACCGGATTGGGATGCTAAAGGCGGACTCCGCAAGAGATGCGGTTCGCGATCTGAACCCATATGTTGAATTCGATTCACATCGCGCGCGTCTTGATCTCGACAATGCGGCGGGCATTTTTAAAAAGTACGATGTCATTTTGGATGGAACAGACAATTTTGAAACGCGGTATCTGTCAAACAAAATCGCGCATGCGCTGGGGAAGCCTCTTGTGTCCGGCGCGCTTTCGCAATGGGAGGGGCAATTGAGCGTGTTCGAAACCGCCAGGAAGACACCTTGCTATCAGTGCGTGTTTCCCAGGGCTCCCGGTCCCGGCCTGGCACCTGGTTGCGCCGAAGCCGGGGTTCTGAGTCCGCTGCCTGGAGTTGTTGGCTCCATGATGGCGGTCGAGGCCGTAAAGTTAATAACGGGAGCGGGTTCGGTTTTGCGCGGCGAGATGCTTATCTATGACGCGCTTTACGGCGAAAGCCGTAAAATTGCCCTGAACCGCCGCGAAGACTGTCCAGTGTGCGGAAATGCCGGAATTTCTTTCGCCAAATAGATTGTTCAGATGCGTTGAACGATGCCAGTGACGGGGGGCTTCATGCCCTGGTGTGAAAGGCGTCTGTTCCACGCTTTGATTCGGCGGATATGCCGGCAACCTGCCGCTGCAGGTCAGCACTGATTGATCGATGGCATTTTGCAAGTTCTTGTTCAAGAACCCATCTCTGCTGTATAGAGGCATTCATAAGGCAAACGGCTGTTGATTTGCCGCTTGATCAATCGAGGAACGGAAATTACATGACTTCAGGCAATTACTCCACGCTGCCGTACAGGCCCTGTGTCGGCATTATGCTGCTGAATTCCGAGGGCCATGTTTTTACCGGCCAGAGACTGGACTATCAGGGGCCGGCATGGCAGATGCCGCAGGGCGGCATGGAAGAGGGCGAGGAACCGCATGAGGCCGCCCTTAGAGAATTGCAAGAGGAAACGGGCATTGTTCCGGAACTGGTGGAACCGATAGGCGAATCGAGATTCTGGTCAAGGTATGATCTGCCACTTGACCTTGTGCCCAGGCTGTGGGGAGGCCGTTATCGCGGCCAAAGGCAGAAATGGTTTCTGATGCGGTTCCTGGGCAGCGATGACGATGTGGCAATCGACACGGAAACCCCGGAATTTTCACGGTGGCGCTGGCTTCCGCCGGCAGAGCTTCCCGCGGCAATTGTTCCATTCAAGCGCAAGGTTTATGAAAACTTGCTGGTCGAATTCAAAGATCATCTTTGACTTAATTCATGGTCTCCAAGGGTGCATGGGACGTGTTTTTGAAATTTTTGATCGGGGGTCTGTAAAGAATGGCCAACGGCGCGAATTCGAGCATGGCGTTTGCGAATTTTCAACCGTGGAGACCCGCATATGCCTTGAAAATCGGACTCCATGCCGAGGTAAAACATTTCCTCAGGCCGCCTGGCTTCATCTTAAACGGGGACATTTCCCATGGCGAAGGCAATCGTCATTCCCGAGACCGGCAGCCCGGATGTTCATTCACTTAAAGACAAAACCGTTCCATCTCCAGCCATCGGCGAGTTTCCGATCCGCAATCATGCATGTGCCGTCAACTTTACCGACACGATCATTCGTCGCGGCGACATGCCCGAAGGCATGATGCCCAAGCTGCCGCGCATACCTGGTGTTGAAGGTGCGGGGCTTGTTGAGGCAATCGGTGTCGGTGTTGACGGGTTTTCCGTTGGCGACCGTGTTGCCTGGATGGGTCCAATTGGCGCTGGCGGCCATGGCTCTCATTCGCTGGTCGGCGCTTCCCGCCCGACCCGCATTGCAGACAACATCGATTTCAGCACCGCGGCCTCGATTCCCGTGAACGCAATGACGGCCTATCACATGCCGGTTAATCTCGGAGGAGCCGCGGCGGGCAAGTCGGTTCCGGTGCGCGCCGCGGCCGGAGGTGTGGAAACAATGATCCGGCACATCGCCAAACATCTGGCGATGAACTTTATCGCCTGGGCCAGCACCGGCAAAGCCGGACCATGCCAAAGCCCAGGGTGCGGATCATGTGATAGATTGTCGCAGGGAAGATATGGCCGCGCGGGTCATGGAGATTGCGCGGGGCCGTGGAGTTGATCTGACGCTCAACCCGATTTCGGGCGAAACCCCGAAAATCGGATCTCGAGACTCTGGCGCCGCTGGGTATCGCCGTGCTTTTCGGTTTTCTCGCTGGGCCGCCGGCGGGGAGTTTTGGCACCGATCTTGCCACGCATTTCCAAAATTCCCGGCAATTCGGCAAGAAAAAACTGGCGGGAACTGCTGAATTCAAATTATGTTGTTTTCGCCCGCTATTCGCTGTAAGCACCGGCAAATGACCGACCATCTCCTTGCTTCCCTGTCGCAAATCGAATGGCAGTATGTGCTCGGCTATGAGCCGCTGGAAATCATGGCAACGCTTGTGGGCGTGCTCAGCCTGATCCTTCTGGCCAGGGAAAAGATGCTGGCATGGCCGCTGGGCATTCTCTGGGCGGCGATCTCGGCGTATCTGGCTTTTTTCAGCTGGCAGCTGCTCTCGGACGCGGTCCTCTATGCGCTCTACATTCCAATCCAAATCTATTGCTGGACGGTCTGGGTGCGGGAATCCGGGCCGCAGGCCGAAGGCGATTTCGTTCCAAGCTGGCTGTCGCGCCGCCAGCAAATGAGCCTGATCATGGCCGCCACCGCCTGCATCGCGCTCTGGGCCGTTGGCATTTCGGCCTTGTCTCGCGGCGTCGCATGGGTGCCCGAACCCGCCATGCTGATCCGCGACTCGGCCACCACCATACTAAATTTCTTCGCCCAGTTCCTGATGGCGCGCAAACGCATGGAGAACTGGATATTTTGGCTGGTGGTGAATGTGTTGGGGGTTCATATCTACCTTGCGCAGGATTCGGCTGTTTATGCGGTGCAATACCTGATATTCCTGCTCCTGGGGCTTTATGGCTGGCGCGAATGGCATAAACACCGCGCCCGTGCCAGCGCGGTTCCCGCTGTCCGTTAAAGCGTGAGGGTTGCGCTCAGATGATTTTTGAAACAGACATGGCCCAGCGGTCGGATGCCACCCTGCGCGAGGCCTTGCGAGACTTTGTCGCGCAGCCGGACGCGCGGAAGGCGCCCTTTCTGCAAGACCGATTTGATCATGGCTTTGATGGCTATTCCTATTGGGGGCAGAGCGATAGCAAGAACCAGTATGACACGGACATGCTGCATTCCTTTGTCATCTCTGAATTCACACCGCCAGAGTGCTTCCCGGCGGAGTTCCAGCGGTTCTTTGACACCGAATGGGAGTCGCTGCGCAAGACCGTGCGGGGGATGGAGCGGGAGATCATCGCATCAGTCAATATGCCGGGTCTGAATGATCTCCACGAGCGGTCCATCGGTTATATGGTGTCGTGCAACTACTACCCGTCCACCAGGGGCGCCCGTCAGACCGCGCGCGGCAATACCCGCCTGTCGCGGCACAAGGACGTTTCGCTGCTGACGACCTTCGTCTTCGGCCTTGATGCGGGCCTGTCATATTTGGATGCGGATGGCAAGGTGCGGGAAATGGGTCAAAAGCGTCATATCCTGTCCTTTCCCGGCTATCTGATGGAAGTGCTGAGCGAGGGCCGCATTCCGGCGCTCAATCATCAGGTGGATTTGCCCGAAGAGGCCCGGTCCGAACGGTTTTCTTTCGCATTTTTCTCTGTGCCCAAACCCGGCGCCCTGCTATGCCTCCCCCGCGTGAAGATGAGTGCCGAAGACTATCACCAGCGCTATCTTTCGCTGTTCTGAACTGCCGGAGATAATGCGCGCCTTTAATCTGGCGCAACCAGCGAAGTATGGAGTCGAGTCGAGGCTCGCCCTGCTTTGGGTTTGGGGAGTGGCTGCTGCCCGGGGGCTTTCGCCCTGTGCCGGCGTCCCGGTCCCAACCATGGCCAAGATCTGAAAAATCTGGTTTCATCCTGTAAAATGGTCTGAATGCGGATATTGAAGTTTGCTTCAGCCAAAAAAGCGCGTTCCCCATTCATTATCGCAAGCCGGTCGGCAATGGGTTGCGGTATTCAATGGTGTTGGAATATATTCATGCCGACTAAAAACTTGTTTGGAGCATATAATGGCCGGCCATTCAAAATGGGCTAATATCCAGCATCGCAAGGGCAGGCAGGACGCGGTTCGCGCAAAACTGTTTTCCAAGCTGTCCAAGGAGATCACCGTAGCCGCCAAGATGGGTGATCCGGATCCGGATAAAAATCCCCGTTTGCGCCTGGCCATAAAGGAGGCAAGGGCGCAATCAATGCCCAAGGACAACATCGAGCGCGCGATAAAAAAGGCGGCTGGCGGAGAAGGCGACGACTACGAGGAAATTCGCTACGAGGGCTATGGTCCGAGCGGTGTCGCCGTGATCGTGGAGGCAATGACCGACAATCGAAACCGAACGGCAAGCACGGTTCGCTCGACTTTCACAAAAAATGGCGGGAATCTTGGAGAAACCGGGAGCGTTGGTTTCATGTTCGAGCGCAAGGGGGAAGTTTTTTATCCCCCCGGAGCTGCGGATGCGGACACCGTGATGATGGCGGCCATTGAAGCGGGCGCGGAAGATGTCGACAGCGGAGAGGACGGGCATTTCATATGGTGCGCGGACACCGAACTCAATGACGTTTCCGGCGCACTTGAATCCGAATTGGGCGAAAGCGAGTCAACGAAGCTGATTTGGAAGCCGACAACAACGACGGAACTTGATCTGGACGCCATGCGCAAACTGCTTAGACTGATCGAGGCGCTTGAAGACGATGACGATGTTCAGAGGGTTACCGCAAATTTTGAGGCGTCTGAAGAGATCATTGCGCAACTGGAAGCCGAGTAGCCTTTTCGATCGCATGTCTTTTCATATTGCGGTCTCCACTCGAAGCGGGCATCTTGGCAAGCGGGTCTAATCCGGTGGGAATGTCCGCCGATGAACGGCATGGAAAGAAACGGCGTTGAACAAAATGCATGCAGGTCCGCAATATACCGATCTTGCGCTTAGGCTTCCCGCGACCGTGCCATTTGTGGGTCCGGAAGCGCAGGAGCGCAAACGGGGTCGCGGATTCAAGGCGCGAGTTGGCGCAAATGAAAATGTCTTTGGACCGTCACCGGAAGCCATTTCCGCAATGCGGCTTAATTCCGCGGAGATATGGAAATATGCGGATCCCGAGCATCACGACCTAAAAAGCGCGCTTGCAGGTCACTATGGGATTTCCACTGAAAATATAATGGTGGGCGAAGGCATCGACGGGCTTCTGGGATATCTGTGCCGCCTGCTTGTTGGAGAAGGAACGCCGGTTGTGACCTCTCTTGGAGCCTACCCGACATTCAACTATCATGTTGCGGGCTATGGAGGAACGCTTCACGCGGTGCCCTACAGGGATGACGCCGAGGATGCGGACGCGCTGATTGCCAAAGTGCGTGAAACGGGCGCATCTCTATGCTATTTTTCCAATCCGGACAATCCCATGGGCAGCTGGCATTCGGCAGAGGGGGTTCAGGATTTGATTGACTCGGTTCCACCACGAACCGTGCTGTGCCTTGACGAGGCATATATCGAGTTTGCCCCGGATGACGCTTCTCCGCCCCTGGACGTTGAAAAACCCAATGTGATTCGAATGCGCACGTTTTCAAAGGCCTATGGGATGGCCGGAGCCCGTGTTGGATATGCGATGGGTGAAGCGGGTTTGATTTCCGCCTTCAACAAGATTCGCAACCATTTCGGAATGAACCGTATGGCATTGGATGGAGCCCTTGCCGCGCTTGCAGACCGGAACTGGCTTGAGCATGTTAAAGGCGAGGTCGCTTTGGCGCGTGATCGGATTGCAGAGATAGCTCGCGGCAATGGTTTAAAACCATTGCCCTCCGCCACAAATTTTGTCGCCGTGGACTGCGGCGGGGATGGCGACTTTGCCAAGCGGCTTATGGCAGAACTTGTTTCAAGGGATGTTTTTGTTCGGATGCCGTTTGTATCGCCGCAAGACCGATGCATCAGGATATCTGCCGGCAGAAAGGACGATCTCGATTTGCTGGAAGAGGTTCTGCCGCAAGCGCTGTTATCCGCCATCTCCCGGTCGCCGCTTTTGGAATGACGCGCTTAAGCCGTGCGCCTGTCCAGACTGGCAATCGCTTTACGCCGGCTGATTATGTTGCGCGAGTGTTTCAGGGGTTCCCGCATTTGGTTTGCTAAAATCCCGAGTCTGATATCCGGGCATTGCGGTTCTGCATTCAACGGACCGCCCGTTCGCCGAATTCGCATTGCGGCATATATCAACAGGGAATTCGCGTCAGTGCACTTGCGGCGGACTATTCTGCAGTTAAGCTGCCATTTGCCATTTCATGGAGGAGATGAATTATGCCTTTGACATTTGCCAGCGATGAATCGGCGGCGGTTGCAATGCATGTCATTGAAAACAAGGGACTGGATAATTGGCTGAACAGGCAGTCAGACCAAATCGCGGCATGGGTTCGTTCCACTGGCTTTACGGGGTCGCTGGGCGAGACGCTTCTTGTGCCATCGGGATCAGGTGAAATCGCAATGGTTCTGGCGGGATACGGTTCGGTTGAAAAGCGCGCAAGGGGGCGGTTTCATCTGGCGCATGCGGCGGTAAAACTGCCGGAAGGCGCATATGCCATTAAGGGACTTGATGCATCCCGGGCAAGCGAGGAGTCTCTCGGATGGCTGCTGGCGTCTTATGCGTTTGATCAATACAGGGAAAAAAAATCCGCAAGAGCGCAGCTGGTGGCGCCTGATGGAGTGGATGCCGGAAGAATGGAGGCAATTGCCGCCGGCGAGTGTTTAACGCGCGATCTTATCAACACTCCGGCATGCGACATGGGCCCGTCGGGGCTTGAGGCCGCATGCGCGCGGCTTGCGGAGGAATTCGGAGCGGATATCAAGGTTGTCAAAGGAGAGGAGCTGCTATCGGAGAATTTCCCCATGATCCACATGGTTGGCCGCGCGGCCGAACAGAAGCCGCGCCTTGTTGAGATGCGGTGGGGCGATTCAGGGCCGTCCCTGACGCTGGTTGGCAAAGGAGTGTGTTTTGATACCGGGGGTCTCAATCTCAAGCCAACGTCCGCCATGGCCCTGATGAAAAAGGACATGGGCGGGGCGGCAACGGTTCTCGGTCTTGCGCGGATGATAATGGATATCGGGTTGAAGCTGAAATTGAGGGTGCTGATACCCGCTGTCGAGAATTCCGTCGGAGGCAATGCGTTTCGACCAGGTGACATAATCAGGGCCCGAAACGGCTTGACGGTTGAGATTAACAACACCGATGCGGAAGGTCGGCTGGTCGTGGGCGACGCTCTCGCCTGCGGGGCGGAGGAAAAACCCGACCTGATAATCTCGATGGCGACTTTGACTGGCGCGGCTCGCATTGCCGTTGGGGCTGACATTGCGCCTTATTTTACCGATGACGGTCTTTTGGCCGAGGCGCTTGACAAAGCTGGCGGGGCCGTTGCCGATCCTGTCTGGCGAATGCCGTTTCACGCTCCCTACGAGAAACTGATTGAACCGGATATCGCTGATTTGGACAATGCTCCAAGGGGCGGAATGGCTGGCGCCATTACCGCGGCACTGTTTTTAAGGCGATTTGCCAGCGATGTGCGCTATGCGCATTTCGACATCTATGGATGGAGCGCCGGCAATGGGCCCGCAATCCCGAAGGGTGGCGCGGGGCAGGGTGCGCGCGCCTTGCTTGAGGCATTGCCGGAGACTCTTGGATTATGACCGATACCCGACTGCTGCATTCAAACGGGCGCGTCGCCCATGTTTCGCTTAAAGATGAAATTCAGGCTGATTCCCATGTTGAGGGGGAGCTGTCGCAGATTGTTCAACCCGTTGCATCGCTTTTGGACAATCCGAACGGGCTGCGTCAGCGCGAGCTGGTTTTTGGCGAGCTATTTAACAGGCTTCAGGATGAAGACGGATATTCATTCGGTTACGCTTTGCGCGACGGCTATGCCGGCTACATCGATAGCGAATATCTGAATCCGGTTAATTTGCCGGCGACCCACGTGGTTGGCGCAAGAATGACATATGCCTGCGCCGAGCCTGACATTAAATCGGATTCGGGTCGTTTATTGCTGAGTATGGGCGCGAGAGTGGCCGTAGTCGCCGAAAGGGAAAAATGGGCGGAAATCGACCATGTGAAAGGAAGTCTCTTTGTGCCCGCGTCGCATTTGCGGCGCATTGACGAGATTGAGAACGATCCGGTTGAAGTGGCTGAACGGTTGCTGGGCACGCCATATGTATGGGGAGGAAACTCGGCGCTGGGCATTGACTGTTCCGGCCTTGTTCAGATGGCGTGTCTTGCATGCGGCATTGATTGCCCTGGTGACAGCGATCTCCAAATGGCCGGTCCGGGGATTGTACTTTCAGCGGATGTTCCGCTGAAAAGAGGAGATTTGCTGTTTTGGAAAGGTCACGTCGCCTGGGTTTTGGACGCGGATGCCATCATCCATGCGAATGCGTTTCACATGGCGGTTTCACATGAACCGACGCATCAGGCGATAGAGAGAATTGAGGCTTATGGAGATGGAAAAATAATTATGCGTAAGCGTCTTTAGAGATATGATTAAGGGGCATTTTCAGTAATTTCCGCTAGCTTTTCTTTTTCGAAAACTTTCCAGTCCTCCACTAAAAGACTGAATATTCAATGATTTTTTTGCCGCAAAGGTCTAAAAATCTCCTGCAAGCCCAGACAAAAAGCATACGAAAAACTTTTTCGAAAAAATATCTTAAACCATTGAATAATTTAAATAAAAAAATTAGCGGCAATTACCGATAACCCATGCGGAAAATTGACGCCGGTTTCGTCATTTTGTCTCATTGGAGTGATAAACCTCAATAAAGCTTAATCAGGTTGATAGAAATCATAGTCAATATCATGGCAATGTTCGGATGATTTGGTGGTGATACTTATGGAGATGTTGGGAGGCGAATGATCTATGTGCCTCCCCAAAGAAGCATAATCAATTCGTGGCTTTGCGTAAAATAGATACCAGGGAGCGTGAACTTGAAGGAATGACCGCTTGCTAAGAAAAAGTGCAAGTGATTGATTAACAGGTACGCTGTACAGGTGTTTTTTGACTGAAATGATTGTGCGTTTCGAATTGATTCGAGACGCCCTTATTTGC
The DNA here is from genome assembly GCA_026709325.1 of Roseovarius sp. Classification (GTDB taxonomy): domain Bacteria; phylum Pseudomonadota; class Alphaproteobacteria; order Rhodobacterales; family Rhodobacteraceae; genus JAPOTF01. The sequence continues at coordinate 16,742 of JAPOTF010000189.1, forward strand.
ACTTGTTCGAGATCAGTGATAGTGAGCAAAGCAACCGCCTTTATCGCGCACTTTCCAGGAGGCCGCCCATGACCCGCCAGCGCCTGCCCATCGGCATCCAGGATTTCGACCGGCTGCGGAGCACCGGCAGCTATTACGTTGACAAGACCCCGCTGATCCGGGATCTGATCGAGCGCGGCGATCACTGGTTTCTCTCCCGGCCGCGCCGGTTTGGCAAGAGCCTGCTGATCAGCACGCTCAAGG
>JAPOTF010000109.1 GCA_026709325.1 Roseovarius sp.
AGCACTAGGCCGGCGAGGGAGACGCGGGAGCGGCGCGACCTGAAGACCGGCGTCCCGCAGCGGTTCGACCGGGATTGCAGTCTGCCGCCCGACGACGGGAACTTCGATCTCAAGGTGAACATGCCCGAGCTCGTTGAAACCACCAAAAGGGGGAAGACGACAACGTTCGCCCGGGTCGCCGACCTGCGGCTTGACCGGGGCACGGCGGCAACCCTCTGCGCGACGTGTTCGGATCGCTCGCCATGCTGGCGTTTCCCGTCGGTCAGGTCCGGCAGAGCTGCCGCGCGACGTTCCAGAGGGCGCTCCGTCATCACGACAAATCGACTGGCAAAACGGCTCAAAATACGCTGACGGGAATTACCGGTGGTGACGCACTTGACATATGCAATCATCGGCCTACATGTCTAAGCTATGCCAGGCTGCATTACGCTTGCCTGGCGGAGTAATGAAAAACGAATGGAGATCGTAGCACATGCTATCCAGTATCAATATAAACGGCCAGACGCGCTCGGTAGATGTTCCGGAAGGAATGCCGCTACTTTGGGTCATTCGCGACGAGCTTGAACTCACCGGGACAAAGTTTGGCTGCGGGGTCGCGTCTTGCGGTGCATGTACCGTTCATGTCGATGGTGAGCCGACTCGGTCGTGCGTAACCTATGTCGAGGATGTCGAAGGCGCGGAGATCACCACCATTGAGGGTGTTGCGTCGGAAGTGGCGAGCGCAGTGAACCAGGCGTGGAACGAGTTGAACGTAGTTCAGTGCGGCTATTGCCAGTCAGGTCAGATAATGTCGGCGATTGGCCTGCTTTCCGAGAATCGCAATCCTTCGGTCAAAGATATAGACGACTATATGTGGGGCAATGCTTGCCGCTGCGCAACCTATCAACGCATTCGCGCCGCCGTTCAGCGCGCATCCCAAATTCTGGAGGCTTGACCATGACTATTCAGCTTTCACGCCGCGGCTTTCTCAAGTCGGTTTCCGCGATGTCGGGTACCGCGCTTGTGATTGGCTTTGATACCGGAAACGCTCTGGCAGGGGATGACGGTGCCGCTGAATTCACGCCCCTGGTGCGTATTGCCGCCGACGGCAGGGTCACCGCCCTGATTAAGCATTTCGAGTGCGGTCAGGGGGCGGCCACCGGTCTTGCAACCCTCATCGCGGAAGAGTTGAGCCTGGCCCTGGATCAGGTTGAGGTGGAATTTGCGCCGGCGGACGCATCGAAGTACGCAAACCTCCTGTTCGGCATTCAGGGAACTGGCGGGTCCACCGCCATGGCCAATTCCTACATGCAGTACCGCCAGGCAGGCGCGGCTGCGCGGGATATGCTTGCTGCCGCCGCCGCAGAGGCCTGGGGCGTTCCGGCCAGCAGTGTTACCTTGGCCGATGGCCAGTTGAAAGCTGCCGGAAACACGGCGGCGATGGGCGATTTTGTGGTATCTGCATCCGCGCTCGATGTTCCGGTGAATCCGCGCTTGAAGGATCCTTCCGAGTTCATGGTCATCGGCAATCCGAATACGCGGCGGCGTGACAACGGTCCCAAGACTGACGGAACCGCGGTTTACGCAATGGACCTTCATCTGGAGAACCAGATTGTTGCCGTTGTTCTTCGCAGCCCGCGGTTCGGTGGCACTTTGACTTCCTTTGATGACAGTTCTGCGGGCGACGTCCATGGTTTCATCCGCGCCGTTGCCCTTCCGACGGGTACAGGAGTCCTAGTCTACGGGCAGAACACCTGGGCCGCACTCCAGGCCCGCGAGGCAATCAGTGCGGAATGGGACTTCTCCCAAGCCGACAATCGAGGCTCCGATCAGATAAAGGCGGATCTTCTCGCCGCCGTGAATGCCGATGCCGAGTTCGATGCCAAGGGGAATGCGCTGGAAACATCTGCATTGCTTGAAAACTCGGCTCAGGTTATAGAGCGCGATTTCTTCTTTCCATATCTCGCGCACGCAACCATGGAACCTCTCACATGCACCATCTCGCCCACCGAGTCCGGCGTGATGCTCCATGACGGCTGCCAGATGCCGACGGCGGCGCAGATGGCTTTAGCGGCAGTTCTGCAGATCCCGCAGGAAAACGTCGAGGTCACAACGCTCTATGCGGGCGGCACATTCGGGCGCCGCTCGACCCAGAACGCGGACTATCACGTGGAGGCGGCGCTCGCATTCGCGCTTAACGGCGGGCAGCAGCCGGTCAAGCTTGTTTGGTCCCGGGAGGACGACATCAGGAGCGGGTACTACCGGCCCGCGATGGCGCACAAGGTGCGCATCGGTCTAGATGAAGACGGCCGGATCGTTGGCTGGGATCATCGCGTGTCGGGCAAGCCAATCTTCAAGGGTGGACCCTGGGATGCGTTCATAGTGCAAAACGGAGTCGATTCCTCTTCCGTTGAAGGGGTTCATGACACGCCATACGACATTCCAGGCCAGTATGTTGGCCTGACTGATGGCAAGTCGCCCATTTCGGTAAACTGGTGGCGCTCCGTTGGTCACAGCCACACGGCCTATGTGATGGAGACCATGATGGACATTGCGGCAGCGGCAGCGGGCCGGGACCCGGTCGATTACCGCATGGAATACCTAAGCGGTGGAACGACCGATCAGATGCGCATGGCCGGTGTGCTGCAACTTGCCGCAGAGAAGTCGGGCTGGAATGAGTCGATTGCCAAGGGTGGCAACCGCGGTGTCGCCGTGCACAAGTCTTTCGGCACATTCGTGGCCGAAGTGGTCGAGATATCTGGCGATGCCGAAGACGGAATCGTCATAGAGAAGGTGACCTGCGCTGTGGACTGCGGGGTCCCGGTTAATCCAGATGTCATCGCGGCTCAGATGGAAAGCGGTATCGGCTACGGTATCGGTCACGTGATGCGCAACGAGATCACATTCACCGACGGCGAGGTGGACCAGTTCAACTTCCCGGACTACGAACCGCTCCGGATAAGCGACATCCGTTCCATTGAGACGCACATCGTCCCGTCGACCGAAGCGCCAACGGGAGTTGGAGAGCCGAGCACGCCGCCTTCCGGCCCCGCCTTGGCCAACGCCATTGCGGTGGCGGGCCCGCGCGTGACCCACTTGCCAATGACGGCCAATGGCGTTAGTTTTGCGTAATCTTTTCCGGTAGAGCTGCCGCGTCAATGCGGCAGCTCTCTTTGCCGCTTGCTCTTCACCCTAAAGTTGGCGGGAAGCTTTATGAAAACTGAACGATTTATCGCAGACGAGTATGCGTTAACACGCGTGATTCGGCTGCAGGCTGCAATGGTCGAATTTCGGACTGGCACTGGACATTGGAACCCAAGGACAAGAAAATGAAACGAACAATCCTTATTACCGGCGCTTCCTCCGGTATAGGCAAGGCGACCGCCCTGCATTTTCAGGCTAGAGGTTGGAATGTAGCCGCCACCATGCGCAGGCCAGACGACGGAACCGATTTGGGCGCGCTGGACAATGTCTTCGTCACTCGCCTTGATGTAACGGAACCAGCTTCAATAACGTCTGCCGTTGCGGCAACGATAGACCGTTTCGGTGAAATAGACGTCCTGCTAAACAACGCTGGTTATGGAGCTTACGGAACGCTCGAAAGCTTTGAAACTGAGCGCATCCAGCGCCAGTTTGACACCAATGTTATCGGTCTACTGGAGGTTACCAGGGCTGTCCTGCCGTACATGCGGACGCGGAAATCGGGGGTTGTCGTTAACATCAGTTCCATTGGCGGACAGATGACGTTTCCGCTAGGCACGCTCTATCATGGAACCAAGTTCGCCGTGGAGGGGCTGTCGGAGTCCCTGCACTACGAACTGGCATCTGTCGGGATCAAAGTCAAAATCGTGGAGCCGGGAATGATCGCGACGGACTTTTCCGGACGCAGCTTCGACTTCTCCAACGATCCCTCAATGGAGGAATACCAATCGGTTGTCGGAGCGTTTATGGCGGCGATGGGAAGCGGTGCAACGCAGCAGTCCGCACCGGAGCTAGTGGCCGAAGTCATCTGGAATGCCGTCACGGACGGTTCGGACCAGCTCCGCTATCGTGCCGGGGATGACGCCGAAGCGTTGCTCACTCACCGAAGGAATGTGGATGATGCCACCTTCATCGCGGGTATAAAGCAGCAGTTTGGGCTTTGAAGACTGTACGCGCTCAGACACCATGTCTTTCCAGCCATGCGTGGCGGAAGATGCATACACCGTCCCGCGGTGAATGCCCTGTCATGGCGTGCTCCTTGAAGTTGAAGATTTGAAATGAAGCTCGCCTTTATCATTTAGTCTGCCACCTCTTTATATGCGGCAGTGGTCTTCGCCGAATGCCCAGATGGTGCTGGATGCGCTGGAGCAAGCCCTGGCCGCCTGCAATCCTGATCCGGATACGCTCATTCATCACAGCGACCGCGCGGGGTTCAATATCCGGCCATCAAATGCACCGGACGTTTGGAAGAGGCCAAAATCGATCCTTCAGCGGGCGGCGTCGGAGACAGCTGCGACAATGCAATGGCCAGGACGGAAAATGGCCTCTGCAAAGCCGAAGTCGTCAAGCATGAAGGCCCATGGCATGGAAGAAATGATGTTGTCGAATTCGCAACGCTCGAATGGGTCCATTGGACCGTGGACGCGGGGCGGCGCGCAAATCACCCGCCCCAATTCAACGTCAGCCTTCGCCAAACCTTGAAAAACCGCACCGGACGCAACAGCCCGGCCACCGCCCATGCGCGCCGGAAAATCCCAAATCATCCCATGCAGACAAATCGACTGGCAAAACGGCTAAAAATGCGCTGGCGGGAATTACTGAAGCCCGGTAAACTGACATGGCAGGTCATGGTGGATATTTGATTGTTGCACAGAGACTTTAACGATGGTGCTCTTCAACACCAATGGAAGACTAATGAGACCATCTGAAATCAGATTGCCGCCGCCTTTACATCACCGTCGATAAACGGAAGATATTGTTTGAAATTATCGGCAAACATGGCCACAAGTTTTGCGGCTTGCTCGTCATATGCCGAACTGTCGCTCCAAGTGCGGCGGGGGTTCAAAAGAACTTCGGGAACTCCCGGAACGCTTACGGGAACCTCGAAACCGAAATTGACGTCCTTGCGAAAATCCACCAATGACAGAGAGCCGTCAAGCGCCTCCGACAGCAAGGTGCGGGTTGCCATTATCGGCATGCGGGAACCGGTGCCATAGGCCCCACCTGTCCATCCAGTATTCACCAGCCAGCATGTGGCGCCGTGCCTGGCGATTTTTTCTTTAAGCAAATTTCCATATTTCTCGGGATGACGTGGCATGAATGGCGCGCCGAAGCAGGTTGAAAATGTCGGCTGTGGTTTGGTCACGCCACGCTCGGTTCCAGCCACTTTGGCGGTAAACCCCGAAAGGAAGTGATACATGGCCTGTGCAGGTGTTAATCGCGATATTGGCGGCAAAACGCCAAATGCATCGCAGGTCAGCATGATGATGTTCTTCGGATGGCCGCCAAGCGAGGTTTTGGAGGCATTGGAGATATATTCCAGTGGATAGGCGCAGCGCATGTTGGCTGTGAGCGAGTCATCCGAAAAGTCAAGCTCCAGCGTATCCTTGTCATACACCATGTTTTCAATGACGGTTCCGAATTTCATCGTGGTTGCGTATATTTCCGGTTCGGCCTCCGGATCGAGATTTATGGTTTTCGCATAGCAACCGCCTTCAAAATTAAAAATGCCCGTGTTGGACCATCCATGTTCGTCGTCTCCGATGAGAATTCTGTTGGGATCTGCTGAAAGAGTCGTCTTTCCAGTCCCGGACAGACCAAAAAAGATTGCCGTATCAACCGGGTTTCCCTTGGCATGATTTGCCGAGCAATGCATCGGCATTACGCCTTTCTCCGGCAATATGTAGTTTAGAAGCGTGAATATTGATTTCTTGTTTTCTCCGGCATATTCAGTGCCGCATATCAATATCATCTTAAGATCGAAATTGATTGCAATTACAGTTTCCGATCGGCAGTCGTGCCTTTTGGGATCCGCATGAAAAGACGGGCAGTTTATAACGGTATAGTCCGCCTTGAACCTGTCGATATATTCATGTTCGGTTCGCCGGAGCATGTGCCTGATAAACAGTCCGTGCCATGCAAGCTCCGTTACAACCCGTACATTTATCGACTGCATAAAATCTGCGCCAGCCACCAGATCTTGAACATAGTGGGTTCCGTTTTGCATATGGGAAAGCATGTCGGAATAGAGAGTGTGGAATCCGGATTCCGACATTTCTGCCGTGTTCTCCCACCATATCGAATCTGCAACGCTTTCCGATTTTACCACATGCCTGTCGTTTGGAGACCGACCGGTGAATTTTCCCGTTGCAACCAGAAAGGTTCCTCCCTTGCCCAGCCGGCCTTCGCCATTTTGCATGGCCGCCTCGATCAGCGCAGGTTCAGTCAAGTTGTAATGTACCTGCTCCAGTCCGTTGATACCCTGGTTCTCGAGCCGGAAATCAGGATTTACCCGTCCATATTCCATATGCAGCGTTCTCCTCGGGCGTGATTCTCCACAGATATTGCGGAATGCAAAACAATGGCGGTAACGGCAACAGTGTCGTATTGTCTCATATTCGCAACGTTTATTGATTTCAACAGTCTGCCATGGGCAGGTTAGCGCAACCATTGCATTATTGGCCTTTAATAATGACTGAAAACCGAAAGCCGGACTTCAAAATTCTGAAAACCCTCAGATGATTCGCCATGTTTTTGCCATATGGAATCTGTAAAAATGCGGCGATTAAAGGCCGTTTCCGTTGAGAAACCCACTTTACCCGAATGCAATGCGGCAATATATTAAAACGGGTATTCAATTGGCTTGTAAAATCGGCAATATTGCGCCCAGGGAAAAGGCAGGTGCCCCATCTTATCAATTCGACAGGCGGCCAAATGCCGCTTTTTGCAATGTCGGTGTCTATTGCCGGGATTTTTGCGACAATCATCATAGTTCTTCAGAGATCCGTGCTCAAATGAATTCGCCAGTTTACACTGAACTCGTCAAGCATGGCACTGCAATTGCGTTTAAAGGCAGGGCGGCTTTGATCACGGGAAAATCGGGAAGCGGAAAATCGGGATTGGCGCTGCAACTGATAGCCATGGGCGCCGACCTGATTGCCGATGACAGAACTGTCCTCTGGAATGAAAACGGAGAGGTGATGGCGGATTCGCCAGAGTCAATCAAAGGCAGAATAGAAGCTCGAGGAGTGGGCATTTTGGACATGCCGGCCGCGGGACCGGCAAGGGTGAAACTGATTGTGGATTTGGACCGCGAGGAAACCGACCGAATGCCTCCTGCGCGCAAGATCGAGCTTTTGGGACGGCAAATTCCATATATCATGAAAAGTCCACTGCCGCATTTTCCCTCATGCATTCTGCTCTGTTTAAAAAACGAACGGCAAGTGAGTTAGAAGAATCCAAACATGGTTGGAAAATTGACAAGCCAAACCAGAAGACACGTGCTTGTTACCGGCCCTTCCGGTGCGGGGCGCACAACGGCAATTCGCATACTTGAAGATTTCGGGCATGAGGCAATCGACAATCTACCGCTTTCACTCCTGCCAGGTCTCGTGAAAGGTTCCAAGCCGGAAAAACCCATGGCATTGGGCATTGATCCGCGCAACCGCGATTTTTCCACTAGCGGCATGATTGAAACAATTGATGAACTGGGCAGTGCCTTGCAAGTGCTTTACATGGATTGCAGTGCAGATGTCCTTATTCGCCGTTTTTCCGAAACCCGCCGCAGGCATCCGCTGGCTCCGGTGGAAAGACCTTATGCCGGAATTCAACGTGAACTGGAACTGCTTGCTCCGGTAAGGGAACTCGCGGACATTTTGGTCGACACTTCAGAACTGTCCCCAAATGATCTGCGAGGCGAACTTGAATGGTGGTTTGTTTCAACGGCAAAAGGTTTGCTTGCTGTTTCAGCGCATTCATTCTCCTACAAGCGCGGTCTGCCCAAAGGTCTTGATATAGTGCTGGACTGCAGGTTTCTGAAAAATCCTCATTGGAATGACGAGTTGCAGGAACTTGACGGGCGGAATCCACGTGTGATGGAATATGTGAAAAGCGACAGGTACTTTGACAGGTTTATCTGCAAGGTAATGGAACTTGCCGGACTCCTGCTGCCCGCCTATCAGGAATCGGGCAAGTCGTATCTCGCAATCGGGCTTGGATGCACAGGGGGGAGGCACAGAAGCGTTGCGATTGCGGAAATTCTGGCAAAGGCACTTGAAGAGGAGGGCTGGCCGGTGTCAATAAGGCACAGGGAATTGGAGAGCAGGGAAAAAGCGGTCCCCGAGTCCGCAGCGCCGGGCAATCCGGGCTTTTCCCGCAAGGAGCATTGAGCGTGATAGGCATTGTTATTGTTGCGCATGGCGAGTTGGCAGAGGAATACAAGCGGGCCATTGAGCATGTGGTTGGCATCCAGGACAATATCCTGGCTGTAAATATACGGGCCAACGATCGCCGCTGCAAAAAGGAGGCCGAGATTTGCCATGCGGCAAACAAGGTGGACAATGGCAATGGCGTGCTTGTCGTGACCGATCTTTTTGGCGGTTCGCCCTGCAATCTTTCACTAAAGGCATGCTCGGCTGCAAATCGGAGAATCTTGTATGGCGCAAACCTTCCCATGCTTATCCAGCTGGTAAGAAGCCGTCATCATGATGTTGAGAAGGCCGCGGGCATGGCACTGGATGCGGCACGGAAATATATTGATTGCCACAACCCCGGGTGACAGCAATGGTGATTGAGGAATTGAAATGACTGACGCAATTGTTAGGCAGTTGAAAATTGTCAATGAAAAAGGGTTGCATGCGCGCGCCTCCGCAAGGCTGGTTGAGGTGGCGGATAGATTTGATGCGGAAGCGGAAATTTATCACGACGGACATAGTGCCGGAGCGGACAGCATCATGGGGTTGCTCATGCTTGCCGCTTCAAGGGGAAAAACAATTGGCATGCGAGTGTGGGGATCCGAGGCGGAAGCTCTGGCGGATGCAATCGAATCTCTTGTGGCCAACCGTTTCGGTGAGGAAATGTAAGAGTTTTCACATGAACAACATGACAAATCCGGATCAATTGGGCAACAGGCCGAAATTTGACGCAGACGTTCAAGACAAGCAGCTGGTGAAGTACAACAAGTATGACCGGCGCAGCATAACCTATGCGAATTCCTTCGACAGCAACATTGCGGCCTTTACCATCCGAACCATCGAATGGTTTACCGGCAAACTCACCATTTTTAAAATGATTCGCGTTTTTGAAAAACAGGGTGCGCCTCAGGGCCAGCCATTCTGGAAGGCCGTACTGGACACAATGGGAATCGAATTGCAGACGCCTCAATCGCAGGTCGACAAGATACCACGGGAGGGTCCCGTCGTTGTTGTGGCAAATCATCCGCACGGTCTTGTTGACGGAATGATTTTGGCGGAACTGATTGGAAGACGCAGAACCGACTACAAAATTCTGACGCGGGCCCTTTTGACCGGGCTGGATGAAGTCGCGTCATCCTATATGATACCCGTTCCATTCCCGCACGATCCGGATTCCGTTTGCAAATCCGTTGAAATGCGCGCAAAGGCGATGGAGCACCTGAAAAGCGGCGGCCTTGTCAGTGTTTTCCCATCTGGTGTGGTTGCTTCCTCGGACACCATGTTCGGGCCGGTAATCGAGCGGGAATGGGCGGTGTTTACCGCGCAAATGATCAGACGTTCCGGAGCAAAGGTGGTTCCGATTTATTTCCCCGGGACAAACAGCAGAGTCTACCAGGTGGCAAATCGGATATCCGCGACTTTGAGACAGAGCTTTTTGCTGCATGAGGTTGTCAAATGCTGCAACAAGCCGCAAAAGCCGATTGTCGGCGACACCATAGATGACGAAAAGATGAAAATGCTTGAATCCGACCCGCGGGGATTCATGACATGGCTGAGAGAGCACACGTTGTCGATAGGCGATTGATGTCGTGGCAAATGCCAATATCGCACTGACAGTTCAGAACAAAAACATTCTTTCACCTCGTTGGTTGCGGGACATCGCATCTATAGTCGTAGAATCCGCGTCCGGTTTTTCGGCCAAGCCATCCAGCCTCGACATATTTGGTTAGCAGCGGGCATGGACGATATTTGGTATCGGCCAGTCCATCATGCAATACGTTCATGATTGCCAGACAGGTGTCGAGGCCAATGAAATCAGCGAGTTCCAACGGTCCCATTGGATGGTTTGTGCCAAGTTTCATGCAAGTGTCGATGGATCTCACCGAGCCCACGCCTTCATATAACGTATAGACGGCTTCATTGATCATTGGCATAAGAATGCGATTGACAATGAATGCCGGAAAGTCTTCGGATCTTGCGGCCGTCTTTCCGAGTTTTTCAACGACCGCGAAGCAGGCGTCGTATGTCTCCTGGTTTGTGGCGATTCCCCGGATTAGTTCCACAAGCTGCATGAGCGGTACGGGATTCATGAAGTGAAATCCCATGAAACGTTCGGGTCGGTCCGTTCCGCTTGCGAGTCTTGTTATCGAGATGGACGATGTGTTTGACGTGAGAATGGTATGTGGCAGAAGATGCGGAACGAGGTCTTCAAAAATTGACTGCTTTATGGTTTCGCGTTCAGTGGCCGATTCGATGATGAGGTCCGTGGCCCCCAGATCGGTCAGTTTTTCTTTCGGGGTGATTCTGGAAAGCGCCTTTTCCATATCTGATTGCGAGATTTTATTTCGAGCGACCTGACGCGCCATATTGGTCTGAATGCTGGCAAGTCCCTTGTCGATCGCTTCCTTGCTTATGTCATTGATTAGCACTTCAAATCCCGCGACTGACATGACATGCGCTATGCCATTGCCCATTTGTCCTGCCCCCACTATTCCAATTTTACGAATTTCCATAAGTCTGCCCTTTCTTGTCTGCAGCCTATAAATAGAGTTTGTGCAGGGTTGCTTGCAAGTGCGGTATGATCAAATTCGCAAAAGCCGAGTAAATGACATTTTCACGAGTAGAGGAGACGGCGTTTAATTTGCGCCGGGCCGTCTTGTTGCCATCCGTGGGAGGCTTGCGGATCGCTCAAATTGATCATCCATTTCAATTCGGCCGGGGAATGTCCATATATGCGGTGCGCCTATGGCCATGCGTTTCGACAGCATGACTGGAACCGCATCATTGAAGATCCCGTCTCGGCGATGTAACGTCAGTTGAAGGCCCCGCGTTTTAACCGCAACGCGATATATCGGCAGATTGCTGAAAATGACGTTTGGCTGAAGATGACTTAACGAGTTTCATAAACAATGTCATTGTCACCAGATAGATGAAATCGGATAAAATGGTTAAATGGATTGAAAATGCGGCACTGGATGCAATTCATGCCCGATTGAGAACGTTGCCAAGATGCAGATCGCCACAACCGGCATCTCAAGTTCCGACCGTTGGCAATGGCCGTGCCGGTCACGATACAAGTTTACACGACATTGCGGAACTGGCGATCTGGATTGGCGCAATGCGGATGATGTTGCGCTAAAGTGACTGCTTGACGAAACCGAAACGGTTTATCGAAAAACCGAGTTGCGCATGCTCTATGAACTGCAATAATTGGGTTTGAAAACAGATCATCGCATTGCGCAATAAGTTTGCAGTTAGGTTGAAAGGGGATGACATCTGATATTAATGTATATTCTGGCAGGCGCCGCATAATTGCGAAAATTCATTAACGCAATCAGGGGACATGAAGTGATGGTGGAGAGCAATATCACGCGCATATCAAAATCGGATTCAATATATATAAAAAGAACGCCCGGGAAATCAAAGAACGCGCGACAGGAAAAAGACTCAGAAAAAGCGCTTTATGCGGGTTCCGAAGCCGAGAATTTCAAGTGTTTGCAAAATGACGACACTCCACGTGAAAAAATTCCGGTTTACATGCGTTTGGATGAAGACATTCTGACTTATTTTAAATCTCGGGGCAGGGGGTATCAGTCTCGGATAAACGATGTTTTGCGAATGTACATAAATACGAGGATTTCAGAACGGGATTGAAAATTGCAATCGTTTAATCTATTCGCGCCAAGCCAGGCCGTTTCAGGCGAGCATGCATGCCAGATTGGAAACATCCACGGATTGCGAATAATCCCGACGGCAATGCACGGTGGGCAATTGCGAATTGCGCCGGTCCCGCCAAAACGGGCGGGCCAGTGAACGTGGGGCGGAAACCCGAATTTAGTCGAGTTTTTCAGTCAACTCCGGAACGGCCTGGAACAAATCCGCAACCAAGCCGTAATCCGCCACCTGGAATATTGGCGCTTCCTCGTCCTTGTTGATGGCCACAATTGTTTTCGAATCTTTCATGCCCGCAAGATGCTGGATGGCTCCCGATATCCCTACCGCGACGTACAAATCCGGCGCAACGACTTTGCCTGTTTGACCAACCTGCCAGTCGTTGGGCGCATAGCCGGAATCGACGGCGGCACGAGACGCGCCAACAGCCGCTCCCAGTTTGTCGGCAAGTTGCTCTATAAGGTTAAAGTCCTCAAGCGAACCAACGCCGCGACCTCCTGACACAACAATTCCCGCAGAGGTCAGTTCAGGGCGGTCAGATGAGGCAACCCTGTCTTCAACCCATTCGGACAGTCCCGGATTGTCGCAGGCCGAGATGGTTTCAATGGGTGCCGTGCTTCCACCACCGGCAGCGTCAAATGAAGCGGTTCGAATCGAGACCACTTTTATTTTGTCTCTGGATCTGACGGTTTGAATGGCGTTGCCAGCATAAATTGGACGTTCATAGGTGTCGGAGTCTATAATGGCCGACACATCGGAAACCATCATGACATCAAGTATCGCGGCCACTCTTGGCAGGACGTTTTTGGCGTCTGTCGTTGCAGGAGCCACGATATGGGTATATCCGTCCGCAATAGACACGATTAGCGCGGCCGTTGACTCCGCGAGGCGGTGCCCGAGTGACGGGTCTTCGGCCACCAGAACTTTGGACACACCATCTATTTCCGCGGCCATTTTGCCTGCGGCGGATGCCGAGCCACCTGCGCAGAGTGCGGTAACCTCGCCCAATTTGGACACGGCGGCCACTGTTTTGGCAGTTGCATCAAGCGACAATTCGCCATCAGTTACTTCGGCAAGTAGAAGGACAGACATTAAACAACCCCCGCTTCTTTGAGTTTTTCGACCAGTTCATCCACGGAACCAACTATTTCGCCCGCTTTTCGACTTTCGGGATCTGTGGTTTTAACTATTTCCAGTCGCGGAGAAACATCCACCCCGTAATCCGCCGCGGTTTTCCGGTCAAGCGGTTTTCTCTTGGCTTTCATAATGTTTGGCAGAGAAGGATATCGCGGTTCATTTAGTCGCAGGTCCACGGTTATGACAGATGGCAGATTGACTTTGACAGTTTGCAGGCCGCCATCCACCTCCCGTGTTACCAATGCGGCATCTCCTTCCAATTCCAGGCCGGACGCGAATGTGCCTTGCGACCAGCCCAAAATCGCAGACAACATCTGACCCGTGGCATTCATGTCATTGTCAATCGCCTGTTTTCCGCAAAGAACAATCCGGGGCTGCTCATCTTCAACGATCTTTGCAAGTATCTTGGCGACTGTTAGAGGCTCTATGTCGGTGTGCACGTCATCCGCCGCGACAACCAGGATTGCACGGTCTGCGCCCATTGCAAGCGCAGTTCGCAGAGTTTCCTGTGATTGGGTTGCGCCTATTGATACGGCGACAATTTCGTCCACCTGGCCAGCTTCCTTCAAGCGTATGGCCCGCTCTACCGCAATCTCGTCAAAGGGGTTTATCGACATCTTTACATTTTCGAGATCGACACCTGATCCATCCGCCTTCACGCGAACCTTCACGTTATAGTCAATCACGCGTTTTACGGGCACAAGTACCTTCATAGGCATGGTTTCCTTCTCATCATTACGGAGAGCAATCGCGACTCCGGGTATTTCATCACGGTATGTTGATACAGATTCATTGCTCGAATATATAGTGCAAATTTGTCAGATATTGAATTTGCCGCATTCCATTCCCGACATTTTAACTCTCAATTTGCCGTATACCCGCATTGCTTCGCGAAATCCAATTTTTAACCGGATTGGAAACAAAATTTGCGCGGCGCTGAGCGTTTCCCGCAAACGTTTTTGCCATCGATGGCGTTGTGCCATTTACAGGCCACGATTGGCGCCTGGAATCCAGAGAACATCGGTTGCACCGTTGTCGTTTGCAATGCGTGATGCGACAAAAAACCAGTCTGACAGCCTGTTTACATATTTTATTGCGGCAGCGTTTACATTCTCCTTTTCGGCCAGTTCCGTAACAATCCGCTCGGCCCGTCGCGACACTGTACGGCAATGATGCAGATGGGCCGCCAATGTAGACCCGCCCGGAAGGATGAAACTGCGAAGCGGTTCAAGCGCTTCATTCATGGAGTCAATCTCGTTTTCAAGACGGACAACCTGACTCTCGGCCATGCGCAAAGGCGCATATTCGGCGTGGATGTCATTGTGCATGTCGGGACGGCAGAGGTCCGCTCCAAGGTCGAACAGATCATTTTGGATTCTGGCAAGCGCCTCGGCCATGTTTTCATCGGCGTGCAATCGGGCAAGTCCGGCGGTCGAGTTGACCTCGTCCACCGTGCCGTATGCGCTTACCCGCAAGGAATGCTTTGCGGTGCGGGTGCCATCGCCCAAAGCCGTTTCGCCCTTGTCACCCGTTCTTGTGTATATCCTGTTAAGAACAACCATTTAATGTTTTCCTCGCTGTAGCCAGATAAAAAGCAGAAGCAGCAGCACGGCGACAAACTGCGCCGCAATTCTCAATTTCATCATTCTATTTGAGCGTTTGGCGGATTCGATGTCGCCTTTTCCGAACTGGCCAAGGCCAATTGCGAGTATGGCCACAACAGAGAGCATTGCCAGCATTACCGGTATAAGCAATGGGTTGTTCGGCATCTTTGTTCACATTTAATCCTGGTTTGCTCTGTTTATGAGATGCCGCCAGCATCTCTTGTGAAACAGTGTCGCAGCCGCTTGCGCAATTTGCCGATTCTCCAACAGATGGATTTCCGCCATTGTCCGCCTTTCCATCAAACCTTGCCGAGAAGCCAGTCAAGTATGCGGGTGGGAAGCATGCGCTTCAATATCCCAAACGTATATGTTGGAGTCGTTACGTAATATCTTGGCCTGGGCCGCGGGGATTCAAGAGCATGTATCAGTTTTTTTGTCACTGCGGAGGCTGGAAGCTCAAATTTGTCTGGAACGCTCTCCTTGTGAAGACGATATATCAGGTTTTGATATTCGCCGGATCTGGCGGAGGATTCATGGTCAATCCAGCGCTCTAAATGGGGAATGGAGTTCCGACGTATTTTTGATGTTATCGGGCCGGGCTCTATCAAAATGACCTTGATGCCGGTGCCGCGCATTTCAATTCTAAGCGTGTCGCTGAGTCCCTCGAGCGCAAATTTTGTGGAATTGTAGGCGCCCCGCCACGGCAGTGTGATAAACCCAAGTATCGATGAACACTGAACAATGCGTCCGTAACCCTGTTTTCGCATTATCGGTATAACTTTTCTGGTCAGTTCGTGCCACCCAAAAAAATTGGCCTCGAAAATGGCTCGGAGCGCATCGGTTGGCAGGTCTTCCACAAGTCCCGGACTGGCGAATGCGCCGTTGTTGAAAACAGCGGCAAGTTTGCCGCTGGTTGCTTCAAGCGTTTCGGCAAGCCCCTTGTCAATGCTCGCCGGATTCTGATAGTCGACAAGGGGACTGTCAAATCCTTCGCTTTTTAATCGCTCGCAATCGTCATGTTTGCGGCATGATGCAAAAACCCGCCAGCCATGTTCCCGCAAACCATGAGCGGCATCATAGCCAATCCCGGAGGAGCAGCCAGTTATCAGAATTGTTTTGCTCATAAGGTGCATACCTATATTTTTGCGAATGGTGTTTCAAGGAAATATCGGCTTTATCTCATTCACGTAAAATCGCGCGCACCCGTGCCGCGCTGTTTTTAACGCTTTTCTGGAGAGAGGATTGAAAAGGATCCGGCGCCGCAACAGGCATGCAACCGCCTTCGCCATGCCGATGAGATGCCGGAAACGGTTTATATGGACTTGCCAGATGGAGTTGAGAATTCGCGCAAACAGCTGGGTGACGCAAGCGGAAAGATGTATGCGGTCAAAAAAGTGCTGGTCGACCAGGGTGCAGATTGCGATAGGCGCAAATGAGAAGCTTTCGACTCCGAGGAAAAACAACACGCTTTTTTGACATGGTGAAAGAGGCCGCGAGCTGCGGAATTTAAGGCGTGATTGCCGGTTGCCCGGGAAGTTGCGACATGAAATTTTAAACCGAAACGGCCGTTGTCTTCATTGCGTCCAGTGCCGGGCCGCTGGAAACGCGTTGCGGTCCGCGAGTTGCGTTTTGGCCGGGGTGCCCTGCCCGCCACCAGGTTCCTTCCGGGCGTCGTGCCGATTCGGGTGACGGGCTTCCACATTGCGGAAACGGACCTTCCGGATGACGAGCCGCCGGTGCAGTGGCATCTTTTAACACCGTGGTTTTTCAGGTTGCTTCCTAAAGCGGGAGTGGTGATTTTTCATTTTATTTGGAGATTGCGCGAAACCGAAGTGACGAGGCGGCGGGAATTGTCA
>JAPOTF010000110.1 GCA_026709325.1 Roseovarius sp.
GACGGCAACTGGGACGGATTTGCGCGGCGTTCACCCTGAACGGAAAGCGCGGGGATGCAAAAACCGCCCGCATCCAAGGGCCGGGCTTTCAAGGGCGTTGCAAAAAAGGCTTTTGGCTTCACGCGTTTTGCCGCATTTTTCTCGTTTGGCAATTGAAGCGGATATGCGGCATTTTAGTGTGCGGCCCGTCTTTCAGGTCAGGTTCCTGTTGATGGCGTCAATCCATTTCCATCAGTCGCTTGGCCGGGAAAATGCGTGAAGTCGCGACGAACATGAAACTCGCGGATTTTGACTTTGATCTTCCAGAGGAACTGATTGCGACCCGGCCGGCAGAGCCTAGGAGCGCATCACGGATGCTTGTTGCGAGGGGCGACAAGATCATTGATTCGAGGTTTTCCCAACTGGTCGAGTGGCTGAGGCCAGGGGATCGACTGATCCTCAATGACACGAAGGTAATCCCGGCCCGCCTAATCGGCGCCAGACGGCGTTGGGGGGATCGCGGGGAGACCGAATCCCGAATTGAGGTCACTCTCTTAAATCCAGTCTCGGACGGATGCTGGGCGGCAATGGTCAAGCCGATGAGAAAGTTGCAGGTTGGCGAAATCATTGAATTTGGAGTCGGACTGAAAGCCGAGATGACGGCCAGGGAGAACGGGCGGGCCCTGCTGAAATTCAATATGCAGGATGATGACTTCAAAGATGCGCTCAATCAGGCTGGCATTATGCCGCTTCCGCCATACATCGCGTCGCGCAGGCCCGCGGACAATCGGGATGTCACCGACTATCAGAGCGTATGGGCAAGAAGGCCCGGGGCTATGGCGGCTCCAACCGCTTCGCTGCATTTCGACAAGGATCTGCTATCCGACCTGCTTAGGGCAGGCATAGGACTTACCCATGTCACATTGCATGTTGGAGCGGGTACATTCCTCCCCGTAAAGGTCGCGGATGCCGCATTGCACAAGATGCATGCGGAGGAAGGGGAGGTGAGCGAAATCGCGGCAATGGAAATCGAGGAAACCAGAGCGCTGGGCGGCAGAATCATACCAGTGGGAACCACGGCAATGCGTCTTATTGAAACAGTTGCGCGAAATGGAGGAATGTCTCAGTGGAAAGGAAAAACCGACATCTTCATATATCCCGGTTTTGAATTTCGCGTCTCTGACGCGCTTGTAACAAATTTTCACCTGCCACGTTCAACGCTTATGATGCTAGTGTCGGCGCTCATGGGTAGAGAACGCATAATGCGCATTTATTCACACGCGATTTCAAATGGATATCGCTTTTTTAGCTATGGGGACGCATCACTGCTTTTTCCAAAATGAAATCCAGCAATTCCCGCTAATTTTTTCCGTTAAATTATCCAATGGGCTAAAATGTTTTCGGATATCTTTTGTCTGGTTTTGCAGGAATTTTTAAACCTGTGCGGTAAAAAATCATTTAATATCAGTTTTTTATGGAGGAAAACATGGCTTCCAAAAAGCGGAAGCCGGCGGGAATTGCTGAATGAAACCCCTTCAGCTTGACATGTGGATTTTTGCCGATCAAGTTGCCATCTAAATTCGATACCAACCCGGTTTTGCTCTGTCTGGTTGACTGCAGTCGATGGAGGGCCGCAAATCAATATAATTTGGGAGAATGGCAATGTCGCAAACCGTGGCCGAAATGCTCGTGAATTCGATTCTCGATAACGGGATTGACACGCTGTATTGCCTTCCCGGCGTGCAGTTGGACCCTTTTTTCGACGCATGCTACGATAGGGTGGACAGGCTGAGGATTGTTCATGCAAGGCATGAGCAAGCCGCGGCCTATATGGCGATGGGAGCGCAGCTGTCCACTGGCAGACCTCAATCCTATTGCGTTGTCCCCGGTGTTGGCTTTCTCAATTCTTCCGCCGCCCTCGCAACGGCATATTCCGTTAATTCGAGCGTTCTCGCGATTGTTGCCCAAATATCGTCTGACGCCATCGGAAAGGGCTACGGTCAATTGCATGAGATCCCGGACCAGTTCGCGATTCTTGAGCAATTGACAAAGTGCTCATTGGGCATTCGCGCCCCAGCGGATGCCGAACGGGTGTTGAAGAATGTGTGGAGGCAATTGAAATCGGGGCCGCCAAAACCTGTTGGACTGGAAATCCCGATGGACATGTGGATCTCGCGCGCGGGTCTTTCCGAGTCTCTGGCCGTCAATGGAGATCCCGGTCCGCCAGTTGACGGGGAAGCCGTCTCCAGGGCGGTAAAGTTGATGAAAGAGGCCAAGGCGCCGATGATTGTTGTAGGTGGCGGAGCGTTGGACAGCGGCGAGCTTGTCACCGAGCTTTCCCGCATGCTGTCCGCACCGGTTGTCGCTTTCAGGATGGGCAAGGGCGTGGTGTCTCATGAAGAGCCGCTACGGGTCGACATGCCAACGGCATACTCTCTCTGGCCCAAGGTGGATTTGCTTATAGGGCTGGGAAGCCGCATGCAGTGGCAAACTCAAATCTGGGGCACGGATGACGACATGAAGGTCGTGCATGTCAATCTGGACCCCCGGGAGCTTGGGAGAATTGTCGAACCGGATGTCGGGATATGCGCCGACCTGGCGGACGCGCTTCCGAAACTGCTGGAAAAACTGGAGGGAAATGAAACCAGGCGCGACGACTGGGTGGAAAACGTTCTTGAGGAAAAGGGCAGGGTTAAGGCCCGGATGGAATCGGTCATCGGCGCGCAGCTTGAGTGGCTTGCCTCAATTCGGGCGGAATTGCCGCGAGAGGGGATTCTTGTGGATGAGGTAACGCAGATGGGCTATGTGGGTCATATCGGTTTCCCGGTATATGCTCCGCGCACATATGTGTCGTCTGGATTTCAGGGAACGCTGGGATATGGCTATGCCACCGCGCTTGGTGTCGCGGACGCAAGGCGCGATGTCCCGGTGGTTAACTTCTGCGGAGACGGGGGGATCATGTATACCTTGAACGAGATGGCCACGGCGGTGCATCACCGGATTCCAATTACCACGATTGTGTTCGCCGACGGGCATTATGGCAATGTGCGCGGATTTCAGCGTGATCAATATAACGGGCGCTACATTGCGACCGATCTTTCCAATCCGGATTTTGTAAAATACGCCGAAAGTTTTGATGTGCAGGGGCTTAGAGCGACCACGCCAGATGAATTGAGAGAAAGACTGCGAGAGGGCATGGCGCATCCGGGGCCGACTCTTATCGAGGTGCCCGTGGGTGAGTTCAACAGCCCATGGGGTTTTATAAAAGTTCCCAGGATAAGGGGGCTGTAGCCGGGTTTGCGCCGATTTCCATTATGGCGAGCGCCGTTTGAAAACGTTGCGCTCATATGGAACCGCGGCATTTTTGATATTGGGAAATGCCGACTTCGCGACCTTGAATGACGCAAACGGAACGTCCAATTCCCGTTCAAGACTAAAATGACTAATCGAATCCGCTGTTGATTCAGTGCGGTCTTGAGGAGGAACGCGATGATATCGTTTATTGGCAGCGCCTGGGCTTTGCTGCTGGGAATGATGCTGCTGCAAGTCGGAAATGGCATGCAGGGCACATTGCTTGGAATTCGGGGAGGTATAGAGGGCTTTTCCACCATGGAGATGTCGCTGGTGATGTCCGGCTATTTTGCCGGGTTCCTTTTTGGATCCCGAATGGCGCCAGACATGATTCGCAGGGTTGGGCACGTGCGCGTGTTTGCGGCTCTCGCATCTTTAATATCGGCGGTTCTGATTCTATATCCGGTTCTGGCAGATCCATATGCCTGGGGTGCGGGTCGCGTGTTAATCGGATTTTGCTTTTCGGGAGTGTATGTGACGGCGGAGAGCTGGCTTAACAATGCGGCCGACAACAGCAACCGCGGCAAGGCCCTGTCACTCTATATGGTTATGCAGATGCTTGGAATAGCAAGTGCGCAGGCGATGCTGCTGCTGGGCGATCCAAAGGGCTTTGTCCTGTTTATCATTCCCTCAGTTCTGGTCTCCGTGGCATTTGCTCCAATTCTTCTTTCGGTAAGTCCCACGCCGGCCTTTGACAGAACCAAGCCCATGAACCTAAGGGAGCTTATGAATGTTTCGCCACTTGGATGCGTGGGCATGTTCCTTCTTGGAGGCGTGTTTTCCGCTCAATTCGGCATGGCGCCAGTCTATGGGGCGGAGAAGGGCCTTGATCTGGAGCAAATCTCCATTTTTGTTTCGTGCTTTTTTATCAGCGCCATTGTTTTGCAATATCCCGTCGGCTGGCTTTCCGATCGGATGGACAGGCGCGCGCTGATACTTGCAGCCGCCTTGATCATAGCAACCGGAGGGTTGATTGGGATGCTTTTTGGCGGAGCGTTTTTTCTGCTGTGCCTGGCCGCGCTTTTAATCGGAGGTCTCTCCAACCCTTTATATTCGCTTCTCATTGCCTATACGAATGATTTTCTGCGGCATGAAGACATGGCCGCCGCTGCCGGTGGAATGGTCTTTATCAACGGCATGGGCGCGGTCGCCGGTCCGCTGCTTACAGGGTGGATAATGGGAGTGGCGGGAGCATGGGGCTTTTTCCTGTTTATCGCGTTTTTGGGATTCGCCATGGCTATTTACGCGCTTTATCGCATGACGCAGCGCGCCGCGCCCGAGGTCGACAAAACCGAGAGTTTCGCGATGGTTTCTCCAACCGCATCCGCTCTGGCCGTTGAATATGCCCAGGAATACGCGATTGAAACGGCACAGGAGGAAGCGGGCACGTGACTTTTGCATCAAAAGCCGGCAATTTGGGCGGGAAATTGCGGAAGCAATCCTCGAGCGATGTCATTTCCGGCAGTGAATGATGCATCATGCAATTGGAGGGAAACATGACAACACCATCCGAGATAGTGAAATTCTGGCTAAACGTCATTGGCCGGGAGAAATGGTATGTTGCCGACGATTCGGTGGACGGCGCCATCCGCGAGCGTTATCTGCCAGCCTGGGAAGAGGCGAGGGACGGCGCGCTTAATGGCTGGACATCCACTCCCGAAGGGTCTTTTGCGTTTGTAATATTGACGGATCAGTTCCCGCGAAACATGTTCAGGGAGCAAGGCGAGGCATTCTCGACCGATGAAATGGCCTTGTCCGCTTCTCGCGAGGCAATTTGCAAAAACTGGGACCTGAACATGGCCGAGCCAGAGCGGCAGTTTTTCTATCTCCCGTTCATGCATTCCGAAAGCCTGGCCGATCAGGACGAATGCATTCGGCTGATCGGGGCGCGGATGCCAGAGACCGGAGGCGAAAATCTGATCCATGCGCATGCGCACAGGGAGGTCATACGGTTGTTTGGCCGCTTTCCCTATCGCAACGAGGCTCTTGGAAGGGAAAGCGCAGATGGCGAAAAAGCCTACATTGCAGATGGCGGATATGCGAGTACGCTTGCCAAAATTCGAAATGGCGCCGCTCCGCTGTTTTCATGATGCATTGCGGCAACATGATGCGGATTGACTTGAACTGCGGCCAAAACGGTTTCCTGCGCTATATCCGCCATGATTTTCGCTTGGGTCCGGATATTGATCAATCCTTGATACATCGCCCGCCATATTCTAAATGTGCTTGCAGGTGATTGGCGCGCGGTCGGTATGGCCGCAGGCAACATAATTTTAAGGAGTCCAAAATGGCGGAAAACAGTTTTGACATGATCGTAATTGGCGCGGGACCCGGTGGGTACGTGGCGGCAATCAGAGGAAGTCAGCTGGGGTTGAACGTCGCCGTGGTTGAACGCGAGCACATGGGGGGCATTTGCCTTAACTGGGGATGCATACCAACCAAGGCCATGCTCAGGTCCGCCGAAGTGTTTCATCTTATGAAAAGGGCGGGCGAATTTGGACTCGGCGCGGAAAAGGTGCAATGCGACCTTGACGCGATTGTCGCGCGCTCGCGCGCCGTGTCAAATCAGCTGAATGGCGGAATTGGCCACTTGCTCAAAAAAAACAGGGTGAAGACCATAATGGGAGAGGCCAGGCTTTCGGGACCGGACAGCGTGGTTGTCAAAACGGACGGTGGCGACATTGAACTTTCCGGCAAACACATTGTTCTCGCCACCGGCGCCCGGGCGCGCGAACTTCCAGGCATTGAAGCGGACGGGGATCTGATATGGACCTACAGGCATGCCCTGATGCCTCCGCGCATGCCCGAAAAGCTTCTGGTTATTGGCTCCGGGGCAATAGGAATGGAATTTGCCAGCTTCTTCAATACCATGGGCGCAAACACCACGGTTGTTGAAGTATTGGACAGAATACTGCCGGTTGAAGATGCGGAGATCAGTGCATTTGCCAAAAAGGCGTTTCAAAAGCAGGGCATGGCAATCATGGAGAAATCCTCCATTAAGCGAATTGACAAGAGCGGCGCCACGGCAACCGCGCATGTTGAGAGTGGAGGCAAGACCGGAAAAATGGAATTCGACACTGTGATTTCCGCCGTTGGGATTGTCGGCAATGTCGAAAACCTGGGACTTGAAAGCGCTGGCGTCAAGGTTGACAGGAGTCACGTGGTTGTCGATGAATTCTGCCGCACGGGTGTTGAAGGGATATTTGCGATAGGTGATCTGGCCGGCCCGCCATGGCTCGCGCACAAGGCCAGTCACGAGGGTGTAATGGTGGCCGAACTTGTCTCGGGCGGAAAGCCGCATCCCGTTCGCCCCGAAACCATAGCCGGCTGCACATATTGCAATCCGCAGGTGGCAAGCGTGGGGTACACGGAGGAGAAGGCGAAGGAGTTGGGCCATGATGTCAAGATTGGGAGGTTTCCTTTTGCCGGAAACGGCAAGGCAATCGCTCTTGGCGAGCAGGAAGGAATGATTAAAACCGTTTTTGACGCAAACACGGGAGAACTTCTCGGCGCGCATATGATTGGCGCCGAGGTAACGGAACTCATAATGGGTTACGTGGTTGGACGCCAGCTTGAAACAACCGAAGAGGATCTCATGAATGCCGTTTTTCCTCATCCCACGCTTTCGGAGATGATGCACGAATCCGTACTGGATGCATATGAAAGGGCGATTCACATCTGAAATCCCCTTGAGGTTGAAATCGAGCGGATTGTCTTTTTGCCCAACTTCATCATGAGAAGATATCGTTGAATTTATGGCGGCGCATCCAAGGTGCGAGAGGTAGTCTTTGACGAATGCGGAAAGCGGGTATATATGGAGAGCCAACTGCATAGGGGAGCGGCGTGCTCAAACCGATCCTTTCATTTCTCGGGGTTGTCTTTAGTCTCATGACTCTTGCGATGCTGCTTCTGGCCATGGGCATAGGGGCGGTATTTCGCATATATGGTCAAGATCTGCCGAGTCACGAGGCTCTTGCAAACTATGAGCCCGCCACCATTAGCCGAATTTATTCGGTTCAAGGTCGCATAATCGACGAGTTTTCAACGGAACGCAGACTCTTCACGCCCATTGAGGACATACCCGATCTGATAAAGCAGGCCTTTATCAGCGCGGAGGACAAGAACTTCTATTCGCATCAGGGATATGACGCCAGAGGCATAGCCGCCGCAATCGTGGAGGCAATACAAACCAGAGGAAAAACCGTCCGCGGGGCATCCACCATCACACAACAGGTGATGAAGATTTTCCTCTTGTCCGGAGACAGGAAAATCGAGCGAAAGATCAAGGAGATAATTCTTGCCACCCGCATTGAGGAAACTCTTCAGAAGGAGGAAATACTTGAACTTTATCTGAATGAAATTTTTCTCGGGCAAAATTCCTATGGCGTAACGGCGGCCGCCCAGACGTATTTCAACAAGAATTTAAGCGATCTGTCCGTCCATGAAGCGGCTTTTCTGGCCGCCATGCCGAAAGCTCCAAGCGACTATCATCCGGTAAGGGAGAAAACCCGGTTGCTGGACAGAAGAGATTTCGTACTGAAGGAAATGCGTGAAAACGGCTATATTTCACAGGATTTATATGAAAGCGAGGTTGAGCAGCCCTTGCGCAGCGTGCAAAATGGCGATTTTGCGCATTTCCGGGCCGAATTGCCGCCAAGGGACTACTTTACTGATGAAATCCGCCGGCAGCTTTCAATTGACTTCGGCGAAGGCGAATTCTTTTCAGGTGGACTGTCTGTGAGAGCAACGATTGATCCCGAGCTGCAGGAAATTGCGGCGCATGCCATGATGAGGCAAATGGAGGTATACGACCGCGGTCGAAGCAGATGGCGCGGCACCGGAATCGCATTGCCTTCGGAGGCACTGGAGAGGGAAGAGGACTGGCGCGCGGCCCTGGCCGCACTGGACCTGGCGCGCAACATCCATCTTGATGGCAAATGGCATCTGGCGGTCATTCTGGAAATTCAGGATCAGCAAATGCTGCTTGGCATCGAAGGGATGGATGAAGCCGAAGACGAACCCCATTCCGTACCACGCAAGGACATAAAATGGCTGCCAAAGGATTTTCACAAGACATTTAAACTGGGTGAAGTGGTTTACGTGCGCCGAATGCTGGCCGACGAGGACGGATCCTTTAGCCATTGGACGCTTCGCCAGATACCGGAGGTGCAGGGCGGCTTTGTGGCAATGGATGTCAACACTGGCCGGGTTCTTGCCATGCAGGGCGGCTTTTCCTATGAGCATTCAGTGTTTAATCGCGCAACACAGGCCCTTCGCCAACCCGGATCGGGGTTCAAGCCATTTGTTTACGCCGCCGCGCTTGACAGTGGCTATTCCCCCGCAACCATTGTGGTGGATGCCCCGATAGAGATCGACACGCCACAGGGTCTCTGGCAGCCCAAGAATTCATCAGACAAGTTTTACGGCCCATCACCAGTTCGCATCGGAATAGAGATGTCGAGGAATCTCATGACCATTCGCCTGGCGCAGGCGGTTGGAATGGATGTGATTGCCGAATACGCGGAGCGGTTTGGCGTCTATGACGATATGGGACAATATCTTGCAAATTCCCTTGGCGCCGAGGAGACAACTCTATACAAGATGGTTGCCGCATATGCAATGTTTGCCAATGGCGGCGAGCGGGTGGAGCCAACCATGGTTGACCGTGTTCAAAACCGCTATGGAAAGACGGTGTACCGTCATGACAAGCGCTACTGCGTTGATTGCGACAACCCGTCCATACCCGAAACGAGAGGTCCATTGATAGTTTCAGATCGTGAAAGGGTCATGGACAAGGTTACCGCCTATCAGCTGACATCGATGCTTGAGGGAGTTGTGAAACGGGGAACCGGATCGGGAGCCATAAAGCTCCCCGTCGCATCCGCGGGGAAAACGGGCACGACCAATGATTCCAGGGACGTGTGGTTTGTCGGGTTTACAAGTTCAATAGCCGCCGGGTGCTACATGGGTTACGACCAGCCTCGGAGCCTTGGCAAGAGGGTGTACGGCTCGACAATGTGCGCTCCCGTGTTTCAGGAGTTTATGGCCGAGGCGATCAAGAAATACGGGGGTTCCGATTTCAGGGTGCCCGACGAGTGCGAATTCATTAAAATCGACCGTTTCAGCGGCGCCAGACTGCCCGAAGACGCCGAAGGCGCCTCAGTGGTCGGCGAATGCTTCAAAAGAGGAAGCGAGCCGGTTTTTGGCACGCAATATGACGGCGGATTTGCGATGGGAGGCGATTTCAAGCTGTTTGAGGAAGTGGGCGCCGAGGAGGTGCGGGAAATCACCACGTCAACTGGCTCGAAAGCGAAAATTGGCGCCAAGTCGAGTTTTGGCAGCCAGAGCACGGGCGGTCTCTACTGATCCATTGCAGATTCAATTTCAACTGGCGGGACGGGCTTGCGGCGGGTATTGCACGGAGCCGGTTAATCGATTAATCCGCCATTTGCGCAATTCCGGGGAACCCGACCATGAAGGCAGAGATACAGAACACCGTTTCCGAGATAGAGAAATCGCTAAATCTCCTGCGTCAACGCATGGGTTGGGAAACGGTTCGTCAAAGGCTCGAGGAGTTTAACGCGCGCGTTGAGGATCCGGAATTGTGGAACGATCCAGGCAATGCGCAGAAACTGATGCGCGAGAGGCAGTCGCTGGTTGACGCAATGGAGGATCACAACCAGATAGAGAGCGAACTTCGGGAAAATGTCGAGCTCATCGAACTGGCAGAAATGGAAGGGGATTCCGATGTTGTCGCGGAAGCCGAATCCGCGTTGCGCGCTCTTGCGGAATCCGCCGCGAAGAAAGAGCTTGAGGCACTGCTGAATGGCGAGGCTGACGCCAATGACAGCTTCATTGAAGTCAATGCGGGCGCTGGAGGAACCGAAAGCTGCGATTGGGCGCACATGCTTGTCAGGATGTATTTGCGCTGGGCGGAAAACCGTGGCTACGACACGGTTGCGCAATCAATCCAGCATGGTGACGAGGCGGGCATAAAATCCGCCACCTACAAGATTGCCGGGCACAACGCCTATGGCTGGCTGAAATCGGAATCCGGAGTGCATCGACTGGTGCGCATATCGCCATTTGACTCCGCGGCAAAAAGGCACACGTCATTCTGTTCCGTCTGGGTATATCCGGTTGTCGACGACAACATAGAAGTCGAAGTCAATCAGAACGATATCCGAATTGACACGTTTCGCAGTTCCGGGGCCGGCGGGCAGCATGTCAACAAAACCGACTCGGCCGTTAGAATTACCCACCACCCGACGGGCATAGTTGTGACCAGTTCCGAAAAATCCCAGCATCAGAATCGCGACATAGCAATGAAGGCATTGAAATCGCGCCTGTATCAGCGGGAGCTCGATTTGCGAAATGCGGAAATCGCCGCGCAGCACGAGGCGAAAGGCGATGCGGGCTGGGGCAATCAAATTCGCTCATATGTATTACAGCCATATCAGATGGTTAAAGATTTGCGCACCAATGTCGAGACTTCCGATACCAAGGGGGTCTTGGATGGAGATCTTGATCAGTTCATGGCCGCGACGCTTGCCATGAACGTGACGGGAAAAAGCCGCGCGGAAGCTCAAGGCGATTCCCGGGCCCAGTGACCGCCTGAAAACACCCAGATAGCGACGCGGGAGGCGCAATTGGAGGAAATTCTGGAATTTGATGCCGCAAGGCAGGCTGAAATGATATCGGCCGGAGAGGTTTCCGCCGAGGAAATAATGTCCGCGACACTGGATCGAATAGATCGCGTTAACGGGCCCTTAAACGCGATCGTGTCCATTCGGGACCATGGGCTTTTGCTGGAGGAGGCGCGAAACAGGGACAATGTCAAATCAGACGGACCTCTGCACGGTTTGCCAATAGCCATCAAGGATCTGGCGAACGCGAAGGGATTTCCCACATCAATGGGTTCCACCTTGTTCAAGGATTTTGCGGCGCAAGACGATAGCGTTCACGTGGCAAGATTAAAAGCCGCGGGCGCCATTGTGATTGGCAAGACCAACACACCTGAATTCGGATTGGGCAGCCACACGTTCAATTCCGTACATGGCAGCACATGCAATCCATATTGCAACAAGGTTTCATGCGGAGGTTCATCGGGCGGCGCGGCGGTGGCGCTGGCCGCGAGAATGGTGTCAATTGCAGACGGGTCCGACATGATGGGATCCCTTAGAAACCCGGCCGGATGGAACAATGTCTACGGGATGAGACCCAGCTGGGGGCTGGTACCATCAGATCCGGAAGGCGACACTTTCCTGCATCAGCTTGCCACAAACGGTCCAATGGCGCGCAGTCCGGGCGATCTGGGCCTGCTTTTAAGGGTCATGTCGGGGCCGGATTCCCGCCAGCCGCACGGCCGTGCATTTGAGCCAGTGAAAAAAACGGAAAATTTCATTAAAGGCCGGCGCATTGGATGGCTGGCCGACTGGGGCGGCGCGCATGCCTATGAAGATGGCATTATGCAGGTGGGAGAGTCCGCGATGGGAGTCTTTGAATCCCTTGGGGCGGCCGTGGAAGCGCTTCAACCTCCCTTTGGCAGCGAGGAGCTATGGAATAGCTGGACCACGCTGAGAAGCTGGCAGATTGCATCCAGGCTCGCGGTGCTGCTGGACGATCCGGAAAAACGCAATCACCTCAAGAGAGACGCGATATGGGAAATTGAGCGCGGGATTGGCTTTACGGCCATGGATGTTCATTCGGCCAGCGTCATCAGATCCAGCTGGTTTCGCTCGGCCAGCCTGGTTTTTGACGTATATGATGCCCTGGTTCTTCCCTCCGCGCAGGTTTGGCCGTTTCCCATCGAGTCCATATCGCCCGAAACAATCGGCGACAAGGCAATGGACACCTATCACAGATGGATGGAGGTGACAATTCCCGCCAGCCTGATTGGATTGCCGGTTGTCGCGATTCCCGCCGGTTTTGGGGATAATGGCCTGCCTGCGGGAATTCAGCTTATCGGGCGTCGAGGCAGTGACGCCGCGCTTCTCGAAATGGCAAAAGCCTATCATGTCGCCACGCAATGGCCTGAAAAAAGACCGCCCGGATTGCAGTCGTGAATGCGCCGCATTCATGATCTTCGGCCTTAAACCCGAATTTTGTTCAATTTGCAGGCTTTTTACATCCCGTGCGCGGTGAATTCAGCGCTCAAACCTGAACCGCGCCCAATGCCGGCAATATGCCGTTGACCGCAAAATTCGGCATTTGCAAAAAACGGTTTTTGATTTCAATGCCCCTGCATCCCTTTTTGATGACTGCGGGCCAAGGGCATGACGCAAATCTTTCCCGCAACGAATTCGGCGGCGTTTCGCTACGGATTTTTCGGGCGCCTTTTTTCATCTTTTTTTGCCCTGTTCCATAACTCGTCCAATTCTCCGAGAGTTGCGTCTTCAATATTCATTCCAAGGTCTTGAACAATGTTTTCCATGCGTTTGAATCTTGATTCAAATTTGGAGTTTGCGCGGCGGAGAGCCTGTTCGGGATCAATGTTCAGATGACGCGCGAAATTGGCAATGGAGAACAGGAGATCGCCGACTTCCTCTTCAACCCTGCCGTCTTCATCGGCATCGATTTCCGCGAGAAGTTCCTCCGCCTCTTCGGAAATTTTTTTGACGACGTTTTTTGCGCAGGGCCAGTCGAAACCCACTCGCGCCGCTCTTTTTTGCAGTTTTATCGCGCGGAGAAGGGATGGCAGGGCAATGGCGACATCATCTAGAGCGCCCGTGCGGGCATTGGATTGACGTTCAGAGGCCTTTGCGCTCTCCCAGTCGCGCATTTGCCGTTCAGCGCTTTTTTCCCGCGATTCGTCTCCGAAGACATGAGGATGACGCTTCACCATCTTGTCCGCAATTGCGTTTGCGATGTCATTGAATGAAAAAAGCTCTTTTTCTTCGGCCATTTGCGCATGGAACACCGTCTGAAAAAGCAAGTCTCCGAGTTCGTCTTTCAGTTCATTCCATTCCCCGCGCTCAATTGCGTCGCAAACTTCATAGGCCTCTTCAATCGCATGGTGCGCTATGGATTTGAAATCCTGCTCAATGTCCCAGGGGCATCCCGTGTTCGGGTCGCGTAGCCGACGCATGATTTCAAGCAGGCGCGAAATGCCGGATTCGTTTTCGCGGACGAAATCCATGTGAGATTCCGTGTTGGAACGTCCCGCAAACGACAAATCGAAACCGGGTTTCCCGCCTTGGCATCGAGGGCATTTGCGAAGCCATGCGTCACAGTTGTTTGCACCATACACAAATCCGCATTCACTGCATCTCATGACCCAAACATAGATCTTGGGGAGATGCTCGGGGCGTGGATGATATTGCGGTGACAGCACAGATGTCTTGCAAATCAAGGTTTGGCCGCAAGTGTTTGTTTCGTTTTCATTCATGATGGGCCTGCAGGTAATTCCCTCCAGCTTTTTTACATGAGCAATGCTGGTCGTTTTCGCATTAAAAAGATGTGCATGTATCCGGCAGGCATGTCAACTCTCGGATAAAAACCCGATTTAAAAAAAGCGCCGCCGAAGGATGGATTGGAGAGCGTGACCGCGCGAGTGCGCGTCAGGAGGGGCGCTTGAAGGCCATGGCCACAGTTCGGGCTTTTTCAAGTTTCGCGACAGGGGCCTGAAAGCAGTCCCTCAGGTTGTCAATTCGATGGTGACGTAACAGGCCGCACACCAACCATCGCAAACAAAGGTTGCGATATTTTACAGTGAAGCAGCCTTTTTGCATGGATGAAATTTTGAACTTTCAGTTCACGGTTTTCACAATCATAATTGAAATGAAGCAGGCAATTCCGATTTTTGGAATTACGAACTTTGCAATAAAAGGAGTTGGCTTAATGTCTCTGGATGAATCAAGAAATCAGATTGATTTGGCTTTTACACGTAAAAACATGCGAGGATTGTCATACGAGAGCACTTTCTCGGGAGCCACCTCGTTTTTAAGAAGAAAATACACGAAGAATCTTGATGGCGTGGATATTGCCATAACCGGAGTACCTTTTGATCAAGCGGTCACAAATCGTCCAGGCGCAAGATTTGGACCCCGGGCCGTGCGCGAGGCGAGCGCGTTGCAGCCATGTGACCCGCCAATGCATTGGGGAGGCTACAGTCCGCTTGAGGAGTTTAACGTGGTGGATTATGGCGATCTCGCATATGACTATGCGAACATTAAAGATTTCCCCGGCGCTCTCACGGAACATATCCGAACAATACTTGCGGCAGGCGCAGGCAGCATTGCCATCGGAGGAGATCACTATATTTCATTTCCGGTTCTAAGGGCATACGCGGAAAAATTCGGACCTGTCTCGCTGCTGCATTTCGATGCGCACTCCGATACCTGGAAAGATGACGACATTCATCGCATTGACCACGGAACGATGTTTTACAAGGCCGCCAGGGAAGGAGTCATTGACACGCCCTCTTCAATTCAGGTTGGCATCAGAACGTTTAACAGCGACAATCTTGGAATTCGCGCAATTACCGCGAGACAGATACATGAAAGCAAACCGACTGATGTCGCGAATGAAATCAGGAAGGTTGCGGGCGACAATCCCGTTTATTTGACATTTGACATCGATTGTCTGGATCCCGCCTTTGCGCCTGGCACGGGGACTCCGGTGTGGGGCGGATTGCACAGCTGGCAGGCGGCGGCAATATTAAGGGAACTGGCTGGAATTAACATTGTCGGAGGCGATATGGTCGAAGTTTCACCTCAGTATGACGCGTCCGGAGCAACGGCAATTGCGGGAGCGCATGTGATAATGGAGATGATTTGCCTTTGGGGGTGGACGCGAAGAGAGCGTCATTGAACGCGCATTGCCGGTTTCTCCGCAATGCAGTCAGCACCTGCCGCGTTTCGCGATATTTTGAATGTGCCAACTGCCGGCATCTCAATCATTCCGTATCTCAAACCGTTAACAATGCCGTCCATTGACAAGCAGCTTTTCCGGTAGATTCCGGATATGCGCATTGGTTGCGTTTTCGTAAATGTGTTCCGGAATTTTCCGGTGCGCCATGCATTTGCGGCAATTTGATTTTGAACTTTTTAATAAGCATTTAAATGGAACTTCATTCGCTGACCAGTCGAAGTGGCCATTGCAGGCAATGCGGTATTCTAGATGCACAACATGTGGACCGTTCATTGAACTGCCCTGTGTTCAAATTCGGTCACCCGTCGGCGCAATTCTTCGGGGCAGGTGATGGGACCAGGCCCGTCACAGAGCCCTTCAGCCATCTGATCCGCGCAATAGCCGCTGGGTTTGCCCGTGGCTTTGAGAACAACCCGGGAGGCTTCCGGGCGAGGTTTGCCCAAATACCGCCGACCAACTGACCGAGGGATCAAACCGAGAATGCCAGCCAAGGCCCCATAGGTGCAGCGACGCCGTTCATGGTTGAGATAGGCAAGGACGCGCTGGGTCCACTTTTCGCGTTCGGAATACTCCATCACCCACCGCCTCCTAACTTGTCAATCCGCCCGATACACCTGCACGACCTGTCCGGTCGTACTGAAAGCCAACTCAGCTGGGCCAGAACACGACACAGCCTGATTTGGTGGGGCCTGTCGGTTGCATCGAGGCGCGGGGATCTCTGAACTTTGGTTCAATTCCGACGAACGTGGTGGTGAATTAGACGGGCGGGACGGGCCAGCGAATGAGAATCCCGAGAACGGCAATAATCAAAACCGTTGCTCCGAAGACAAGCCCGGCCGTCCATTGAATAGTAGCTTTATAGCATTTCGCGGTCTCTGTCTTGAAATCCGCCAGGATCGTATTCATGCAATCGATTGCGCTTTCATTCTTGGCATTCATTGAGTTCATGCGTTCCTCAACACGGCAATCCGTTTATCGAATTCATGATAAGGATCAAGGTGATTGGTCATCCTCTCAACCTAAGCCT
>JAPOTF010000017.1 GCA_026709325.1 Roseovarius sp.
TCATTTTATTTGGAGATTGCGCGAAACCGAAGTGACGAGGCGGCGGGAATTGTCAAATGCCAAACCTCCAACATCGTATTGGCGAGGTTTGGAAATGCTCGCGGGGTTCGGGAACCATCGCGCGCGCCGAAGGGTCCTGCCATCAGCGGCATCCACCATTGCCCGGCGATGAACACTTTGGATTGCGGCACGGTCGGATCTTGGAGGGTCAGGGTCATCATGGATTTTTCACCAGCTTTTCAAAAGCGGCACGACGCTCTGCATTGATCGGAGTGGGGAGGTGGGTATTGCGGTTAACGTAGACATGGGTAAAGAACCCCTCGGCAGAGGCGATGTCTTCGTCATTGCGAAACAGGCCGACTTCATAGCGGATCGAGGAGTTGCCGAGTTTCGAAACGCGCAAGCCAGCGGTGATCCGATCCGGGAAACCCATTTCGGCATGGTACTTGCAGCCGGTTTCCACAACCAGCCCGTAGGATTCGGATGCGCGAGGGTCCAGCAAACCACGCTCAATGGCCCAGCCGTTTATGGCTGTGTCAAACATGGAATAATGCACCACGTTGTTCAGGTGGCCGTAAACGTCATTATCCATCCAGCGTGTTTGCAAATGGTAGAAATCCGCGTAGTCGGCACGGATGGGTATCGGTGGCCGCTCTCCCATTACCAGGCCGTCCTGTAGATGCTGAACGCATCCTGTTCCGAAACCTCGCGCGGGTTGTTTATCAACAGGCGCTGCTGAATCATCGCGTCGGAGGCCATCTTGCCAATCGCGTCTTCGGGAATGTCCACGTCGCGAAGGCGGGTTTGCAGGCCGAGTCTGGACGACAGATCGGCCAGCGCGTCGATGAAGGCGGCGCAGCGTGCCCGCGATCCTTCGACCTGAGCCAGGAGCGGGAAGGCGTCGGCGGCAATCTCGGCGTAAAGCCCATGCGCGTCTGGCGCATTGAAGCGCAGCACATGCGGCAGGACCAGCGCGTTCGACAACCCGTGCGGGACGTGGAACGTTCCGCCGATGGGATAGGCCAGCGCGTGCACGGCAGCCACCGGCGAGTTGGCAAAGGCCTGCCCGGCGAGCATCGCGCCCAGCAGCATCGCGCCACGCGCATCCCTGTCGGACCCGTTGAAGACGGCACTTTCGATATTCGCACCCAGAAGGCGCAGTGCCTCGCGCGCGAGCATCTTGGAGAGCGGGTTGTTGTTGGCGGATTTTGAGGCATAGGCCTCGATCGCGTGCACCATGGCATCGACGCCAGTGGCGGCGGTGATGTGGGCGGGCAGGCCGGTGGTCAGGTCGGCGTCCAGAATGGCTATATCTGGCAGGATGACGGGCGAGGACACGCCGCGCTTTTCCTCGGCGCCGACTGTGATGATCGAGACCGGCGTGACCTCGGATCCGGTGCCGGCAGTGGTGGGAACCAGTACCAGAGGCAGGCGAGGACCCTTGGCCCGGGCAACGCCCCAGGCTTCGTCCAGGTCTTCGTCCGAGCCCAGCAGCAGGGCGGCCAGCTTGGACACGTCCATGGGCGATCCGCCGCCAAAGCCGAGCAGGCCGGTGGCCCCGGCGTTGCGTCCGAATTCGACGGCTTTCATAAGCGTTTTCAGCGATGGATCGGCCTCGACCGCGTCGAAAACCGCGACCTTGTGACCGGCGTTTTCCAGGGACGCGATAGCCGGATCGACCATGCCGAGTTTGCGCAGGCCCGGATCGGTGACGAGCATGGCGGTTTCGCCCAGCGTCCTGCCGGCAAGCTCGGCCATGCGGGACGCGGCGCCGGTTTCGAAGATGAGAGACTTGGTGGTGTTGAAGGTGAAGGGGGTCATGTTCCTTGTCCTTGTTTTCCCGGTCGGATTTCGGCCTCGAACATGTCACGCAGTTTGAAGCGCATGATTTTTCCCGAGCCGGTGCGCGGAATTTCCCGAATGGATTTTACGGCGTTGGGGTGCTTGTAGGTCGGCAGCCGGTCGTCGCAGAATGCGCGGATGGCCTGGAGGTCCGGCGGTTTGGCGTCTTCGGGAACGATGAAGGCCACGGGCACCTCTCCCAGTGTCTTGTGGCTGACGCCAACGACTGCGCAGTCGCGGACGCCGTCCATCTGGACAATGGTTTCTTCGACTTCGGCAGGTGCGATATTCTGGCCGCCACGGATTATGAGCTCTTTCAGCCGTCCGGTGATGGTCAGGAAGCCGTTTGCGTCGGCTCGGGCAAGGTCGCCGGTGTGGTACCAGCCGTCGCGCAGGGCGCTGGCGGTGGCCTCGGGCTTGTTCAGGTAGCCCTGCATCACGTTCGGGCCGCGGCAGATCAGTTCGCCCTCCACGCCCTGTTTGGCGTCCTTGCCGGTGGAGGGATCGATCAGGCGCACCGCGAGGCCGGGCAGGGGCAGCCCGCAGGAGCCGGGAACGCGCCCCGGTCCTGGCCAGTTAAGCGTGACCATTGTCGAAGTTTCGGTAATCCCGTAGCCGTCAAGCAGTTCGATGCCGAAGCGGTCTTCAAATTCGGTGTTGAGTGCGGCGGGCATGATCGCCCCGGCGGACACGCAGCGGCGGATGGTCTGAAAAGGGTTCCGCCCGGTCTCGGTGGCTGCGAGCATAAGGTAGTGGAATATGGTTGGCACGCCCGGCATCAGGGTGAATCGGCCCTGGTCCAGCAAGGCCATCGCGCTTTCGGTCGAAAACCTTTCCATGATGTATTCGCTGGCGCCGTTGGCGATGATGGACAGCAAGCAGAAATTCAGTGCATAGGAGTGAAAGAGCGGCAGGGGGGACAGGATGACATCGTCCATTCCCATGCCAAAGATCGGGTTCCAGCAGGCGGCATTGACCCAGAGCATTGAACGGGTGGTCAGTTGCACGCCCTTGGGCTGGCCGGTCGTGCCCGAAGTGTAGACGAGCAGCGAGACAGCGTCGATATCCTCGGGCGGGAGGGAGGTGGCCGCCGGGGTTGCGATCAGATCGTCAAAGTTCAGGACATGCCCCGGGGCGCGACCGGTGGCGATGATTCTGCCAGGATGGAGGCCTTTGCGCCGCTCGATCTTTTCCAGTACCGGCAGCGTGTCTGGATGGGTGACAAGCACATCGATGGCGGCATCGCCCAGGCGATAGGCGACCTCGCGCGGTTTGGCGTCTGCCGGGATGGGAACGGCGACTCCACCGGTGCGGATGGCGGCCAGCGTGGCAACCACCCAGTCGACCGAGTTTGAAAGCCAGATGCCGACACTGCCCCCTGGTTGCAGACCAATGGCGCGCATCTGTCCGGCCATGTTGCGGGTTTCGCGCTCCAGCTGGCCATAGGTGACCGCGCGGGTCGCATCCTCGAACGCCAGTTTGCCCGGCATGGCGGCTGCCTGCCGCTCCAGCAGTTCCGTGACAGGTGCGATCAGGTCGGTTCGTATCATAATCTTCCTCCCGTTTCGTGCGGAGCGGATTGCCGCCGGCCACGATCAGGCCATCGAGAAACCGCCGTTGACCGAAATCACCTGACCGGTCACCCACGAAGCGGCGTCCGATGACAGGAAGGCCACCATTGGCGCAATGTCGTCAGGTTTGCCGATGCGGCGAACCGGATAGGCGCGAACGATCTTTTCCATGTTCTTTTCCAGAAAGGCGGCGTCGGAATGGGCGGTCTGTACAAGGCCCAGAGACACGGTGTTGACGCAGACACTGGCGCGGCCCAGTTCCCTGGCCAGCGACTTGCCAAGCGCGATGGTGCCGCCGCGAGCCGCTGCCGCCAGGGCCAGGTTTGCCTCCCCAACGCGTGAGCTGTCGCCGACCAGCGAAATGATCCGGCCGCCGTTCCGCTTGATCATGTGCGGGGCGACCGCGTGGCAGCAGTGGATGGCGCCATAGAGGCAGGTGCTGATCTGCGCATGCCACTCCTCGGGCGTCGATTCGATGAATTTCTTGTAGACCACGTATCCGGCGTTGTTGATTAGGATGTCGATGTGGAAAAAATCGGCGACGATCCGGTCAACCATGGCGGTGACCTGATCGTAATGTCCAATGTCGGCCTGGTAGGCGCGGGCCTGCCCGCCTCCCGCTTCGATGGCTTTTACAACTTCATCGGCCTCATCCCTGGATTTGCGGTAGTTGACCGCGACGACGGCGCCCTCAGCGGCTAGCGTTTCCGCGATCTGTCTTCCGGTATCGCGCCCGCCGCCGGTGATCAGCGCCACTTTGCCTTTCAGTTTAAGATCCATGAGTTCATCTCTTTCTATTGGGTTGCGCCCGCCGCGATCAGCGCGTGCAGTTTGTTTGGGGTGATGGGCAGGGAGTTGATCTCCAGCCCGAGATGAGAGACCGCGTCGGCAATCGCGTTGGCAATTGCGGCGGTGGCGCCGATGGTGCCGCCTTCGCCCATGCCGCGGAAGCCGCCGGGATTGTCGGGCAGCTCGGTTTCCACATGCCGGATATGCATCGGCGGCATTTCGGCAGAGGTGGGGACGAGGTAATCGGCCAGCGTTGCAGTGATCGGCTGACCGGTCTCGTCGAATTTCAGCTCTTCCAGCAAGGCGGCGCCGACGCCCTGGGCCACGCCGCCATGGACCTGTCCGTCCACCACTAGCGGGTTGATCAGCTTGCCGCAATCCTCGGCGACGACGAAGTCGCGAAGCTTGATGGCGAGCGTTTCGGGGTCGATCTCGACCACGGCCACATGGGTCGAAGAGCTTGTGGTTCCGAGGAATGGATCATAGGTTTCCTGCGCTTCCAGCGTCTCACGCCTGTCCATCGGCAGGGCGGTCGTGTCGGCATAGACGACGCGGGCGAGTTCCTTGAAGTCGATTGAATGGTTGGTGCCGCGCACGAAGATGCGTCCGTCGCCGGTTTCGACCTGATCGGGGTCGACGTCGAAGAGGCATGCGGCCGCGCGCCTGACCTTTTTGAGCAGGGCCCGTGTGGTCTTGATCGCCGCGCCGCCGCCCAGAACCGCCGAGCGGCTGGCATAGGTGCCGGTCCCGTTAGGGCTCGCCGCGGTGTCGCCATGCACAACGCGCACGTCTTCGGGTTTCACGCCAAGCTCTTCGGCCACGATCTGCGCCAGCGTGGTTTCGAGGCTTTGGCCATGGGACGAAATACCGAATTTCGCGGTGATTGCGCCGGTGGCGTCGATGCGAACCGATGCGGTTTCCGCACCCGTGTTCATAGGCATGCCCGGTGCAACGGCGATGCGGGAGCCGATGCCGGTGAGTTCGGCATAGGAGGCGAAGCCGACACCGATCCACTTGTCGCCTGCCGCCTTTTCGGCCTGCAAGGCAGGCAGATCAATGGCCTCTTCGGCTGCCGTCAGACATTCCTGAAAACCGGAGCGGTTCCAGATCAGGCCCGAGCCGATGCGATGGGGAAAGTCATCGGCGCCGGCCAGGTTGCGGCGGCGTATTTCGACCGGGCACAGGCCCAGTTCGGCAGCGGCCAGATCGACCAGGCGCTCCATGGCAAAGACGGCCATTGGACGACCGACGCCGCGATAGGGGCCCGTGGGCGGTTTGGGTGTGCAGATGCCGCGCGCGCGGCCCCTGTAGGCGGGTGTCTTATAGGGTCCGGGAAGGAAACTGGCCACTTGAACCGGTTCCAGCGCCGCCGTCCACGGATAGATCGAGTAGGCCCCGATATCGCCGATGATCTCGGCCTCGAGCGCCAGAAACCGGCCATCGGCGTTGAAGGCCAGCGTGGCCTCGACCTCTTCGCCAAAGGCCTGCGAACTGGCGGTGATCTCTTCCAGCCGGTCTGCCACGTATTTCACCGGTCGGTCAAGGCGGCGGGCCAGATCGGCGACGATGACCTCTTCGGGGTAAAGCGAGCCCTTGCCGCCGAAGCTGCCGCCCACGTCGGGTGCTATCACGCGGATTTGGTTGCCGTCGAGGTTGAGAAGGCGCGCGAGCTCGTCCCGGACGATGCCGGGTATATTGGTGGCGTCGTAGAGTGTCAGTTCGTCCTTGCCGGCGTCGTAATCGGCCAGGTAGGCGCGCGGTTCCGTGGACACGGATGTCTTGCGCGTCAGGTTAAACCGGCCTGAGACCCTGTGCGGCGCGTTGGCAATGTCGGCAGGTGCGTCGCCGGTGGCGAACACGCGTTCGAGAATGATGTTGGAGGGAAGTTCCGGGTGCAGTTTTGGCGCATTTTCGGCCAAGGCATCACGTGCGGTTATGGCCGCGTCGAGCGGTTTGTAGTCGATGTCGATCAGCGCGGCAGCGTCTTCGGCCAAATAGCGGCTGGTGGCGACGATGGCGACCACCGGCTCGCCGACATAGCGTACCAGATCGCGAGCCAGAACCGGGCAGGCGGTGGCGCGGTAGTTCTCCATCTTCGAGGGCGCCTCGATGTCGGGGATATGTCCGAAGTCGGCGGCGGCATAAATCCCGATTACTCCGGGCACGGCGCGCGCATCTTCCATGTCGATTTTGTTGATGCGGGCATAGGCCTGATTCGAGCGGAGGAAGGCCAGATGCACCGTGCGCGGCAGCTGGATATCGGCGGTATAGCGGCCTCGGCCCGTCAGAAGGCGGGGATCTTCCAGCCGCTGTACCGGTTGGCCGACATATTTGGGCCTTGTATATGCGGTGGCGTCAGTCATAGGCTTCCAGGCCTTTTTTCAGACCCCGATATTCCTCGTCATCATGGCAGCAGATGACCATGGCGCCAGTCGCCTCGATTTTGCGGATTGTCTCGTAAGATCTCCGCAGCGCGTTGGCGTCGACGGCGTTTCTGGGAACCTCGTCGTTGTCGAGATTGCGGCGCAGGCTGACGGCGTCGGAAACCAGCAGCACCCGGCCGGTGTTTTCCAGAAACGCCTTAAGTCCCATCATGCCCGGCGTATGTCCCGGCAGGTCGATGGTGGTCAGCAGCCCGTCGCCCATCACGTCATGGCCGTCTGTGCAGGTGTCCATCTGCATCGGATGGTCCCATTCCCGCGGCATGTAGCCTTGCGCGGCGGCGTTTTTGCCCCTGGCTTCGGCCAGTTCCTTTTCATGCGCAACGAAGCGCGCTTTGGTGAAGAACTCGTTACAGCCGCAATGATCGGGGTGGAAATGCGAGTTAACCACCACGTTGATGTCATCCGGGGTCAAGTCAAGCGCCGCAAGGCTGTCAATCACGTTGTTGGAGTGTTGGCCAATCGGGCGCATCACCCCGGCCAGCTTCCCCCAGCGCGCCTCGGCATCGGTCGACACGGATGGGTGGCATCCGGTGTCGAACAGGATGTTGCCCTGCGCGTGGCGGAACAGTATCGCCATTACCGGCAGTTCGATCATCTCGGTCTTGTCGGTGCAATCGGGCACGTAGACGCGCTTTTTCATGGCCAGACGGCCGGCATCGAGGATGTGCATCTTCATGGGGTTTGGACTCCGTCGCGTTCGTTGACCAGTGTGCGCACGGCTTTGACGATGTGCTCATAGCCGGTGCAGCGGCAGATATTGCCCGATAGCGCGTCGCGGATCTCGTCGTCGTCTCGCAGGGGCATGGTGTTGAGAATGTCGTGAACGGTCATAAGAAAGCCCGGCGTGCAGAAGCCGCATTGCAGCGCGTGATGTTCGCGGAACGCCTCTTGTATTCGGTGCATTTTGCGCATTGTGCCGAGGCCCTCGACCGTTTGCACATCCATGCCATCAAGTTGCACGGCCAGCATGAGGCAGGATCGGGCGCTGACGCCGTTAAGGGTGATGGTGCAGGTTCCGCAGACGCCATGTTCGCAGCCGACATGAGTGCCTGTCAGGCCCAACTCGTCGCGCAGGAAGTCGGCGGCCAGCATTCGGGGTTCAACGCAAGCGTCGAACGTCTCGCCATTTACGGTCAGATATATATGTGTCTTGCCGGTCATGTCGCGGCAACTTTCATCGCGCGGGTCAGAACCCGGCGCGCCAGAACCGGCACCAGCGACAGCCGGTAGGCGGCAGAGGCGTGCAGGTCGTCATTGGGTTCAAGGTCTTCCACGGCCAGAGGCAATGCCGAGTCAATGGCTTCGGTTGTGGCGGGTTTGCCAGTCAGAGCCTTTTCCAAAGCGGATCCGCGGACCGAGGTGTCAAAGACGCCGCCCAGGCCCAGCCTGACCTCGGCGAATTGCCCGCCTTTAACGCAAACAAGCGCGCCCGCCGCGACTACGGCAAAATCCCCTGCGCGTTGGGCGACCTCGTCAAAGGCCATGCCGCAGGGTGCATCGGGCAGGGGCAGGTATATACCGGTTACCAGTTCGGTTTCTTCAATGTCTGTGACCAGCGGAGCCAGAAAGAACTCTGCCGGTTTCGCCTTGCGCGGCCCGTTGCCGCCCAGAATCTCAATTTCCCCCTCCAGCAAAGTCACCAAAAGCGGCCATTCCGCCGCGGGGTCGGCATGGCACAGGCTGCCCGCGATTGTGCCCCGGTTGCGGATGGCCACATGAGCCACATGTGGCATCGCCTCTCGGATGATTGGGAAGTGGTCGGCGAGCAGATCGCTTCGCGCGGCTTCAGCGTGGCGCACCAATGCGCCGATCCGGATACCGCTTTCGGTCTTCTCGATCTGGCCGAGTTCGACGATGCGATTTATGTCGACCAGCCGCTCGGGCTGTGCCAGGCGGAAATTCATCATTGGCAGCAGGCTTTGCCCGCCCGCGATGATCTTGGCGTCCTCATGGTCCAGCGCAGTCACGGCTTCTGCCAGGGTTTCGGGCCGGACATATTCGAAAGGGGCGGGTTTCATCTATTCTCCCCGAAACGCCGGCGGGCGCTTTTCGGCAAAAGCGTTGCGGCCTTCGGCATAGTCGAAACTGGCCGCCGCGCGGTCGATCAGCGCATCGGCCGTGCCCGCGTCAAACTCCTGCAGCGCTACGCTGTTGAGGATGTATTTTGCGCCCCCCTGAGTCAAGGGCGCCTTGGCGGCCATTGCTCCGGCGAATTCGACGGCTGCGGCCATCGGAGTCTCGGAAACGTGATCGACGAAGCCAATTCTGAGGGCATGTTCGGCGTCGAACCGTTGCGCGGTGTAGAGAATCCGCTTGGCCTCGATCAGGCCCACGAGCGCGAGCAATTTGCGGGTGGCCTGCACTCCGTAGACGATGGAGAGATTGGCCGCGGGAATGCCGAACCTGGCCGCGCTGTGCGCATAGCGGAAGTCGGCGGACATCGCCAGGTGCGCACCCCCGCCCAGCGTATAGCCAAGGTTCACGGCAATCACCGGCTTGGCGCAGTGCATGATTGCGGCGCAGCACTTGTCTACCGCCACCTCGTATTCCCTGGCTTTTTCAAGGTTTTCCCTGGTTTTGCCAAACTCGCTGATGTCGGCCCCCGCCGAGAAGTCGCCGCCCGCTCCCGTCAGGATAACCGAGCGAACGCATTTGTCGGCGTTCAGCTCGCCGAAAATATCGGCAAATCCGCGCCACATGTCATAAGTCACGGTGTTGCGTGCCTGCGGGCGATTGATGGTGACGGTGGCGATGCCGGCTTTGGTTTCAACTAGAATATCGGACATGTTAGCCATAGGGAGCCCCGGTTGCGGGCGACCGTGTTGAAATCGTCAACATTTTTTTTCGCCGGTTTCTCGGCGCCGCCATCCGGCAGCCCGGCCCCAGGCCGGGCGATCTCGCCGCCAACATCGGCTCTGGTGTGGTAATGCGGGATCGTTTGGTGGGCAGAGAACTACTCCAGTTGAACCATGGCCAATCCTTTCGCAAAACCGGCAATGCGATTCCCGCGGACGCCGGATGGAACACGCCCTTCTCGGCGTGATAATGTCGCCTACTGTGATCTCGCCGGCAAACCGTGCCTTGATGGGGTTCTCCATTATCGTCACCTTCGCCGCCATGACCTCCCGCCGACTTGCTCAAGCTCTTCGCGTCCCGGGATGCGTTTGCC
Source organism: Roseovarius sp. (assembly GCA_026709325.1). Classification (GTDB taxonomy): domain Bacteria; phylum Pseudomonadota; class Alphaproteobacteria; order Rhodobacterales; family Rhodobacteraceae; genus JAPOTF01. The sequence goes on from JAPOTF010000017.1 coordinate 9,816, forward strand.
TGGAACATTGTTGTCATTCAGGACTGCCAGACCGTTTCGCGCCCTGCAAAGATGGTGACGGCATATTCGATTTTCATTTGCCACTCCCGCAAAAGCTTCCAGGTTTCTTTAGTTGCATTATTAGACTTAAATTTTCGTTTTGTCAAGCAGATGTGAAGAAAAAAGCAAGTAATTAAGACAAAAAGAGACTGGTTTCTCTATTTTTTTGCAGATGTCAAAAATAATATTGCTTGCATTGTAGAACTTTAGGCTGTACGGTTTCAACAATGCAAGCCAATTGGTGGGAGACAATGCAATGCGCAAAAAAACTTTAAAGAATGGACTTAAGATGTTGGCATTAAGCGTCTTTACGGGCGTTTCGGTCCTGGCATCGCCTTCGCTGGCAGCTGATTCGATCAAAGTCGCGGTGGTTTCTTTTCTGACCGGGCCGGCGGCTGGGCCTTTTGGGGTGCCTGGTCGCAATGGCGCCGAGCTGGTGATTGACGCCATCAACGAAGGCGCCATGCCCGCGCCATATGGGTCTGCGGGATTTGGCGGCCTTAAGTTGGAGGCCATTTTCGCGGATGAATCTGGCGGCAATGCCAAGCAGGTCGCCGAATATCGCAATCTTGTCGAAAAACAGGGCGTCGATGCGGTTCTGGGATACATTTCTTCAGGGTCGTGCTTGTCAATTGCACCTGTCGCCGAGGAATTGAAGACCCTTACCGTCATGTCGGTTTGCGGCACGCCGCGACTGTTTGAGGACAGCGACTGGAAATACACGTTCCGCACGCAAGCGCATGCTGTGGGCGATAGCGTGGCGGCGGCGCTTTACATCCGGGACCAGCTGGATGACGTCAAAAGCTATAACGGCATCAACCAGAACTACGCCTGGGGTCAGGATTCCTGGAAATTTTTCGACATCGCGATGCAGAAGCTGATACCGGGCACCACGGCCTCGGACAATCCGCAGTTCCCCCAAATCTTCTCCGGCCAATATGGCACCGAGATATCTACACTCCTGCTCGAAGACAGCGACCTGATCCATTCCAGCTTCTGGGACGGAGATATCGAAGCTTTTGTTCTTCAGGCATCGGTGCGCGGCTTCTTTCAGAAGAAACGGTTCATCTCGGTTGCCGGGGCCTCGGCCGTCGACAATCTGGGCAAGCGTTTCCCTGAAGGAACCGTCATCGGGACACGCGGCGAGTTTGGCATTCTGGTGCGCGACCGAGAGGGCGAGTTGAACGAATGGTTCATCAACGCCTATCGCGAACGTTACGGGGTATATCCGCTGGAATCCTCCTATCAGTACGCTCAGTCCGTGCTGGCATTGAAAGCCGCGATGGATAAAGCTTCGGCAGACAATGGCGCGGCGCCCGATACGGATCAGATCATTTCGGCAATGACCGGTCTGGATTTCACCTCGCTTGCCGGTGATGTCAGTTTCGCCCTTGGCAAAGGCCATCAGGCAATTCATGCCGTCGGCTATGGCATCACCGCCTGGGATGATGAAAAGGACAAACCGACCGTGACCAATGTGAAGATCTATCCGGCGCACTGCATCCTGCCGCCTGCGGGCCAGTTGTCGGAAGATTGGCTGGCCGCCGGCATGCCCGGCTCCGATTGCTGACCGTCATATGAATGCCGGCGAGGTGGGTAAAGGCTCTCCACCTCGCCGCCGCTTGATGAGGTAAGCACATGCAGACTACCTTCACCATCCTCCTTGATGGCCTGAGCTACGCATCCTATCTCTTCATTGTTTCGGTCGGTCTGACGATCATCTTTGGAGTGATGAAAATCCTGAACGTGGCCCATGGGGGATTCTATGCCTGGGGCGCCTATTCGGCCGCCTATGCAATCGGTCTCGCCGCAGATCTGGGGTTTCCGGATTGGTTCGGGTTCGTCCTGATCGGCCTGTCTTCGATGGGAGTTGGGCTAGTGCTGGGATTGCTGATCGAGCGTCTAATCCTGCGCAGGCTTTACGATCACGAAGAAGTCATAATCATACTTGCCACCTTCGGGCTGTTTCTGGTGCTCGAAGATCTGATCCTTCTGGTATTTGGGGTCAACCCATATTTCGCCTACCAGCCCATGGTGTTTCTGGGAAGTGTCGAGCTGGGCGGGATATTGCGCGATGTCTACTCGCTGACTTTGCTGGGGCTTGCCGCGCTGGTCGCATTTGCCTGCTGGTACGCTCTGGACCGCACCAAATGGGGAAAGATCCTGACGACCGTCATTTATGACCGGGAAATCAGTCTGGCGATCGGAATCAACGTGAACGCCGTCTTCGTGTGGACCTTTGTCGCGGGCGCCACCCTTGGAGCGTTGGGGGGCGCCTATATCTCGCCCACGTTATCGGTCGCTCCGGGAATCGGCATCGACATCATTGTGTTGAGCTTTGCCGTGGTCGTGATTGGAGGAATGGGGTCGATTCCCGGGGCCCTGATTGGCGCGCTGATGGTTGGGATACTTCGCGCCGTGGCGGTGCATAAATTCCCCGAATTCGAACTCTTTGTAATCTTTGTCGTGATGGCCGCGGTTCTGATGGTGCGACCCGAGGGACTGTTCGCGCCAGTCAAGGCCCGGAGAATATGATGATCAGATCGGCACTGTCAGACGCGACAATCCGCTGGACGATTGCCGGTTTTCTGGTTCTGGCCCTTGTCGGCACCCTGTTTCCGAACTGGATCCTGAACAACACCATGTTCGGTCTCGCCTATGGGCTTGCCGTGCTGGGGCTGCTGCTTTTGTGGCGCACGGGACTGGTGTCGTTCGGGCATGCGCTTTATTTCGGGATGGGTGCCTATGCGGTGGCCCTGCTTGAGAGATATACCGGCGCGACGGATATTGTTATGCGTCTTGGGGCGGCCATGACGGTCGCTGGAGGTACGGGTTTCGTGCTGGGGTTTGTTCTGCGCCACTATCGTGGCATATTCTTTGCCATGCTGTCGATGGCCTTTTCGATGGTTCTATACGGGGTTCTGGTGAAGACCGAGGCGTTGGGATCCACAGATGGATTTTCCGTTTCCCAGACCACGATCCTGGGGTGGCAGCCACAATCGAAATACCCGCTGTTTCTTGCAATTGTCGGCCTTTGCGTCATCGCGACAACGGGCGTGCAGCTTTATCTGCACTCTGCGCTGGGGCACCTGACAACATCCGTGCGCGACAATGAAATTCGGGTGGAGTATTTGGGCTATTCAGTCGCCACGGCGATTCACGTCAAATATGTGATCTCGGCCGCATTGGCGGGGGTTGCGGGTGGTGTGATGGCCATGGCCCTGGGACAGGTCGATCCGGACTCCATGGTTAACTGGACCGTTTCAGGCGAACTTGTCTTCATCACAATCATGGCCGGGCCGGGAAGCGTTGTAGCGCCCTTTATCGGCGCGATAACCTTTGAATTCCTGCGCACCTTTGCCTTTGAACTGGCGCCTCACGCCTGGCAGCTTATTGTTGGCGGCACCTTGCTGGGGATTATATTCTTCATGCCGGAAGGGTTGTGGTCGCTGACTCGGCTTATCTCGAGGAAAAGGGAAAAAGTCCGATGACTGGCACTCCAGTTCTTCGGGTCCGGAATCTGCACAAGTCCTTTGCCGGCATCGTCGCCGCCAGCAACATCAACGTCGATGTGGCCGATGGCGAGGTGGTAGGCATTATCGGGGCCAATGGCGCGGGCAAGACAGTGTTCGTAAACATGATAACCGGCTATCTGAAGCCCACCAGTGGATCGATTGAGTTCAGTGGTCGGGAAATCACCGGCATCAGGCCGCGCGACGCCACACGGATTGGGGTTTGCCGATCCTTCCAGATCAGCCAGGTCTTCATGACCATGACGGTTCTGGAGAATCTTCTGATTGCCGTCTCGCTCGCAGGGAAGGAGCGGAAGTCGCTTTTGGCGCCATTGCGCTCCAGAGAGCGGATCAGGGAATGCGAGCAGGTCATGGAGCGTTACAAATTGACCGAACATCGCGACAATGTCACAAGAACCCTATCTCAAGGCGTGCGGAAGCTTTTGGACATTGCCATGGCCGTGGTTTCGAACCCGAAGCTCCTGCTTTTGGATGAGCCGACATCGGGTGTGTCAAGTGATGAAAAATTCCGCCTCATGGATCTGGTCATGAACGCGCTCAAAGAGCAGGGCACGGCGGTTTTGTTCGTTGAGCATGACATGGAGATCGTACAGCGCTATGTGGATCGCATTTTGGCCTTTTATCAAGGGGAGATTGTTTGCGACGCGCCCCCGGACGTGGCGCTGAAAGACCCAAAAGTGATCGAATATGTTCTTGGCGAAAGCCATGGGCCCGCCAATGACAGCGAAAGCGCATTGGGTGCCGGACATGCTTAAAGCTTCAAGACTTAATGTCGATATTGGACCGGCAACTATCATCCGTGAAGGATCCCTTGATATCCGGACCGGGCAGATAGTTGGGTTGATCGGCGCGAACGGCGCGGGAAAAACGACATTCCTGCGGACGATCATGGGGCTGATCGCGCCGATATCCGGGCAAGTTGCTTTTGACCATTTCGAGTTGACCAAAACCCCGCCGCACCAGCGCGCAAAGCTTGGGATAGGGTATATGCCCGAAGATCGGCGACTGGTGCCCTCGCAGACCTCCGAGGAGAACCTCCTGACCCCGGTCTGGTCGGTTGGCATCCCGGACTGGCAGGATCGGCTGGCCTGGATCTACGAGCTCATCCCCGAAGTCAAGGCTTTGCGGCAGCGGCCAGCCACGAGCATATCTGGCGGACAGCAAAAACTTGTCGCACTGGCGCGGGCGCTAATGCTGGGCAACAAGCTGCTCTTGCTGGATGAGCCATCAGAAGGTATTGCGCCGATTCTGGCTCGCCGCATTTCCGGCATTCTGACCGGCATGAAAGCCGAGGGGGTTTCGGCTCTGATCGCGGAATCCAACACTCAGCATTGCGAAAATCTGCTGGACCGGAAGTTCGTCATCGAGCGGGGCACAATTTCCGAAAGCATCTGAGCTGCACCGGTCCCGACCCGGGGTTCAGAGCCTTGGCGACTATTCATCCAGAATATAGGTCAGCGTGTAGTCGGTGTCTGTCACGGCGATGGGTTCAAGGCATTCACTGCACACCACCTGAGCCTGAAAATCTTGGTCGCATTCGCGATGCCTTAGCCGTAGCGGTGGGCGTCCGTCGCTGAGCCATTTATCTCCCCAGGCCATCATCACCAGCATTGGCTTGTAAAGATCGATACCCATCTTGGTGAATCTATATTCAAACCGGTCGCCGGCCGGGTTGTACGGCACCCTTCGGAACACGCCCGCCTTGGTCAGCCGTTGCAGTCGATCAGCCAAGATATTCGTGGCAATTCCGAGCTTTTCACGCATTTCGTCAAAACGGCGCACCCCGAACCAGCCTTCGCGCAGAATCAGGAAACTCCAGCGGTCGCCGATGATTGCCAGGCTGCGCGCCACTGAACAGGGGCGGACCCGCTGCAGTACGTTCGGGTCCGAGCTGCGTCGGGTGACCAGGTGCGTCTCATGCGGGGAATACCCGGCCCCCGGTCCGTCGCGGTGCGCAACCTCGAACGCTTTCACCGGTGTCTTGCATTCCGAGCAGACGGTGATCGGGTTGCATTTCTTCCCGCAGGTGGTATGGATCAGTTGCAGCGGTGCCGGTTCGCCGCCGGCAAGCCATTTGTCGCCGAATTCCATCAGGGACAGCATTGTGGGGAAGAGATCTTTGCCGCGGGGCGTTAAAAAATAATGCTTGCCCCGTCCGTTATCAGGTGTTCCGGTTGAAAACAGCCCGTTTTCCACCAGCTTTCTCAACCTGCGTGACAACGTCTGGCGTGGAATGCGCAGGCGGGATTGGAATTTGTCAAACCTCTTCACGCCAAAAAACGCCTCGCGCAGGATAAGGAAACTCCAGCTGTCCAGAACAATCTCGACCGTGCGGCGCACGGAGCAGTGCCGCTCCAGCAGGATCGGCTGCCGCTTCGCTTCAGTTGTCGCTTCAAAAGCCTCGCCCGTCATCTGGCGCGTCCTTTCCCAGCCGTCACGACCCGCTTGCGCGCATGGCATTCTCGGAGATTCATTCAGGTGTTCCCTGCAGTTGGTCGAAGGTTCCCGCCACCATCTGCTACCTGGGCCATTTCCGGCGAGAGCGTCGAGCTTTACCTTCAAGCCATAATACAGGCTGTTCCAGCCGTTGTCAGGTAAATCATGCCCCTCGGCGGTCCTCGTGTTTCCGGCGCCGTTCCGCCAACCCGGGCTTTTCCCGAATGTCAATGATCGATACCAATCGGG
>JAPOTF010000011.1 GCA_026709325.1 Roseovarius sp.
GGCCGTTCCGGTGGAGCCGCGGCCCGGAGGATCTCGTGGAGTCCTGGAAGCGGGGTCACCGGAAACTCCAGGAAATGAAATTAAATAAATTTAAGCACTAGTGCTTTCATAATCTTATTTGCCACAGACTATATTTGGGCGTATCGGGGATTTGGAAAAGCGGAGCATTACAGCCTTGCAGGTCACGAATAAAGATATAGCGCGTGTCTTTGCACGAATCGGGATCTTGTCATTTGGAGGCCCTGCCGCTCAGATTTCCCTCATGCACCATGAACTGGTTGAACGACGCAAATGGCTTGGCGAGCGGCAGTTCATGGAGGCTCTTTCATTTTGCATGTTGCTGCCGGGACCGGAGGCGATGCAACTTGCAACCTATGCGGGATGGCGTCTTCGGGGAGTGATTGGAGGCCTAATCGCGGGATTGCTGTTTGTGCTTCCCGGAGCCCTGATCATGTTTGGACTGGCACACGGCTACGCGCATTTTGGACATGTGCCCATTGTTCAAGACGCTTTTCTCGGAATCAAGGCGACTGTTGCAATCATAGTGATTCAGGCACTCGCAAAGCTCTCAAGCCAAACCTTGACGGGATGGACGGGACCTGTTCTGGCACTGGCGGCTTTTATCTCGATTTTCATTTTATCAATTCCGTTTCCGGCCGTGATAATTGTTGCGGGCATATTGGGATATGCATTTGGACAATCCGACGGTTCAGCACCCGCGCATCAAAACGTTCCCTTTGCAAAAACCTGTCGAACAATACTTTTCTGGGGCTTGCTATGGTTCGCGCCCGGGGCCGCGCTATGGTTCGCGGGGCAAGATCTGCTGTTTGAAATTTCGGTTTTTTTCTCGAAACTCGCTCTGGTGACCTTTGGCGGAGCATATGCGGTTTTGTCATATATGACTCAGGCATTCGCAAACGATTTCAACTGGTTGAGCACACCGCAAATGATTGATGCGCTTGGGCTGGCCGAAACAACACCGGGGCCGCTTATTCTGGTTACCGCATTTGCCGCCTATCTAACGGGTTTTTTCCATTACGGTGAAACCGTTGCAATATCGGCCATGCTTATCACTTTGTGGGTGACTTTCACGCCATGTTTTCTGTGGATTTTTGCAGGTGCGCCATATATGGAAACCCTATTGTCAAATCCTCGATTGAGACAGGCGCTCAATGCAATTTCAGCCTCCGTTGTCGGCGTGATTTTAAATCTTTCCGCATGGTTTGCCCTGCATGTTCTGTTTTCAGAGGTCACTCCGGGCAAATTCGGCCCTGCAGTTGAATTTTCGTCTTTCAATGTCATACCCGCCGCTCTGGCGCTGGTCGCGGGGTTCATTCTTGTTTTTGCCCGCCTGCCCATGATACCCGCAATGATTGCAATGGCTTTGGCATCGGCCGGAATCGGCATTTATTTGCAGTGAGATAACGGCAATTGCGGGCAGGGAATATTGTTATTGAGCGCAAGCACTATGGGGTATATAAAACCGGTAGAAATGGGACTCCAGATGTCAGAATCAATTAATTATCAACTGCATGTAAATGATGCCATGATAGGCGTTGTGCGCAAGGTGCTTGCAGATGCAAGTAAAAACGGACTTCCCGGCAAACACTGTTTTTACATAACGTTCGAAATCCATCACCCCGATGTCAATATCGGTGATTTATCCCTAAATCCAGCTGACAGGGAGATGACAATTGTGCTTCAAAACTACTTCAGGGATCTTGTGGTTCATGAAGACTGTTTTTCCGTTACATTGAATTTCAGCGACGAGGATAAAACACTGCAAATACCCTTTGATGCGATCAGGGCGTTTTTCGACCCGTCGGTCGATTTTGGCCTGAGGTTTGAAAGAACCTCAAGCGAACTTAAAGATAAACTGGATGAAATCGAGGCAAATTATGCCAATACAGATGATGCGGAACATGCCACATCAGATGAAAATGTGATAAGTCTCAACAGGTATCGGGAATAGACGGTAAACCTAAATTCCGGACTTCGAATTATGAAGAAGGCAATCAGGCAACAATAGAGACACAACATGACCGATACGCGAATTGAATCCGACAGCTTTGGCCCATTGGAAGTCCCCGCCGGCAAATATTGGGGAGCGCAAACGCAACGTTCAATCATGAACTTTCCAATTGGATGGGAAAAACAGCCTGCTGCAATAGTGCGCGCGCTGGGAGTGGTCAAAAAAGCCTGCGCAATGGCAAATAGGGCCAATGGCAACCTTAAACCGGAAATAGCCAATGCCATAATTCAAGCGGCCGATGAGGTCATCGCCGGCAGCTTGGACGACAATTTTCCCCTTGTGGTGTGGCAAACAGGTTCGGGAACGCAGTCGAATATGAACGCCAATGAGGTCATCGCCAACCGTGCCATTGAAATTCTTGGCGGGAAAATGGGTTCAAAAACTCCCGTTCATCCAAATGATCACTGCAACATGGGGCAGTCTTCAAACGATACCTTTCCCACTGCAATGCATGTTGCAACTGCAATGAGTGTAAGGGATGTCCTGCGGCCCGGCTTGGAAAAAACACTTGCCGAACTGGAAGTAAAATCATCCGATTTCAATGGCATAATAAAAATTGGACGAACCCACACGCAAGACGCGACCCCTCTCACACTCGGTCAGGAATTCTCCGGTTACGCTCAGCAGATTCGCATGGGCATTAAAAGAATTGAAGCGGCCATGCCTGGAATATATGAACTTGCGCAAGGCGGTACGGCGGTTGGGACGGGACTGAACACCCGTGAGGGCTGGAGCGAAACCGTTGCCGCGAACATGGCGCAGATTACAGATCTGCCTTTCGTGAGCGCGCCAAACAAATTCGAGGCATTGGCCGCCCATGACGCAATGGTGTTCCTGTCAGGCGCTCTGGCATCTGTTGCGGGCAGTTGCTACAAAATTGCCAATGACATCAGATTTCTGGGCAGTGGTCCAAGATCGGGGCTTGGAGAACTGATTCTGCCGGAGAATGAACCGGGAAGTTCCATCATGCCAGGGAAGGTAAACCCAACTCAGGCAGAGGCTCTCACACAGGTCGCGGCTCATATCATGGGTAATGACGCGGCAATAAAGTTTGCCGGTTCTCAAGGGCATTTTGAGCTAAATGTCTATAATCCAATGATGTCATACAACCTTCTGCAATCAATACAGCTGTTGGGTGACGCCACGGCAAGTTTCACTGAAAGAATGTTGAAAGACATCAAACCAAACACGGACCGCATTGAAAAACTGATGAGAGAAAGCCTGATGCTGGTAACATCCCTGGCGCCTACAATCGGGTACGACAACGCCACCAAGGTTGCCAAAGCCGCACATGAAAACGGCACGACGCTAAAAGAGGAAGCCATGCGTCTGGGATTTGTCGACGCGGATGCATTTGACAGAATTGTCCGCCCGGAAGATATGATCGGCCCAAAGGGGTGACGGGCAAGCCCGGCGATCGGGATAACCGCCTTCTCCCGCATCCATGCGGCTATTTAGCCACATGCATGTTCGATTGGCCGCAAGAGCAAACCAAAACGGTTGTTGCGCTGCGGGTTTCCATCACATGCGAGTCATTTGAACGAAAAAACTCATGCGACCGGTAAAGCGTTCGCTTACAATAAACGGGCACCGCACAAGTGTCTCGCTTGAAAAGGATTTCTGGTTTTCATTCAGACAGATAGCCCGCAGGCAAAGAAAATCGATTAACGCCCTGGCAACGGAAATCGACAATGAAAGAGAAATTTTGACCAACCTTGCATCGGCCATAAGGGTGTATGTTCTTCGGTATCATCAAGAAAAATCAATGACCTGCAATGAGGATTTGCGCTAATCCGTTAACCAGCCGGTATATGCTTCCACATGGCATATGTTGAATTTATCCCAACTCTCCAAGCACTGGCGCAACCTCCAGAAGCCAGTAGGAGAAACTTGAAAAACCGCCCGTAAGCATCAGTAGACCTATCGACCACAATACAAGCCCCATGATTCTTTCAATACGGTCCATATGCCTTTTCATTAATTTCATCAAACCCTGCATGCGTGGCAGAAAAGCCGCGACAGCGATGAATGGCACGCCAAGCCCCGCGGCATACGTGCCCAGCAATGCGGCACCTTTGGCAGGCGACGCTTCACTCGCCGCCAGTGACAGAATCGCTCCCAATTGGGGGCCGATGCATGGCGTCCAGCCGAATGCGAAAGCCAGGCCCAAAACATATGCGCCCAGTGACGAGCCGCCCCGGTCACCGACATTGATTCGAACTTCCCTATCCAGAAAGCCAATTCTGAATATTCCCAGAAAATGCGCGCCAAAGCCCATGACAATTATACCGGCAATGGCATTAAAATAGGTCTGATGCTGCAAAAGCATGCGCCCCGCCGCGGATGCGGCTATGCCAAGTATCAAAAATACGGTGGACAGTCCCAGGACAAAAAACGATGCGGCAAGAATTGCTCTTGCGCGAATGTGCTTGGCATCCGAAATATCCCCGGCCGCCATCCCGCTCATATATGCAAGATAGGGAGGAACGATTGGAAGAACGCACGGACTTAAAAAGGAAATTATCCCCGCAAGCAATGCTGCAATCATTGCCGGAACAAGAGCGGCGTCAATGACTTCTATGCCGAACATGTTTCTTCCCTAAATGACTGATCCCTAATTGTCATTGCGAAATGGTTACATCTTTATGGACAGTAACGTATATGTGATTTAGTTAGGTGCAATGAAGATTGCGGAAATCATAGATGCGCGCGGCCTGCTTTGTCCCCTGCCCGTATTGAAGCTGCGCAAGCGGTTGAAATCTCAAAACTCCGGCGATGTACTGGAACTTCTCACGGATGACCCCGCGGCGGCTGTGGACGTGCCGCATTTTTGCCAAAATAGCGGCGATGAAATACTGGCCGTGACTGAAGAAGGCGATTTTGACAGGTACCATATACGAAAATCTTGAATTTGGCGCGAAAACAAAGAGAATTTCCCCGTGTTTAAGACGACCACCATCCCTGCCGCTTTTCCGTTTCCGCCTCCGATTGATCCACAACTTTGGCGATATCGCTTTTAATGGCAGGTTCATTCGTCGCAATTTCCCCCGATTCAGCCATTGTTTCCGGCTCACCCGGTGATATTCCCGCATCACTGCTGGCGGAATTGTCGGATTTCTTCTCCTCCGCCATTTCATTTGGCAAAAGCGATTCCGGGCTTTTCGGGCTTTCGGACAAATCATTTTCGGCCTCATACGCCCTTTTCAACTGTTCGGCTTCCTCCGCTTTAGGACTCGGCTTGCTCCGCCTTTTGCTTGAACCGCGAGATTTTCTCGCGCTCGGCCTTTTCTGCGGAAATTCAGATTCTGGAACCGGCATGACATCGGAATCTTCAATCACTTTGCCCGCATCGACCTTTGGCACTACCGCCTCGGATTCAGTTTCACGCTCCTTCCCGTCTTCTGCAATGGACGACTCCCGATCATTCCCCTCTTGGGCATCCATTTGAATTTCGGCAATATCATTTGCGGTTTTTGCCTTGGACCTCCTGCGACGCCTGCGTCGGGGTTTTCTGGCTTTTCCCTCATCTGCGCCATCTGATATCTGATTGCTCTCGGATAGAAGCGATTGACCACTTTCCCTCTCGCCTTCAATTTGGCCAATGTTAACGGAAATCACGTTTTCCGACTTTGCGCGAGCTTGATCGGCGGAGACTTTCTGTTTCTCGATGGAATAATCCGATACAATGAGTTCCGGAACGGCCTCGACCTGCACTGACAATCCATGTTGGCTTTCAATTTGCGAAATGTGCGAGCGCTTCTGATTCATCAGGAAATTGGAAATTCCCACAGAGCATCTTACAAGCAGGTCGCCGTTTCTTGCCCTACCCGCCTCTTCTTCAATTTGGCGAAGAACCCTCAAGGCCTGATTTTCATCTGAACGAACCACACCCGTACCATGACATACAGGGCATACCTGCGTCGCAATCTCAATCATACCGCTCCGCAGTCTCTGGCGACTCATTTCCAGCAACCCGAAATTCGATATTTTGCCAACCTGGATTCGTGCGCGGTCCAATTTCAGTTTTTCCTTCAACCGTTTTTCCACGGAAAGGACGTTTTTGCGTTCGGTCATGTCAATGAAATCAATGACAATAAGTCCTGCCAGATCGCGGAGTCGCAACTGTCTGGAAACTTCCTCCGCAGCTTCAAGATTCGTCGCCAGCGCGGTTTGCTCAACGGAATCCTCTCTTGTTGATTTCCCGGAATTCACATCAATCGCCACAAGAGCTTCCGTAATTCCGATGACTATATAGCCACCCGAATTAAGCTGCACGATTGGATTGAACATGGAGTCGAGGTAGTTTTCAACCTTATAGCGCGTAAAAATAGGAAGCGCGTCTTTATATGGCCTGACTTTATCCAAATGTTTAGGCATTATCATTTTCATGAAAGCTCTGGCGTTATGATACGCCGTCTCGCCTTCCACGAGAATTTCACCAATCGTCTGATTGTAAACATCTCTAATGGAGCGCATGATCAAATCGCCCTCCTGATAAATTTTTACCGGAGCTTTTGAATTAATTGTCAATTCGCGAATCCGCTCCCATAATGTTTTGAGATATTCAAAATCAATCTTTATTTCCGTTTTGCTTCTGCTGACTCCCGCCGTTCGAACAATAAGGCTTGCACCCTTCGGGATATCAAATTCGGATACTATGTCCTTGAGCTTTTTCCGATCCGCCGCATTTGTTATTTTTCTCGATATTCCACAGTCTCGATCAGCATTTGGCATCAGGACGCAAAACTTGCCGGCAAGAGCTAGGAAAGTGGTTAATGCCGCTCCCTTGTTTCCCCGCTCCTCTTTTGCAACCTGAACAAGCAATACCTGACGAACATTGATGACTTCCTGAATCTTATATTTGCGGGCGCTCCGCTTGCGGCCCGGCCTGGCCCTGGGCGCGTCATTCTCGTCAGTGGCGATATTTGCATCATGATCCAGTTCCTCGCCTGCCAACTCTTTCGGAGTGTCGCTCGCCGTCTCGCCGCCATCAGTGGCGTCGGTTATGTCAGGCGGGTCCGCATTTGGCTGAAATTCAATGTTTTTGGCATCTGTCTCGCTGACATGATCGGTGGCTTCCGGCTCGATCTCGACGGCGTCTTCCCCCTCTCTTTCATCATTGGGGGACTGAATCGTCTCACTGCGTTCAACGTTCTCGATTAATTCGTCATCTAGCGCCTCAACCATCTCAATGGTTTCCATTCCCGTGATGGATGCAATGGCCATGGCCCTGCCTGGAGAGGCTTCAATATCGGAATTTGCGACATCCACTTCGCCAGCCTCAACCGAGGGGGCTTCGTCCGCTGTCGCCAAGTCGTCCGCGTGAGCACTTTTTTCCCTTAAATCCACGGGGATGTTGTAGTACCCTGGATGAATTTCCGAAAAGGGAAGAAATCCATGGCGATTACCGCCATATTCCACAAATGCGGCCTGCAGCGATTGCTCGATACGCGTTACTTTTGCCAGATAGATGTTGCCGACAATCTGCCGTCTGTTTTTGGACTCAAAGTCAAATTCCTCAACCTTGTTGTCTTTAACCACCACAACGCGGGTCTCTTCCGCGTGGGTGGCGTCAATAAGCATTCTTTTTTCCATTGTTCTCGCATGCGCAACGGCACGTCAAATCCCGCCATGCAGTTTATGTGCAATTGCCGGTCGGATGCTTGCCTGGAGCGTCTTTTCAATTCAATGCAGCGCAGTTTGGAAAGCAAGCCCCTAAAACTCGCCGATCGCTTCTCGATCATTGTTTCACGCGCCATTGCATCTCTTCTTCAATGCGGGAAAAGATCCCGCGATTCATGTTTAAGATGCCTTTCGGCAATCTCAATTTGCTTGTGACCTGTTGGTCGGACATTATCCAAACGATAACCGGGTGCAATGCACAACCTTCAAAGCAATCGTTCGGCGAATTTCATTAGCGGATGGCAAGGCCAGCCGTTGATGTTAATATGCATTTCACATGCAATTATTCAATGGATAAAATTGCCCAAACGCATATTTTTTAACTCGATGAAAATTTTACCAATGTAAACAATGCGTTAATGACATATCTGAAACTTTATCGGGCATGTGAAACACTCCGGTCATTCCCGCCAACTCCTGTTTTTGCAAACCATCCCCTGCAAAACCAGACAAAAACTTTTTCAAAAAACCTTTTAACTCATTGGATGATTTAATGAAAAAATAGCGGTAATTGCCGGAAAAACTCAATGGCGCAAAAGCCAAAAAGGCCGGGGATGGCAAAAACCGTCCAGTGGCAAACATGCCGGGACGGCAAGGTCGGTGCCTTACGTGTAGTCCGACCTTTGGAGTCCGTATTTGGCCATTTTCTCGTTCAATGTTCGGCGCGGCAGGCAAAGCTCCTGCATAACCGATGCAATGGATCCCTTGTGGCGTCGCATCGTGTTTTCAATCAGCATCTGCTCAAATTCCTCGACATATTTCTTTAAAGGCTTGCCTTCACCAACGATATCGGTAGAAAGTTGCTGATGATCGGACATGAGAATTGAAGTAAGGCTTTCAGATCCCCTTCGAGATTGCAGAACGGCCCGTTCGGCAATGTTTATCAACTGCCGGACATTGCCCGGCCAGGGCGCTTTAAGCAAGTGCGTTGCCTCCTGTGCGGCAATTTCAGGCGCATCGCAACCGTAATCCGCCGCAAACTGCTCGGTAAATTCCTTGAACATCAAAAGAATATCATTCCCGCGATCACGCAAGGGAGGTATGGTAATCTGCATTGTCGCCAGGCGATAATAAAGATCGTTTCGCAACATGTCTTCAGAAGTTCGGCTGTTGTCCGGCAAGTTGCATATTGCGACAATTCTGGTTTTTGGAGGCATGTCGTTGCCGTTTAAAAAGGTAACAAGCCTGGCCTGGGCGGATTTCGGCAGCGATTCTATATCCTCCAGAACCAGTGTGCCCCCCCTCGCGTCTTCAAACGCCGGAATCCAGCTGTCATCGGGACCGGCGGGGCCAGCCAGACGCTTAATGAGCGTCTCTCCCTCATATGCGGAACACGACAGAAGCATGAACTTCCTGGAGGCTCTGGAGCTTACAGCATGCAAGGCATGGGCCGCAAGTGTCTTGCCCGTTCCGGTTTCACCGTTGATAAGGACATGTCCGTCAGCCTGACCGAGATCAAGTATGTCCTCTTTAAGCCGTTTGATTTCCTTTGATGTTCCCATGAATTTCTTCATGAGCTGCCTGGCGTCGCTGAGTTCGCGCCTGAGCACTCTCGTGTCGAGCACCATTCTGCGGGCACTTGCGGCCTCCCTCACAAGTTCCGATATGTTTTCGGGCTTGAACGGCTTTTCAAGAAAGTCGATTGCTCCAATTTGCATCGCCTTTACCGCCAGTGGAACGTCCCCGTGACCGGTTATAATGATAACGGGAAGCGTGCTGTCTATGCCCTTGAGCTTCTTGAGCAATTGAATGCCTCCCATTCCAGACATCCGAATATCGGTTATGACAACACCGGGATAGTCTGCGCCCACCTTTTCAAGCGCCTCCTCCGCCGACGAGAATGTTTCGGTGTCATAGCCCGACAAAGCCAGCCATTGGCTGATGGAATTGCGTATGTCAATTTCATCGTCGACAATTGCAACCTTCATTGCGCTTGGCATGGCATCCCACTCCAACCCAAGGGTTTAGGCGTTCATTGATGGAAGTTGAATTTCAAACAATGCGCCGCCTTCAGGCAGATTCCTTGCTGTAAGCCTCCCGCCCATATCATTAACTATGCCGGATGAAATCGCAAGCCCCAATCCAACCCCGTCTCCGGGCTTTTTGGTGGTGTAAAACGGCTCAAAGAGACTCTCAATGTTGTCAATTCCATTTCCGTTGTCGCGAACGGTTAGCAGAATGGTTTCACCTTCCGCGAGATCAACTGAAATGCGAGGCTCGGAAACATTCAATGTCGCGTCCATGGCGTTTCTAAGCAGATTTACAATAACCTGCTCTATTCTCACCATATCCCCCATCACCATGACCTGCCTTGATGGCAGACTTCGCGCAATGACGGTTTTTTGACGACGCAGCTGAGGTTCCATCATCTCGAGCGCGGAGTTTGCGGCCGCGCACATGTCAACCGGATTGAAATCCTCCACGCCATAACGGGCATAGGATTTCAACTGCTTGGTTATCGATCCCATTATCTCGATAAGGTCATCAATTCTTCTAAAGGATGCCACGGCTTCATCGGGACGATTGCGGGACAGCAACAGGCGCGCGCCGGCAAGATAGGTCTTCATGGCGGCAAGAGGCTGATTCAATTCATGGCTTACAGCCGCGGACATTTCTCCCAGCACGGCCAGCTTTGAACTCTGAACAATTGTCTGCTCCGCAACCGCAAGCTCTTTTTCCGCTTTTTCACGCTCCGCCATTTCCCTCCTCAGCCGTCTGTTCAAATCGAGCAGAACTTCCGATTCACGTTTAAAGAAAGCCACGCGACCTTCCGCTTTCCGATTAAGAAAATAAAACGCAATTGCCAGCAAAATCGAAAATATCGTGACTTCGATGGCAAGATAGCCGTTAACCTTCTGTCTTATGCTGTCGTAGGCTGTGAAATTAACAATTCGCCAACCCTGAAATGACACCAGACTTTCCTCTCGAAAAACGGCTTGACCCTGCAAATACGCGTCTGCCGGTTCAAACGACCAGTCGGCGGCGGTTCGAAGCGCCCGCGCAATGGTTGAACTGGCCGGTTCTCTCTCCAGCGCCGCTTTTTCGTCCAATCCTATCCACAGCGGTTCCGTGGACAGAATGATGATTCCCTCGCTGTTCTTGACTAGCGCGGCATCGGATATGCCTGCCCAGCTTTCCTCGAATTTCTGCAGATTTACCTCTACAGCTATTATGCCCGCGACTTCTCCGCCGCTTTCAATTTGACGTGAATAGAAGAACTTGAACGAGTTCGAATCTGTCGCAATCACGTTAAATACGGTATTGGGAGACCGCTTTGCGTTAATGAAATACGTTGCCTCGTTGCGCAAGCTTCCAAGTTGACTGCGGTCCGTGGCCGCCACTACCCGTCCGGCCTTGTCAAGCATCATAATCTCGGTGGCATTTATTTCCTCGTTAAATGTTATAAGGCGCTGGCTGGACTGGCTGAAATCGCCACTTCCAAGGTCTGCAATAAGCTTGGGGTCATTTGCCAAAAATTGAGGCACTATGCCGTTGCGCTTCAATTCGGACAGGAGATTTCCGCCATATAGCGCCAAACGCAGGGTGGCGTGATTTTTTGTGGTTTCCGTAAACCGCTCGGTTAACAGATTGTTGGTAATGACTATCAGACTCGCGGCCAGCAGTGAAAGCACCATAAATGCCAGCCTTGGCGCCCATTTCGGCAAATGCGACTGCTCCTGAACCGCTTTTTCGGATTTCATAAGATTCTTCCAAACACCCGCAATCCACGGCACATGCAAGTTACGCTTGCTCCATAAGGCCAGCGAGGTTCTGAAACAGGCGCCTTCCGCCAGTGTTTCCATGCATTGGCTCCGCCATGCGCTCGGGATGAGGCATCATGCCAAGAACCCTGCGATTTTCCGACAGAACGCCGGCAATGCCATCGCGTGAACCGTTTGGGTTGTCGACATAGCGAAAAGCGACCCTATCTTCACCAGCCAATCGAGAAACCGTATTGTCATCAGCGTAATAGTTTCCGTCCTGGTGGGCAATTGGCATGGTTACGACAGATCCCGCGCGATAGCCGGATGTAAAAACGCTATTGCAATTTTCAATTTTAATTTCAATGGGCTTGCAGATATATTTAATGTTTTCGTTGCGAAGCAGCGTACCAGGCAGCAAGCCTGTCTCGGTCAGAATCTGAAACCCGTTGCATATTCCCAGAACATATCCGCCACTCTCGGCAAAAGCCAGCACCGAGCGGCATATCGGCGAGTTTGCGGCAATCGCCCCGCATCGCAAATAGTCGCCAAATGAAAACCCTCCCGGAATTCCGATGACATCCACCCCTTTTGGAATTTGCGTTTCCTTGTGCCAGATCATTTCCACATTTGCGCCGGCATTTTGAAAGGCCACTTTCAAGTCCCGGTCGCAATTCGACCCTGGAAAAACAATTACGGCCGCCCGCATTCTTCAATTTCCACTCTGTAGCTTTCAATAACCGTGTTGGCGAGAAGCCTTTCGCACATCTCGATTACGTCTCTTCTCGCCTGTTCCGGATCATTTCCGGAAAGAGCAAGTTCGATCACCTTGCCCTGCCGGACGTCTTCAATGCCGGCAAAGCCCATATGATCCAATGCGCGCCTTACGGCGTCTCCCTGTGGATCAAGCACTCCGTCCCTTAACATTATGGTTGCAATTGCCTTCATTAGATCACTTCGCTCCAGCTCACACTCGCGGAATGCCGCCGAACATGCCGTGCAATCCCGTCAATGCACCAGCTTTGGCTTTCCACTCCGCTTTAAGTTTGCATTGGGCAATACTCCAAGTCGCTTGGCCACCTCGGAATACGCGTCGATCAGCGAACCCAGATCATGGCGAAACACGTCCTTGTCGAGTTTCCTGCCGGAATTGGAATCCCAAAGACGGCACGTGTCCGGAGAGATTTCATCGGCAACAACAAGCGTTGGAAATTCACTCTTGTAAACCCGGCCGATTTCGATTTTGAAATCGATCAGCGTTATTCCAACCGCATACATTAATCCGGAAAGAAAGTCATTTACGCGAAACGCGATATAGTGGATTTCCTCCATCTCGTATGCGGTGGCGAGTTCCAGAACCGCTATATGCTCATCGGTTAAGAGCGGATCTCCCAGCTTGTCGCTTTTCAGGTAGCATTCCATTATCGGCCGCGCAAAAGGATCGCCCTCGCTCAAGTCAAGTCTATTGGCAACTGACCCGGCGGCAAAATTCCTCACCACCACCTCCAAAGGTATGATCTCGCAGGACTGAACAAGCTGCTCCCTCATGTTTATGCGCTTTATGAAATGATTTGGGATGCCCACATTTGACAAGCCATTCATGACATGTTCGCTAATCATGTTGTTCAATACGCCCTTGCCTTCAATTATCGAGTGTTTTTCGGAATTGAACGCTGTTGCGTCATCTTTGAAATACTGAACCAAAGAGCCGGGATCGGGCCCGTCAAAAATGATTTTGGCCTTTCCCTCGTATATTTTCTTCCGGCGATTCATTTTCTTCCGTTTTCCGCAGCCTGAACATGACACACGCATCATGCAGGTAATGTCATAAAGCAATGGCAATATTACCGCAAGATGGCATTGAGGGGGTTGCCATAGACATCTTTGGAAGCCATATGAAGGCTAAATTGCAACGTCAGCATTGAGGAAACCCATGAACACCTTTGATGAAAGAGAAAACGCGTTCGAAAACATGTATGCCCACAACGAGGAAATGAAGTTTAAGGCGGAAGCCCGCTGCAACAAGCTCCTGGGTCTTTGGGCAGCCGAACTTATGGGCAAAACAGGTGAGGATGCGGCGGCATATGCCAAAGAGGTTATTGTTGCCGATTTCGAAGAGGCCGGCCATGAGGACGTTGTGCGCAAGGTTGCCGGCGACCTGGGTGATTTGGCCGATTCCGAAACTGTAAGGGAAAAGCGAGCTGAGCTGATTATGCTGGCAAAGCAACAGGTAATGGAAGAAGCGTGATTCCCGCGAAACCGCAATGGCACAGGAAAATTGACTGGCGAAACTTTCGGTTATTTGAATGCAGCGGCTACATGCTTAATCCGGCTGCCGTCCACCTGACAATGCGGTGTCCAGTTCAGTGAACAACAAAAAACATGTGGATTATAGCGATATGTCAGACGCTCTGCCAAATATGCTTGCCAACCGCGACTGGATACTCGCAGACGGCGCGACAGGCACAAATCTGTTTAATATGGGGCTGTCTTCCGGTGATGCCCCGGAGATGTGGAACGTTAAGCACCCGGACAAAATCATTAAACTATATTCCATGGCGGTTGATGCCGGCAGCGATCTTTTCCTGACAAATTCTTTTGGAGGAAACGCCGCCCGCCTTAAACTTCATGGCGCCGAAAAACGCGCGCGGGAGCTGTCAAGAATCTCGGCGGAACTGGGACGAGAGGTGGCCGACGGCAATGAACGTGATATAGTGGTTGCCGGCTCGGTGGGTCCAACGGGAGAGATTATGGCACCCATGGGCAGTCTCACTTCGGAAATTGCAGTTGAGATTTTCCATGAGCAGGCTGACGGGCTGAAGGAAGGCGGCGCCGACGTTCTGTGGCTTGAGACAATAAGTTCCAATGAGGAATACGCCGCCGCGGCCGAAGCATTCAGACTTGCCGAAATGCCATGGTGCGGAACCATGAGTTTCGATACCGCCGGGCGAACGATGATGGGCGTAACATCTGCCGAAATGGCAAGAATGATCGACGAAATGGACAACCCTCCTTTATGTTTTGGCGCCAATTGCGGAGTTGGCGCATCAGACCTGCTGCGTACAATATTGGGGTTTGCGGCCCATGGCGTGGAAAAACCCGTTATTGCCAAGGCCAATGCGGGCATTCCAAAATACGAAGACGGGAAAATCCACTACGACGGAACTCCGGATTTGATGGCCAGCTACGCCGTTTTGGCTCGCGATGCGGGAGCGAAGATAATTGGCGGATGCTGTGGAACCTTGCCCGAGCATCTTTCAAAAATGCGCGAGGCGCTTGAAACGCATGAGCGAGGCGAACGCCCCACTCTTGAACTAATAACCCGATTGCTGGGTCCATTGTCATCGGACTCCGATGGGACAGACTCGAGACAGCCGGCCAAACGGAGAAATCGGCGGCGCAAGTGATTTGCCGCATTGCAGCTGCAGTGCCTTCAACATTTGGGATTACGGGCGCCGAATGCGATTAATTCAGATTCTGTACGGTACTCTTAGAGAGAATGTAAAATTTTTTCTTTAAAATTCAAACTCCATTTGAGGACCTGGACAAAAGGGAACCTTGAACAGGTCCGCGCGCATATCGGGTTGCCTTTTATCAAGTCCAAGTCGGTGTGACGCAAGTTTGAACCTGTTTGCGATCATCTCCGCATGATGTCCGCAACCGCGCATCCGGCGTCCCCACTGCGAATCATAATCCCTGCCGTTATGCATCTCGCGCACAAGTTTCATGACCTTTGAAGCCCGATCCGGAAAATGCTCCGCAAGCCATTCCTGAAACAAAGGCGACACTTCAAGTGGAAGACGAATCATAATCCAACTGGCGGCACTGGCCCCCGCTTCAAGCCCGGTTTTGAGAATTGCCTCGATTTCATGATCGTTTAAACCGGGAACAACCGGCGAAACCATCAACCTGACCGGAATCCCGGCCTTTGCAAGAGTCTCGATGGCCTTCATGCGGCGAGCTGGAGAAGGAACTCTTGGTTCCATGAGCCGCGAGAGCTTTGGATCAAGTGTGGTTACCGTTATGCCCACTCGAGCCAAGCGCCTATTTGCCAATTTTGAAATCAGATCGGTGTCCCGTTCGATCATTGTTCCCTTGGTAATAATGCCAACCGGATGACTGAACCGATCAAGAACCTCAAGACATGAACGCATTATTTCAAATTTTCTCTCAATCGGCTGATATGGATCAGTGTTTGTTCCAATTGCGATCGGCCTGGGGCGATATCCAGGTTTGCTCAACTCCTTTTCAAGGATTTCTCCCGCCTGAGGTCTTGCAATCAAACGCGTTTCAAAATCAAGCCCCGGTGAAAGTCCAAGATAGGCATGTGTAGGTCTGGCAAAGCAATATATGCATCCATGCTCACAGCCACGGTATGGATTTACAGAACGATCAAAGGGAATGTCTGGCGACTTGTTGAAACTGATTATTTTTCGCGGGCGTTCAATAGAGACTTCCGTTTTAAGCAACCGTTCATGCTCATGAATATCCCAGCCATCATCTTCATGGTAACGATGCAATGGCTCGTAACGCCCGCATTCATTGCTGCACGCGCCCCGCCCCTTGACTCGAATCGCTTTGCTCAAACTGTTGGCAGATGCATTTTTCACAGTACAAAAATAAAACATTAT
>JAPOTF010000062.1 GCA_026709325.1 Roseovarius sp.
GTCCATGATGCAAAAGGCCCCCGCCTCGGGCAGCAACGCGTCCAGGATGTTCACATCATGCGGTTTTCCGGTCGAAACATCCGTAAATGCGGGGATGTTCCCGCGCAGACCGGGCAACGCATGCATTTTTGCGGCGGCTTTCGCGCGCCGGAAACGGGCCACTGGGAAACGGACGGGCAAAGATCAATCGTCGAGGAGCCGCGCGCGTGGACGGCATTGCCGAGATCCGCTTGAAACGGCTCGTCGGCGTGGGGCCGACGGGCGGTCCGATCGGGGATCGGCGCAACCGGCATGCACGCGCCAGTCGCGCCTTTAATTCGCATTGGCCGGCGCATTGCGATGGACGGGGTTTCGAAATCCCGTGGGAAAGCGTTTTTGGCCGCGAACGCCAGGGCGGACCCCGATGTCTCGCGGACTTGCGCGGGACGTCAACCGGGCGAAGGTCATGCTTCGAAACCGGTCCCGGCAGCCGAAACTCTTTGCGAAACGATGTCCCTTGCAGCGATCAATGTGCCGGCGGGGCGCGTGCATCGGCAAGTGATCCATGACTTGCGCAAAACGAGTTTTCCGGCGCACATGACCTGATCCCCCAAAACAAAAAGCTTGAGAGTGTCAATGGCGCGGACCGCGCGTTCAAGTCGGTGACACCTGAAATTCGCCTTTCATCGTTTGTTGTCAAATAGCCGGTATTGATCCTCAAGAATTTTATGGAACAGAAGTGATGCAGAATGTGAATTTATAAAATTCTCTAAAACCAACATATTCGCTCCCGCTTTTGCCCATTGGCTTTTTGACGGCTTCGCGAAGCAAGTCGAAATCTCCCCATATTTTATATTCCCACCTAAAACGGGCAATGTACAAAACCAGATTGGCATCAATCAATTTGCAGCCCCATTACGCCATCTTGTCAAAAAGGGCCGATTCGACCAGATACAAAAAACTGGCGCCAAGTCTTAAACGGAGTGAGCCCTGGAAGCCGCCAATTGCGGGTAATGACAATATCAACCTGGTTGAAATTACACTCGCGCTGAAATTTATGCGCCACATGCTGTGTTTTCAACAGTTTTTATACCATATATGCCCTTATTAATTTTTTCAATGATTTTCCCTTGACAGGTAAATACGCATTGCGGAAATATTGCGGAAATATTGCGGAAATATTGCGGAATATGGGGGATTAAGATATGAAGACTGTGGGTCATCTAATTGGCCGTGCGCTTAAGGCTTATGGCGCACCCTACATCACCGGCATTCCCGGACACGGAAACTGGAATCTTATTGATGCATTCAACGACCCGGGCTCGGACATCCCTGTGGTGCAGCCGATGCACGAACAGGCGGCGGTTCATATTGCGGATGCGCATTACCGAGTAACCGGCAGTCCGATTGCAGCATGTACATCGATTGGTCCGGGCGCCGCCAATACGATAATGGCGCTGGCCAATGCCCATTGCGACTCGACCGCGCTTCTGCTGATAACTGGCGCCGCTTCCACTCACATGCGAGGCCACGGCGTGATGCAGGAACTGGACCGCGAGAACACCCCAGATTTTATCAAGGTAACCGAGCATGTGACCAAGCGCAATTTTGAAATGATCACTGCTGACAGCGCTCCGTTTATCATGCATCGAGCCTTCAACGCAATGACAAGTGGCCGACCAGGCCCGGTGCATGTGGATATCCCGCTCGACATCCAGGCGGCGGAAACGGACATTGATGTACAGGATCTGTCCAAACGCTTGCCTACCGGTCGGCAGCGGGCTGACAGCTTGGCGATCAAAAATGCCATTGAATTACTGCTTGGCGCCGAGCGCCCGTGCATTGTAGCAGGCGGCGGAGCGATTGCCTCGAACGCGAGCCTGGCGCTAAGGCGCGTCGTTGAACGGCTCGGCATCCCGGTCGTTTTTACCTGGAACGGCAAGGGCGCCTTGCCCGAGGACCACCAGATGAACGCAGGTACGGTGGGTTGGCCCGGATCGCTGGCAGGCAACACACTTGCCAGCGAGGCGGATGTGGTCATGTCGCTGGGCTGCAAGTTCACCGACTGGTCGGCATCGTCCTGGCGCAAGGATGTCAGCTTTTCGATTCCAGGCAGCAAACTTATCCAAATCGACATTGATCCGCGCGAGATCGGCAAGAACTATCCTGTTGAAGTTGGCATTGTTGGCGACGTCTCTATGGTTCTTGAAGACATAGACGCCGGCATTTCAAACGAACAGGCGCGCCAGGCGTTTGAAAAACGCTCGGCCCATCACGAACGTCTGGCCAAGCTTTGGGCCGAGTGGGACGAGATCATGAAGCCACGCCGCATGTACAACAATATCCCGACCACAATGCTGACCACGCTGCGCGAGCTGCGCAAAGTGTTCCCGCGCAACGGGATCGTAACCGTAGGGTCGGGACATCCGCAAAGCTCGACCAAACAGGATTTCCCCATCTACGAGCCGCGCACTCACATTACACCGGGCAGCTATTCGCCGATGGGCTTTGCCCTGCCCGCTGCCATTGGCGCAAAACTCGCAAAGCCCGAAGCACCTGTGGTTTGCATTGTCGGTGACGGTGATTTCATGATGTGCATGCAGGAACTTGCAACATGCGTGGCTTATGACATCCCCGTTGTGTTTCTGGTTCTGAACAACTCCGGCTACATCTCAATACGGGATGGTCAGGATGCGCTGATGGGTCGAAACATCATCTCCGAGTTCTCCAAACCCGGCGATAATTCCGAGCCATATTCGGTAAAGTTCCCGGCGCTGGCGAAATCCTTCGGGTTCGACTTCGCCACACAGGTGCAGCGGGTCGATGAAATCGGTTCAACCATCAAGGCCGCGCTGGACAGCGGTGCACCCGCTCTGGTCGAGGTGCCGATCACGCGTGATGTCAGCGTTGCAGCGTCAAACGTTGTGGGATGGTGGGATTTTCCACCAGTGCCAACCGCGCCAAAGGCCGTGCTGAACGACTACACCGCCGGTTTGGCCGCAGAACAACACCAAGGCCGCGACACTTCGAATGTTAAAGTCGTAAAAGCAGAGGGTGCCGTTGGCTGAAGGCATCCCATCCAAAATCCGATTAACCCAGATATCAAAAGGAGAATTAAGATGCGCACTAAACTGACCAAACTCGCATTAGGCGCCGCATTGGCCCTTGCCCCGGCGCTGGCGGCCGCTGAAGGCTACAAAGGCTTGCCGCGCACGTTCCTGTGGAACCCGAATTTCAACGCGGTGGTCGATACGTCCGAATACGCCGGTGATGGCCCGTTCACCATTGGTTTCTCCAATGCGTCGCAGGGAGATGGCTGGCTGGGCACGTTCTATCACTCGGTGCAATACGGCGTTTCTCAGAACATCGACAAGATCAAGCGTTTCATAGTCACGGATGCCAATGGCGACCCGACCAAACAGATTTCGGACATTCAAGATCTGTTGGAACAGGACATTGACCTGCTGCTGGTAAACCCCGCCACGGCAGATGCGCTTGATCCGATGCTGGGCCGTACAATGCGCCGTGGCGTGCCTGTAGTCACCGTCGCCCGCCGAGTGGAAAGCGACACCAGCTTTGTCAGCTTCGTGACCGCATCCGACACCGCACTGGCACGAATGAGCGCCACGTGGATGGCAGAAACCCTGGGCGGCGAAGGTCGCGTGGTGCTGCTGCCTGGTCTGGCAGGTGCCAGCCCGGCCGAGATGCGCCTGCAAGCCGCTAAAGAGGTTTTTTCCCAATTCCCCGGTATCGAAATTGTCGACACGCAATACACCAGCTGGAGCCCGGCGAATGGTCGCCAGATCATGGCCGCGATCATTCAGCGCGAAGGAGCCGAAAACATTGACGGTGTGTGGGCCGATTCGGGCCTTCAGGGATCTGGCTCAGTCGAAGCCTTCATTGGAGCCGGCGTGACAGGTGCGGACATCCCGCCGCATACCGGCGGCGACCTTAACGGCATGTATCAGCTTGCCCATGAAAACGGTTTCCCATTTGCCGGAATTGACTACACCCCATCGATCGGTGAAGCTGCCGTCAACCTTTCCGTCGACGTACTTGAAGGAACGCCGGTGCCCCAACGGCTTGACGTGAACTTCCAAGTGGTGATTTCCCCCGGTCACGAAACCCGGTCGATATCGGCCGATGTAATGCTGCCGAATTATGTGGCGATGGATCGGCCAGGTGAACTGATCATGGGAAGCGGCATCCCGGACTACAACCCGAACACCTTCTCGGTCGATCTGCCCAACTGAGCGCACCCTCCCGACGCTCCACCTCGGCCCGGCATTCTCCCGACCGGGCCGAGGCTCGTTCCCGCAACACCGCGCAAAAGGTGCATGATGATTAGGCTTGATGGAATCACCAAGGTTTTTCCTGGCGTGAAATCGCTCGAGAACGTGAATTTTGAGGCTAAAGCCGGAGAAATTCACGCCATTCTGGGCGAGAACGGAGCAGGCAAGTCCACACTGATCAAAACCATAGCCGGCGCTTACATTCCGGAAGAGGGCACCATCCATTTCGCCGGGCAAGAACGGAAATGGGCCACCCCGAAAGAGGCCAAGGACGCGGGCATTCAAATCATCTATCAGGAACTCATGCTCTTCCCTGAACTGACCGCTGCGGAGAACATCTTCATCGGCAAGATGCCGCGCACCAGGTTTGGGACAATCGACTATAAAACCATGTACAGGCGCGCAAACGAGACGTTGGACAGCCTGGGCCACCGTCTGGATCCGCGCGCGCCAGTCAGGGATCTTAGCATCGCCGACCAGCAGATGGTCGAGATTGCCAAGGCGCTTATCGGTGAAACCAAACTTCTGGTTCTGGATGAGCCGACTGCGGCAATTTCGGGCCGCGAGGCAGAACTACTGTTCGAATGCGTCAAGCTTTTGCGCGATCAAGGCGTCTGCATCATCTATATTTCTCATCGCCTGGAAGAAATTTTCTCCATTGCGGATCGGGTGACCGTGCTTAAGGACGGTCAAAATGTCGGCACGCATGACATCCACGAACTAGATCGCGACAAATTGGTTGCCATGATGGTTGGACGCGAAGTGAATAACATCTTCCCGCCCAAAAAGACGCCGAATGCAGATGTCGCGCCTGTTCTGACCGTGCGCGATCTGCGCGCGCCGCCAAAGGTCAAGGACGTGTCATTTGATCTATATGCCGGGGAAATCCTGGGTTTGGCGGGCCTTGTAGGCGCAGGTCGGTCGGAGGTGGCCCATGCCATCTTCGGATCAATGCCGCGCACTGACGGGACCGTCACATTGGGAGGCGAGGCCTTCAACGCGCCGACCCCACGCGACTCGATTGACCGGGGGCTTGGTTTTCTGACCGAAGACCGGAAGGGTGAAGGATTGATGATTTTGCTTGACATGGCGGCCAACGTCACCGCACCGGTTTTGTCGGAATTCACCACGACAACGGGGTTGGATCGCAATTACGAAGTGCAGGCTGCCGAGGACGAAATCAAGCGCTTCCGAATCGCTGTTCCAGGTCCGAAATCCGGGGTGTATCAACTGTCGGGCGGCAACCAGCAGAAAATCCTGTTTGGGCGCTGGGCCCGCGCCTGTCGCCGCGTGCTGATCCTGGACGAGCCAACCCGCGGCATTGATGTCGGCGCCAAGGTTGAGATCTACGAGATTATTCGCAAGCTGGCCGATGAAGGCGCAGGTGTTCTGGTGATCTCTTCCGAACTACCTGAAATTGTCGGCCTTTGCACCCGCGTGCTTGTCATGCGCGAGGGCAGTGTCACCGGTGAAGTGGTCAGCACTGAAATCAGCGAAGAAACAATTATGCATTACGCCACCGCCGCAAGTGCAGATGCGGCCCAAGGTGCAGCCAGGTAGGGAACAAATGGCGTTTACAAACACCAATCGCCCGACCCGCCGTTTGCCGCTGGATCCGTCGCTGATTGTCGTTGCTCTGCTTTTAGCTGCCGTGGTTGCTGTCGGCTTTGCGCTCAGTGATCGTTTTGGCACCACACGCAACTTCATGAATGTTCTTGAACAAGCCGCAGCCCTTGGATTTGCAAGCCTTGGACAGGCGCTGGTCGTGATCGTTGGAGGAATCGACCTGTCAATCGGCGCGGTGGTAACGGCATCTACCGTTTTTATGGCCGGGGTGGTGGATCTGCACCCGGCTTTAATGATACCCATGATATTTGGTACGCTTCTGTTTGGAGCCGCCATTGGATTTCTGAACGGCTTTGCGATCATCAAAACGGGCGTTCACCCGCTAATAGTGACGCTTGGCACCGCTTCGATCCTGAATGGAACCGTCCTGATCTACACCTTGCAACCCACTGGCGGGGTTCCCTTCTGGTTTGAAGAATTCGCCTATGGTCGTTTAGGGGTCATTCCAATTTCCGGTCTGGTGATGCTTCTTTGCTTTGCAGTGGTGTGGTTTCTCTTGCGCTATTCCAAAACCGGGCGGGCGTTCTATGCGGTGGGCGGCAGCCCCGAGGCCGCGCGTCTCAACGGCATACAGTCGAACCGGATCATTTTAATGGCCTATTCCGCCGGCGGTTTCTTTGCAGCGCTTTCCGGGACCTACTTCGTCAGCCGCACTGGCGTGGGGGATCCACGCATTGGCGATCCAATGACGCTGGCCTCGATCACGCCCGTCATACTGGGCGGGCTGGTCCTGGGTGGGGGCAAAGGCAACATCCTGGGCGTTCTGCTGGGTGTCTTCCTGATTTCTCTTATCAGCAACTTGCTGAATTACATGAATGTTTCAACCTTTATTCAGTGGGTAATCCAAGGCCTCATCATCATCTTTGCGGTTTCAATCTACGTGCAGAAGTGTAAGAAGCTATGAGTGAAGTCAGCGCAAAGGCCACAGAAAAGACGACGCAGCAGATGGCTCTCCTCCGGCAATTTTCGGTGCCCATCGCGCTGGTCGCTCTGGTTGCGACCGCCACTGCCGTACAGCCTTCGTTCCTTTCGCCGAACAACATTCAGGACATCCTGACCCAGACCGCGCCATTGGCGCTAGTGGTTCTGGGTCAGGCCTTTGTGATCCTGGTGCGAGGACTTGATTTGTCGGTGGCTTCGCTCATGGCCAGTGTTGCGGTCCTGGCCACGGCTTTCAACGCAACCTCGAATGTTATGATCCCGCTGATTTTCGCCTCAGCCATTCTGGTGTCGGCCGTGGTCGGACTGATTAACGGGTTGCTGGTGATCAAACGCAACGTATCGCCCTTTCTGGCAACTCTGGCGATGATGATCGTGCTACAGGGCATCCGTTTCTACTACACTCAAGGTGCGCCTTCCGGTTCTCTTCCCGAGGGGTTCAGGTTTCTGGGAGCTGGCCGTATAGCAGGCATTCCGGTTAACGTGATCGCCTTTACAATTTGCTTTGCCGGGCTGGCATGGTTGCTTCACAAGTCGAGCTTTGGCCGCAAGATATACATCACCGGGGGAAATCCCGCTTCGGCCGATCTAGTCGGTATTCGCTCAGACCGGGTGACCATCACATGCTACGTGATCTGCTCGGTAATGGCCGGAATTGCAGGTCTGTTCCTTATGGGCTTTGTCGGCACCGTCGACAACTGGGTCGGGCGCGGCTATGAGCTTGACGCAATCGTGGCCTGCGTGATCGGTGGGATCGCCCTGACCGGTGGACGAGGCACCCTATGGGGAGCAGCGGCGGGTGCACTGATCCTCGTTTTGATTTTCAACATCGTGATCATTATGGGACTACCTGTCCAGGCGCAAATGATCATCAAAGGCATCATCATAATCTTCGCCGCGGCGCTTTTTGCAAAGGCCATCCAAGCCTGATCGGCGACATAAGAAACAAGGAGACAGCAAACATGCCGATTCAGCATCTCAAGCAAGGCAAACCCGCAGGTGAACTTGCCGAGGACGATCTCAAGACGCGTGGCATTGTTCAAGCCATACTGACGGACATCGAGACCCGGGGTGATGCGGCCGTCCACGAGTTGAGTGAGAAATTCGACAACTACTCGCCTCCGTCCTTTCGCCTCGGCAACAGCCAAATCGAGGCGATCACATCCAAGGTTTCAGCCCGCGAGATGGCCGACATCCGGTTTGCCCACGATCAGGTGGTGAACTTTGCGCAGGCCCAGCGAAAATCGATGCTCGATATCGAAGTGGAAACCCTGCCAGGCGTCTTTTTGGGTCACCGCAACATTCCAGTCCAATCGGTGGGCTGCTACATCCCCGGCGGCAAGTTTCCCATGGTGGCATCGGCACACATGTCGGTCGCCACGGCGAAGGTTGCGCAGGTGCCACGCATTATAGCCGCAACCCCGCCCTTTAAAGGCGAACCGAACCCCGGCGTGATTGCCGCAATGAAGATGGGTGGCGCAGATGAAATATACGTGTTGGGCGGGATCCAGGCGATAGGGGCCATGGCAATCGGAACCGAAACGATTGATCCGGTGCATATGCTGGTTGGCCCGGGCAACGCCTTTGTGGCCGAAGCCAAGCGCCAGCTCTATGGCCGCGTTGGAATCGACCTGTTTGCCGGTCCGACCGAGACCATGGTGATCGCTGACAATACCGCAGCCGACGCCGAGCTTTGCGCGACCGACCTTCTGGGTCAGGCCGAGCACGGCTATAACAGCCCCTGTGTGCTGCTGACCAATTCCAAGCAGCTGGCCGAGAATACGCTAGCGGAGGTCGACCGCATCCTCGACATTCTTCCCACAGCTGGTACTGCGCGGGTAAGCTGGGAGACCTATGGCGAGGTGATTGTTTGCGACACCTATGACGAAATGCTGGAGGTCGCAAACGAATTTGCATCGGAGCATGTGCAGATTATGACCTGCCGCGATGATTGGTTCCTTGAAAACATGCACAGTTATGGCGCTCTGTTCCTTGGTCCCCGCACCAATGTGGCCAATGGCGACAAGGTGATCGGCACCAACCATACACTGCCCACCAGGAAGGCTGGACGCTATACCGGTGGTTTGTGGGTTGGCAAGTACATCAAGACCCACAGCTATCAGCGGGTTGTCACCAACGAAGCCGCGGCCATGGTTGGCGAGTATGGCTCGCGGCTTTGCATGCTGGAAGGGTTCGTTGGCCATGCCGAACAATGCAATGTTCGGGTGCGCCGCTACGGCGGAATAAACGTTCCTTATGGCGAAGGCGCCCCCTTTCGCGAAACCGCCGAGTGAACGTTATCGTTTGCGGGCACGGAAATTCGGCGGCGGTATGCCGTGCCGCGCGATACCGGACCTCTGGTTCCCCTGATCTGAAGTTTGAGACGTGTTTGATACTAAGGATTTGAATAAATTCGGCATATAAAAAACAAAAAATGTCGATACTGCCTTACATAAGGCCTCAACCCCAGCAGCTTGAAGGCCTTGCTCTTCAATGCCGTTGCCCTGGTCAGTTCACGGAGCCATGTTCCATCCGGCAATTTCAGCTCAACCTCATATGCCTGCCAATGCTCACAAGATCGGAGAAGCAGGCTTTGGCCAGCATGCCCCTGCACCCCGCTAGAATCATCCGTGAAAGCCCGAAACGTGCGCGAAGCTTCCCGATTTGCGCGACCGCCAGGGAATAATCGGTGGTGTTGCCGTCAAACACCTGCACAGCGACGGGGCAGCCCTCCCCGTTGCAAAGGCGGCGGAGAATCTTCGGTGCTTTGCGGTGAGCGTTGCTGGAGATCTCCAGTTTGGTGAGGACGCCTGGAACTATCTCAAGGTTCTAAAAAGCGCCATCGCGACCGGATGCATCCCGTCCAGGCTTTTTGCAACAAAGGCGCAAAAATGTGAGGCATCCATTGCATTTGCTTTAGTTTTGCCTCCTTACCCGCTATGAAAAACCGTAAATGCATTACGGCGAGTGGCATTTTCAGGTTCTCAACTTCCCGCCTTGCGGATCAAATGGTGGAGCATCCAGAATACGCGCCTTGTGGGGAATTCCCAGCACCATGACTTCAACTGCGTCGCCGTGTACGGCTTGTCCATAACCGACGTATCCCAATGCGAGGCTCATTCCGACGGTATAACCATAGGTTCCAGACGTGACGCGGCCAACTGGCCTGCCGGCTTTAACAATTGGCTCTCCTCCCGTGGCATCGGCATTTGATTCCCGGACCGCGTTTTCGTCAATGTGAACAAGAACAAGCGATTCCCTGGGAGGTTCCCGCATTGCCGCCAGAGCAGCCTCCCTATGTAAAAACTCCTTGTCCATTTTGCACAACCGGTCCAGTCCAACTTCATGAGGGTAATATTCGGGACTGTATTCTCTGCCCCATGATCCATACCCTTTTTCAACGCGCAGAGACATAAGCGCCCTTCCACCTACCGGGCCCGCGCCAAATTCCCTGCCAATCGAGAGAAGGGCGTTATAAAGTCTCTCCTGGTCTTCCGTTCCGCAGTGGAGCTCCCATCCGAGGTCTCCGGTAAAACTTACTCTGATTGCAAGGCACTCCACACCGGCAAAGGAAATTTTCTTTGACCGCATAAATGGAAAATTCTCGGTCTCCAGACTGTCATTGGTCAGCCTTTGCAGCATTTCGCGCGATTTTGGTCCCGCCACATTAAAGCCGCAAACGGATTCGGTTTTGCTTTCAAAACTTGTTCCTTCGGGAAGCGGCACCATTTGGAAAAACCGCTGATGATAACGCTCGGCCATGCCTGAACTGACAATCCAGAATTCGTCATCATCCACTCTTGTCACGGTTGCATCACCTGCAATCCCGCCGCGCGCCGAAATTAATGGAGTTAGACAGGACCGGCCGATGGATTTGGGCATCCGGTTGGCAAAAACGAGATCAAGCCATTTTTCGGCGTCAGGTCCTTTAACCCGATATTTTGCAAAATTCGAAATATCGATAATGCCCGCCCTGTCCCGCAACATTCTGCATTCATTTCCGACAGGCTCCCACCAGTTCTGGCGTGTAAAGCCATTGGTGTCTTTTACATCCCGAGCGGCCGCAAACCACTGCGGATGCTCCCAGCCATAATTCAAACCAAAAACGCAGCCCATCTGTTTTTGAGTTTCGTAAACCGGTCTTTTCCGCATGGGCCGACCCGCTTCCCGTTCTTCATTTGGAAAATGAATTGCAAAGCGATTTGCATACACGTCCTCGACTTTTGCCTTGACGAAGTTTTTGTCATTCGCCCAAAGGCCGTAGCGCGCAATGTCCCAGGAAAACATGTCATATTGCATTTCACCCTCTGCAATCCATTGCGCCGCCATCAGTCCAATGCCCGCCGACTGGGAAAATCCCGGAATTATCCCACCGCACATAAAGTAGTTTTTCAATTCCGGAACAGGCCCCATTATTAAATTGGAGTCGGGCGACCAGATCATTGGTCCATTGATTACCCTTTTAATGCCCGCGGACTCCGCAATTGGCACCCTTGCCATGGCTCGCATTACGTTTTCCATGATGCGCTCAAGATCATCGGGAAAGAGATCATGAGCAAAATCGAGCGGAGTGCCGTTTTCCGCCCAAAACTTCATATCGCGTTCATAGGCGCCGATCAGAAGCCCCTTCCCCTCCTGGCGAAGATAATATTCTCCATCGCGATCAGCCAGTGACGGAAGGCGGCGACCCAGTGCCTCTATCTCGGGGATTGTCTCCGTTACAAAATACTGATGCTCCGTAGGCTGTAGCGGAACATTGACTCCCGCAAGAGCGGCAACCTCCCTTCCCCACAGTCCGGCCGCGTTTACCACCCATTGAGTGCTTATTTGGCCCTTTGGAGTCTCAACGACCCAGGAACCGTCAGGTTGCGGGATGGTGGCTGTAACGGGGGTAAAGCGATGAACCTCCGCTCCTCTTTGTTTCGCGCCAATATAATAGGCATTGGTAACCCCGGATGGATCTACATTGCCACCGTCGGGTTCCCACATTATGCAGCGAATTCCGTCGTAGTTCACAAAGGGATGCTTCTCTTCGGCTTCCTCTCTCGTCAATTCATGGAAATCCATTCCATAAAGACGCGCCTTGGACTCCTGCAATCTGAGTTGATGCTCTCGCTGCTCCGTTTGCGCAAGATAAAGGGCGCCAGGCTGAAACACGCCGCAGTCCTGACCGGTTTCCTCCTCAAGCTCATTATATAAATTCATGGTGTAATGCTGCAGCCTCGATACATTCGCATTATCGTGCAGGCCATGGATGCCAGCGGCCGCATGCCAGGTTGAACCAGATGTAAGCTCATCTCTTTCCAGAAGAACAACATCTGTCCAGCCCAGTTTTGCCAGATGATATAAAATCGAGCAACCAACAAGACCACCTCCGATAACAACTGCCTGTGCATGACTTTTCATGGAATTTTTCCTCGTTTCGCCACTTTGCAACAGATTCCCGTTGCAAATTTAAAAGTAATTGTCCGTTCCCGACATCATCAGTCGCTAAACTTCACTTGAAAGACATTAACATTTAGCAAACCGGAAGATATTGCTAATTTCAACATGCGTCCCTGCGCATCCCCTGCAAACCAAATTGAGAGGCCCACATGAAGAACACCGCGCGCGTGGCAATCATCGGCGGAGGCGTCGTGGGATGCAGCGTACTCTACCATCTTGTAAAACTTGGCTGGAGCGATGTGATGCTGGTCGAAAGGTCGGAACTAACCTCCGGTTCCACATGGCATGCGGCTGGCGGATTTCACACGCTAAACGGCGACACGAACATGGCCGCACTGCAGGGCTACACAATCAGGCTCTACAGGGAGCTGGAAAAAATCACCGGTATGTCATGCGGCCTTCACCACGTCGGCGGCATTACCCTTGCCGACAGTCGGGACCGCTTCGACATGCTTCTCGCCGAGCGGGCAAAACACCGTTACATGGGTTTGGACACGCATATTGCCACCCCCGACGAAATCGGGAAGATCGCACCGGTTACCAATACGGAAAACATTATTGGAGGGCTTTACGATCCTCTTGACGGGCATCTTGATCCCTCCGGAACCACCCATGCCTATGCAAAAGCCGCTCAGATGGGCGGAGGTGCGATTGTCAGGCACTGCAGGGTGGTGGAGACGAACCAGCGAAGCGACGGAACCTGGGATTTGAAAACCGAAAAAGGCTCCATACATGCAGAGCATATCGTAAATGCCGGCGGATTGTGGGCACGTGAAATTGCAGAAATGGCCGGAATATATTTTCCTCTTCACCCAATGGAGCATCAGTATCTGATTACCGGGCGGGTTCCCCTTATCGCTGAAATGGCAAACGATGGAATCGAGCACCCTCACGTAATGGATCCGGCAGGTGAAAGCTATCTCAGACAGGAGGGACAAGGCCTGTGCATCGGATTCTATGAGCAAAAATGCCGTCCATGGGCCGTTGACGGAACCCCCTGGGATTTCGGTCATGAGCTGCTGCCAAACGATTTCGACAAAATCGAGGAATCGATTGCATTCGCCTACAGGCGTTTTCCAGCCCTTTCAAAAGTGGGTGTAAAATCCGCGATACATGGCCCATTCACTTTCGCGCCCGACGGGAATCCGCTTGTGGGCCCCATACCCGGGGTGCGAAACTACTGGTCGGCCTGCGGGGTAATGGCGGGATTCTCCCAGGGAGGCGGCGTTGGGCTCATGCTTGCGCAGTGGATGGTTGAAGGCGAATGCGAGCGCGATGTGTCCGCAATGGATATTGCCCGATACGGAAACTGGATTACACCGGGCTACACGCTCCCAAAAGTCATTGAAAATTACCAGAAGCGGTTTTCCGTCGCGTATCCAAACGAGGAACTGCCCGCCGCCCGTCCTTTTAGAACAACGCCAATGCATGACATATTTAATGAAATGGGTGCTGTATGGGGCCACCAGTACGGGCTTGAAGTTGCAAACTATTTTGCGGAAAATGATGAAATCCGCCATGAAACGCCCTCCTTTAGGCGTTCCAACGCCTGGGAGGCCACAGCTCGCGAAGTGACGGCCGTTCGCAAATCCGTGGGAATTAACGAACTTCACAATTTCGGAAAATACAGGGTTCGCGGAGCCGGGGCCAGAAACTGGCTCGACAGAATATTCGCGGGCCGAATCCCCGAACCCGGAAAAGTCTCGCTAACGCCCATGCTTTCCCCAAAAGGCCGAATTATTGGCGACTTTACCGTTTCTCGCCTGTCGGAAGACGAGTATCGGCTCACTGGATCCTATGGCGCACAGGCCTATCACATGCGATGGTTCACCAAGAACATGTCCAATGGCGTGAAGCTCGAAAACATGTCCGACAAGATAAACGGTTTTTCCATAGCCGGTCCAAAATCGACAGAAGTGCTTCGCGAGTGCGCCCCGGGCATGATGATCGACTTGCCCTTTATGAACTTGCGCCAAATGAATATTGGAAAGGTTGACTGCCTGGTTCAGAGACTAAGCTATACCGGTGATCTCGGTTATGAAATTTTTTGCGACTCGTTGTCGCAGCGCGCGCTCTGGGAAGTTCTGTGGGAAACCGGCAAGAAGCATAACATGCGGCCATTTGGAATGCGCGCGATGATGTCGCTGCGTCTCGACCGCTTTTTTGGCTCATGGCTGAACGAATACTCACCCGACTATACCCCGGGCGAAACGGGCTTGGACCGTTTCATTCAATGGTCAAAAAACAGCGATTTCATTGGACGGAAAGCCGCCGAGGAAGAACGCCTTAAGGGCACCGAACGAAAACTGGTGGCTTTTGAAGTTGATGCAATTGATGCGGATGTAAATGGCTATGAACCCGTATGGATAGATGGCAGGGTTTGCGGATTTTGCACATCTGGGGGATATTCACACCATGCGGGGAAATCAGTCACACTGGCGCTTGTTCCTCGGGAACTTGCGAAAAACGGCCTTGGGGCGGAAATAGAGATTCTTGGCGACATGAGACCCGCCAGGCTTATCGACCGTCAACTATTGGATCCTTCGAAAGAACTCATGCGCAACTGAAGGAGTGTACCCAAGCATGCCTTGTCCGGCACACAACACGGTTAAAAGATTCTTACTGAAGTACGCTGCTGCAATATCCATCTTTTTTCTCATGGACGAGCGGGATGAAATCAATCTTTCAATGCGTCATACACCGCATCGGATTTTCAATGTTTGACATTGCGATTTTCATTCCCGCTGCGGGCGCATCCAAAAGAATGAAAGGCGCCGACAAGCTGCTGATCAGAATTGACGATTGCCCGATACTCAAGCGGCAAACGGAAATGGCCATTTCCACAGGAGCAAAGGTTGTCGTTTCGCTGCCATTGAACAGACCTGGTCGGCA
Source organism: Roseovarius sp. (assembly GCA_026709325.1). Lineage (GTDB taxonomy): Bacteria > Pseudomonadota > Alphaproteobacteria > Rhodobacterales > Rhodobacteraceae > JAPOTF01. Next base: position 15,174 of record JAPOTF010000062.1, read on the forward strand.
GGCGGCTTTGCGGGGATTGGAGGGATTGACAATCCTCGAGGTGAAGGACCACGAGGAAGGCATGTCGGCATCAATGCGCGAGGCCGCCAAATGGGCGATGTTGAATGTTGCCCTCGGCATGATGGTTTTACTGCCAGACATGCCAGAATTGGAAACCGGCGACCTTAACAAAATTATATCGGCCTTTTTAACCGATACGTCTCATGTTTGCCGGGCTTGCGATGAAAATGGTCGTCCAGGACACCCCGTTTTTATACCCGCAAGACTATTAACTGCGCTTGGGGAAACCACTGGCGATGACGGTGGCAGGGGAATAATCGCAAGTGAAAATATCCGTTTAATACCCTTACCGGGAAAACGGGCAACAACCGATCTCGACACGCCTGATGAATGGACAGCATGGCTCAAGCGCCACAGGCGCTGAGCACATCCCAGACAAACA
>JAPOTF010000103.1 GCA_026709325.1 Roseovarius sp.
GGCGGTTGTCCGCCGCCGTGGCGCCGGGGTCGGTCGCCTTGCCCGGAAGCGTGTCCCCGGTCCGCGCCCGCATCCCGTCGGTCAGTACAGTCCTGTCCGCGTTCATCGTTCCGCTCGCCCATGTAATCGTTGCCTGTCGCGCCGCCGTTCCGGCGGTTATTGGAGGGGAAAATGGCATCAAACCGGGCGATTCGCAGGATGAATGTCAACGGGCCCTAGGAGAAACCTCCCATTCGGGCTTGCTATTCTTCACCGCTCAACAAAGACCGGAGCGCAAACTCCGGTGACACCACAATAGCCAGGAACCTAACGACGCCGCTAACGACGCTCAACAAAGACCGGAGCGCAAACTCCGGTGACACGGCACGCCGTCGCACTCCATCACGCACCGGCTGATCCACGCTCAACAAAGACCGGAGCGCAAACTCCGGTGACACGGCTTGGCTTCCTTACGCAATCGGTGGCGCTCTTGGTCGCTCAACAAAGACCGGAGCGCAAACTCCGGTGACACCGGGGGGCGGAACCCCGTCCGTGTCCCATTCCAGCGACGCTCAACAAAGACCGGAGCGCAAACTCCGGTGACACCTGCCTGCAACAGCCACGTTGTGGATCGCCAAGGCGCGCTCAACAAAGACCGGAGCGCAAACTCCGGTGACACTCTCGCTGCCCTCCACGCCGTAGACTGTCATGTGAACCGCTCAACAAAGACCGGAGCGCAAACTCCGGTGACACGGCCGGAGCCCGCGCGGTTGTGCGCGACCTGGCACAGCGCTCAACAAAGACCGGAGCGCAAACTCCGGTGACACACGCACTGCACAAGGAATTCCGCCAGCGGGTCGTCCTCGCTCAACAAAGACCGGAGCGCAAACTCCGGTGACACCTCTCGATACCCGTGCCGGTTGGACGTTCTTTGCCGCTCGCTCAACAAAGACCGGAGCGCAAACTCCGGTGACACCCTGAACGCCACGGGTAGGCTCATCGTCATTAGCGCGCTCAACAAAGACCGGAGCGCAAACTCCGGTGACACGATCTCCGGCCTTCCCGCTACACGTCTTATGGGCCACGCTCAACAAAGACCGGAGCGCAAACTCCGGTGACACGTAGATTCCAGCCTCAACGTATTTCGTCGTTGTCGACCACGCTCAACAAAGACCGGAGCGCAAACTCCGGTGACACTCGCACGGGTCCGCGTGGTAGGCGTCCTCGGGCAGGTCCGCTCAACAAAGACCGGAGCGCAAACTCCGGTGACACGCTATCGCCGCGACGGGAGTTGTGACTCTCGCAGGACGCTCAACAAAGACCGGAGCGCAAACTCCGGTGACACTCGCCGGGGTCATGGCAACCGTCATGTGGCGGGGCGACCGCTCAACAAAGACCGGAGCGCAAACTCCGGTGACACGACCGGGCGGCGGCGTCGATTGACGGGTTCGCGTCCGCTCAACAAAGACCGGAGCGCAAACTCCGGTGACACCTGCCACTGCCGGTCGGGAATCCCGTCATTCGTGGCCGCTCAACAAAGACCGGAGCGCAAACTCCGGTGACACGGTAGGCGTCCTCGTGGTAGGCGTCCTCGTCGAGGTCCGCTCAACAAAGACCGGAGCGCAAACTCCGGTGACACCCCTACATTTCGGCCTCGATACATGGCTGGGACCAAAATGTTCAATTGGCGTATGCGGCAATCCATTCTCTGGTTCGAGTGAGAGGCTAGCGCGCTTGGACTTTCATGTCATTCTGGCCAAATGCAAGCGGATGATCGACCATTTCTGGATCAGCGGAGGTTCGCATATCCGAGTCTACAGGATCCACGGCTGCCCGAGCACATGCCCCTGATCTCTTCCCAGTCGGGTTGTGGAGTCCTGAATCCGTCCCGGGAAGCGGTAAATGATGACCGAGTCGCGCTCCTTGTCGATTGCATCCTCGATCTCTCCCTTCATTCGGGCCATTCGCGTGGCCGAGAGTCGGCATTCAAACACGGAATACTGGACCCGCTGGCCGTACTTGCCGCAGATGTCGGCAACGCGCCGCAGCCGCGTGGCGCCATCTGCGTCGGTATCGGCGATATCGTAGGTGACGAGTATGTCCAATGATTCAACTCAGGACAAATGGAGGATAGGCGGGGAGGTCGGCTCGCAGGTGTCGCGCGAGCAGTGTCGCCTGAATTGACGGCACCGCCCAGCGACCCACGCGCTTGCCAAGCAACTGATGTTGCAGCGAGGCTTCCTTGTGCTCCTCCCATCTGGCGATCAGGCGCTTCCGCCCGTCGTCGCTGAGATACACGCCGCCACCGGGAGTGGAAACGAAGTCATCGGGAGAAACTTGGCGCCGGCGGACGCTCGAAACGACGAACCGGTCGGTCACGGCGCGCAGCTCTTCGGCCAAGTCAAGGGCCAGGGACGGGCGGCCGGAGCGCGGGCGATGCAGAAACCCGATCTGGTAGTCGAGCCCGACGCTCTCGGCCGCACCGATGCACTCCGTAACCAGCATTGCATAGCAAAACCCGAGCATGGCGTTGACCGGGTCGCGAGGAGGCCGTCGCGACCTGGCGGAGAAGGCGAACTCTCCCGGTTCAATCACTTTTCCAAGTGCGCCAAAGTGGATCCGGGCGGCATCGCCTTCGATGCCCCTGACCTTATCGCCCGTGCTGGCGTGGCCCAGCTGCATGACACGCTGCCCGATGCGGCCTGCTCGTGCGGCAAGCCACTCGGCCTGCGCGTCGTCCTTCGCGTCTCTTGACCATCTTTCCAGAACCTTCCTGCTGCTTTGAAGTTTCGCGGCGACGATTGTCTTCGAAATCTCCAGTGCCTGATTGCAGTCGGACGCAGCCCTGTGTTGCGCGAGCCTTAGATGCACGTTACCGCTGGTTGGTCCGCTCACAACGAACCTGACGGCCCCGTTGCTTCGCAGGGCGGCAACACGTACGCCGCGCCGGACGCAGGCGTCGAGCGCTTGGGTGGTTATCTGCGCACCTCCCATGAGGATTAGGGCGTCAATGGACTCAAGCGGAATCCTGTGCATGCTCTCGGACAAGTTCACGTGAAGCGAGCCGCGCCGGTGACTGATGCGGGCAGCATGGTCGCGAATGTATGCGGTGCTCAGGTGGCGCATGAGAGCACGACATTGTCGACATAGCGTCTTACCCTGCCCGGGGCATGGACAAGCGTCGGCAGGCAGTGAGCATTCAGCTGGCATGCCTCGCACCGGCTGTCATCGACCGCCGGAGGAAGCTCGGCTACAAGCATCTGTCGGCGGATTGCATGAATCACATCCAGAACGCAGGCGCGCAGATCCTGCGTGAACTCCACCCGGACACGGCGCTTGGGTCCGCCGTACCACACGAAGCCGTGCGGAACATCGACGTCCAGCATCTCCTCGAGACAGAGCGCCTGGGCGCAAACCTGCATGTCCGCAGCCGTTCCGTGCCGCACTCCCGATTTGTATTCGACGGGGCGGACTGCACCGTCAGTCATCTCGACCACGTCTGCGCGTCCCGTGAGTCCAAGCGCTTCCGACCACAACGGAATTGAACGGAGAACCTCCCGGCCCCGCTCCTTGCGAATTTGTCTACTGTCAACCCGTCGGTGCTTTCGGGTTCCCATGACGGTATGGGCGTTGTCGCTCCAGATCCCGTCGCAGTGAATGAGAGCGCATTGTCTCGGGCAATAGGCAAAATGTTCTATGGCTGAGATCGGAATGATGGGTTCCGCGGTCACAATCGCTCCGCACCGTATGCGCGGGTCGCATCGGCATCGGATGTTTTCTTGAACTGCACGCTCTTCCAGGCAGCATGAATGCCGTATCGGTGCCACGTCTGCCGCTTTTCCGGATTCCAGGCATCTAGCAGCGCATCTATCCCGTGCCGGTCGAGCGGTTGTTCCCAGGCGGGCCACAAAAAGTGGCGCTCGCTACCGGCTGGTTTCAGCCAGCCTTTCTGCTGCACCGTCAGGCTGGCGGACGGGGACATTCTCCGGTCCACGCCTTCCCCGTACGCAGGCAGAAGCGCCAGTCCAAAAAAAGCCAGGACTTCAACAACCGGATCTGTCCACTTCCCTACTTTGTCGGACTGCGACCCTATACGGGTCTGGTCGAATCCTAACCCGTTGTCCTCCACTCGCCGACCACACCCTTCCAGGCATGAACTTATCCAGTCCAGCGGCGAGTCAACGTGGGTATGTGCTCTCGTCAGGCGGTGGTGCAACCATTTGGTCGAGCCGGGTCCGGCAGGATCAAAGGGAGCGTGTTCGGCTTCGCCCGCCTTGTCCACGCAGAGATCCGTCATTGTCGATGTCAATGTCCAGGAATACGGGTGCCCGCGCGCCTCCCGCATGCGCATCCGCAAGGCCTCGACAGGGACCTTTCGCTGCAGCCGAACCCCGTGTTCGGCACGACCGCTCCGCCAGTGCTCCGCAACCGGCAGATCGTCCAGCATTGCCCCGCTCGGCCAGGCAGAGCCGAGGGCGTCGACGGGATCGCCATCACGAAAAGAGATAACCGCGACCGGTGTCGCATCCCGAGACCAATGCAGCTTGAGGCGGGAATCAAGAACCGTGATTCCTACAGCTCCGAGCCATGCGTTGACCCAGTCAGCCGGCAGTCCGGGGCAGGTCACTTCCGGCATGATGTCATCTCGGTTTCGGTGAGGTCTCCGCCAGACACCGCGTGGTCCGCGCCAATGACGATGGCTTCGAGAAGGGCCAGTCCCCATGGCCCGAAACGGTGGCTAAGGTGCCGAAAGCGGCCCGGCTGGTCCCAGTCGACATCCTCGAGACTGGCCGGAGCTTCAACGGTGATCCCCTCCAGTTCGCTGATCAGCGTTCGTCCGGTTTCATCACGAACCGGTGCGACAAGCGGCCGACCTTTGCCATGGTGGCTGATGACCAGGTGGATCAGCAGTTCTCCGAGTTCATCGCTACCCGACATATCGCGTCCCGCCTCGAGTCGGGCGCGCAAAAGCCGGGCTGAAAGCGCCTCATGCCGTCCGCCTCTTGGCCAGCCGGAATCGCGGCGAAGAGTCTCCCATAGGTGCCGGCGGGATGCATTCGACTTCGCGACGGGCGAAACCGCGGCCCCTTCGGGATCAAGCCATCGCTGGAAGCGAAGATCTGACTTGCCGATGTCATGAAACCTGCCCGCCATCGCAATGGTAGCACGGAGGTCGTCGGCAATGCCGATGCATTCAGCGATGCTGAGCGCCCGTTCGGCCACCGCTCGGCCGTGAGAGGCGAGATCTTGCACCTCGGTCGTGATCGAGTGCTCGTCGAACTCGTCCACCCTGGTTTCGACAAGCGGCCGAGCGGTCCGCAATCGCGCGACCTCATCGCGGGAACAAACTACTTCCGCGGTCAGGGATCCGACGAACTCCTGCCATTCCTCGGCGTGCCAGCCGCGCGGTCGAGGCGCGGCACGGACCGCTTCGAGAATTTCCGCGGCAGCCTCGTCACGATCCGCCTGATCAGGTTCGTCCTCGTCACGCATCCGCCCTGTCGCCGTTTCGATCCGGCTGTTCAGGTTGGTGACGCCGCACAGCCGTTCGAGTGCAGCCGGATCGAGAGGCAAGCCCTTGTCGATCAGGGAGATGTCCACGACAGGGTCGCATGCCTTGGGATTCCAGCCGAACTCGTCCATAAGCCCGCGATCGGATGGGAGCATTACGCAATCATTCGGCCTAAGCGCACTTGCGCTACTGGCTCGCTCGACGGTCACGCCATCGCTGGCCAGGCGGAAAATGCCTTCATCGTCTCTCAGCGCCTCCCGAACTTCACGGATCGGAACCGGGATCGCCTCCCGGTCTGTCGCTCTGGGCCAGAGCCTAGCTCCTTCGTCCGGGACGTGCGCTCGCCAGATCAGGGAGACGCTGTACCTCGGTGCCTTCAAGCCGTTGTAGTACGGCTCGACCGGGGCTTCGCCCTTTGGAGGAACGGTGGTCTTTGTCCATTCCCACAGAATCTCGGGCATGACTTCCGGTGCCTGTCCCGGATAGTCCGAAGGCGCTCCCAGTATTTCAGTTATCCGTCCCGGCGAGAGGGAGGCCCGGCCATCGCCAAAGCAGGCCTTCTCGAGATGCTTTAGGACCGCCTGAGGCTCTTCTTCGTAGACCGGCCAGATGGCCTTGCCGGTATTTTTTCCGCCGACTTGGGACGGAAAATGCAGGTAAATCGCCCGGGCGTGATGATGCTCGCCAAGCCTGTTCAGCCGGCCGAGCCGTTGCGTGAGCGCCCGGACGCCGCACTGCTCGGTGACCAGATACTCCGCATCAATGTCCGCCCCGACCTCGAGCGTCTGTGTCGCGACAACCATCAGGTGCCGTTTACGGGCAAGGCCGGCGTTACGCGTCGCCGACATCCCGTGCAGGGGATCGAGCAGCCGGTCGCGCATCATCTGCGCCTCGCGTTCGCGCATCCGCCCGGTCAGGAGAAGCACTTCCGTTCCGGAGTTCGCCTCCAGCTTGCACAGCCGGTCGAAAGCTTCGCGCGCGGTGTCTGGAGTGTTGGCGAAAACCAGAAAAGATGCCGGCCCGGCGGCTTCACGGACAAATTCCTGGGCAGCGTCGGCAAGCAGTCGCGCGACCTGACCCGGCTTGGGTCCAAGGCTGGTGTCCGCGAGGTTCCGCAGCTCCAGGGATTTCGCCGCGTCGAGCCTTTGCCTGACGACCGGATCGCGAAGGTCTGACTCATCGAGATCCAAGCGGGATCCGGACTTGTGATTTCCTGTCGCGGTCAGCGAAACAAGCACGGGACGGGAACGCGCGGCGGGAAGCACATCGCGGGCTGCAGGTGCGCATTCCGCGAGTGCGGGAATTAGTCTCGTGAGGTGCGGCGCAAGATGGGCCTCGTCAAGCAGGACGAGGCTGTCAGTGCCCGCCATCGCCGCATCAACAGGCCGCAGCCTCGATCCGTAGCCGCGAAACAGGAGCCTGGAGCCGTACATGGGCAAGGTGCATAGGACGACTGTCGGGCGGGAAGGATCGGTCGGCGATTCGGACGCTACTCCGCCCCTCAGCCGGATCACTTCAAGCGGTGCCGCGGCGTGCCCGGCGGACAGTGAGCGCAGTCTGTTCGCGACATCCGCAATGATTCCGGGCGCGCCCTTGTGAGCAAGGAATTGGGGCTCCCCTAGCGCTCGTGCCAGACGCTCGGCGTGTTCCGCTGTCGCGTCCACGAGCAGGCGCCTGTTGACAACCCACCAGATGCGGGTCGGCGCGCGGCGCATCGCGGGATCGACATGCGCCTCAGATGCCAGCCACCACAGGGCTATGTCTAGACAGGCGGTCTTGCCAAGTCCGGTTGGCACGCCGACTTCGCTTGGCCAGCGCGCGTCTGTTCCGATGTTTTCGGCCAGACGCGCCTGCCAAGGAAAGGGCTCCCTCCCGTTGATAGCGCGGTAGAAGTCCGAAAACGCTGGTATCGGTGGAAGGTCGGATCCCTGCTGGAAGGAAGACCGACCGATCATTGTTGACATCCCGCTATCGGCTCGCACAAGCCGAAGCCCCGCTGCCGGCCCGATCCGATCACGACCGGACCCGTAACAGGTTCCTTGAAATGCAGCTCGACATGCGAGTAGGGAAGTCCCGGCTGGCCCGGGCGGTTCACCTCGATGGGAGTCAGGTCGAGCGCTCCGGGTCGAAGAGGTGTGCGTGACGAGCGGAATTTCACCGGTGCCGGCAAGCCTGCATGGCGGCACCAGCGCGCAATCTCTTCAGAATCGAGGGGTCGGCGCCGCTCATGAATGGCGGGAATCGCCGTAACCCAGATCTTCGACGGACGGCACCAACGCCTAGGGTTGGCGGCCCAGGCATCCTCGCTGCTTCCGGGCGCAAGCGAAACGTCCACGCCCCGGCCAGAGAGGCGCCTCAGGTCCATCACGGCATCGCAGGCCTTTATTCGAGTGCTTGCGTCGGTGCCGGCGGGCAGCCAGAGAGCGAGGCCGTGCAGCCGTCCGCGAGACCAACGGCCACCCACGTCGGGCAGCGCTAGGTATCGTGCAAGTTCATAGCCCTTCTGCTTGAAGCCGTGGCCGTGCAGTAGTGGCGACGGTTCGCCATGCATGCGCTGGTGCCGGCTCAGAACGGCCTCCTTGAAGAGTGCAGTCAAGGCGGATACCCGCCGCCCTGACTGTGCTGGGCGAAGAGCCAGCCATGCTACCGCACTTCCCCGATCGATTTCCTCGGCGGCCGTCGGTGACCGGTACCATGCATCGTGACGCAACGCGGGAAACTGCGAACGGCTGGCCGATGCGCCGCGCTCCGTCCATTCGGCATGCACCCGGTCGAGCACAAGCAGATCTCCGCTCTTCGGAACCGCAATCCTTGTTTCCCCGTCCGGATCCGGAACGAAAGCATCCGATGGGCCATTAAGCTTTTCGCCGGTGGCGACCACAACGCGCACGGGCGAGTCAGCTGTCCCCAGATACCCGATGCGGGCTGCGCGGCGTCGGAGTCCCTCGAGCACGGCCGTCGGTGGCTCATTGTCCCACTCGTAGAGAACCCGCGAGTCGCGCAGCGCGACGCGAACGCCCTCCCGGACAAGCGTGCCGGTGCGCCCGACATATTCCTGGTGGGTGGACTTCGTCGCCACCCCGTCGTGCCTGACGACGTAACGCGGACTAAGCGGTTGATGGTGAATGTCCGGTATGGCACGAATCACAGGCGGAGGAAGGCTCTCGAGCCAGAACAGTTCGTTGCCGTCGGTCATACGGCAGTTCTCTCCAGATCCATCTGACGCGACGAATGCCGCGAAAAGGCGTGCCGGTGCAGGTGGCCATTCACCTTGAGCGAGGCGATCGGTGTTCGCGGTACCGTCCGGGTCGCCCCGGAACGTGCCATGAAGGAACTCCAGTGAAATCGTGAACATCAGCCGTCCAAATCCGGCCAGGTTGCTGCAATCGCCTTACTCAGATTGGGCTTTGGCTTCAGGATGACCTGTTTGTCCCATCCATCCAGCGGAACGCCCTCCGCCGTCGCGTGCGCCCTGGCTTCCCGCAGAAGGCCTGCGGTTGCCTGTTCATCGCCCGTCTCGCAGTCCTCGTCCGTGCCTCCGCCGAGCCATCTGCCCGTTGACCTGCGCGGCTCTAGTTCGGCGCCCGAACGCAGGGCAAAGCCGCGGCCGAAGGCAAGGTTGTGAGCATGCAGGCCTAGCGCGACAAGCAGGGTGCGCGCCGCCGCGTCCGCGTTAGGACGGCCGTCACCGAGACTTACGCGACGGAGCTGTGCAAAAGAGATGGTGGCCTGCTGGGTTATGCGCGCGAACGACACGGCTGACGGCGACTCTTCCGCCTCGCGAAATAGCGCCTGGCCATGTCCGATTTCGGACAGCCTCGTACCTCTCGCTGCCTCGGAACCGCCCCTTGTCCTCGACTCGTTCGTGACGTCCCATTTCGTCTGGTCGTCAGGATCGATCTGGAGCTTTGTATCTATGTTGAGATTCAGTGGATCGCCCTTGATTCCATGCGTTCGGGTTTCCGCTGTCGCTGGTTTCCAGCCGACGATTTCCGACACCCAGGAACGGGCATGCTTGGCGTTGGTCCGCTTCCTTCCAAGATGGGACTGCCAGAACCCGAAGAGCAGCGACTGGGGGAACCATGCCATGAGAGGCCCGCATGACTGTGCTGTCGCTCCGAAGATGTCTTTGCCCATGTCGGTTTGAAGGAAGTCCGTTTCGTCCAGCATTGCATCGCGCAGATATGCGTCGGCATTCCGATGCGGAAACTGTAGGCTCGATATCTTTCGCGGAAGATGCGACGGCAGGCACGACAGGTCGGCTAGATCAAGGACAAGCTCAGGCACGCCGATAGATTCGCGTTCCTTGCGCAGCGCGTCTTCCAGACGATTGGCCTGAGAAGGCACATTGTCGATCACGATAACATGTGTGGGTTCCGTATCCGCCACGCTTGCCCATCGTCGGTCTTCCTGAAACTGGGATCCGGCATAGACCGCTGGCTTGACGCGGCCGCCTGGCCCGGTCAACGGCTCGAGTTCCGCATTGAGCCTGATGCCGCTGTCCGTCGCGGTGTCGGCGCATCCTCGGATCAGGGCGTCGAGATCGATTTTCATTGCCATGTGCATCCCTCTGTCTTTGCGGCAAGAGCTTACTTTAAGAATTCAGCGTTATTTCCTAAACGCGTCACTGTTCGGCTGACTTTCACCAGACAGTGAAGGCCGTAATGGTGGCCTGAATGCCATTCAACGACCGCATAAGCAAGCGGTGGACGGATATGAAGCCGGGTGACCACCAAACCGGCACAGCAGAACGTAAGCAGCGATATCTCCGGCGCTCAACTGTTTTCGACTCGAGTGCCATCGCCCGCCATGAGCTTCGCCATCGCCTCTCCGACCCGCTCGGCCGCCCAATGGCATTCGGATAAGAAAGCCGCCGCGCTTCGGGCGTGAGCCAGAAGCCGGGGCCTGTATCGGGAGCGCTTGGGCGTGTCAGGCGGAGGCGCGCCGGATCCACTTGCTCCCGGGCCGTTTCGATTCCCTCGGGTAGCTGCGTCCCGGGCTGTCGCGCTGCACGCAGCGCGACAGCCCAGCCATGATCCTGGCGGCGGAGTCCCTGACCGCGCCGGCCTGTTTCATGAACAGGGCTTCGATCTCCTTATCCCCGGACGGGGGTGGTGCATATCGACCGGGACCGGATGCGCGGGCCGATGCGCCGGATCGTCGACCGCCCCCGCACCGTCAACCCGAAGGCCGGCGACATGGACTTTCCCGGCATGCCCGACGGGGCGGCGATGAAGGCTGGCCAGTGGGAGGGGCCGGAGCCGGATGAGGTTGCTGAAAGGTGGGCGAACGCAGGGATTGAGGTTGCGTATGCTGCCTCCCGGGTGCCAGTATGGCGAAGGCCGTGCTAGACTGTCGGTCGCCGGAGGCGATCCCGATCATGGAGTATTTCCGGGAGATGACCAGGAGGGTTCTGGCGAAAGAGGAACCGCTTCCGAGGGCGTGGGTGATGTTTTCGGAAGGGTTGAGTTGACGTGCGTCCGATCAGTTGGCTTCATGTCTCCGACATTCACCTAAGCTCCCGCACGGCATGGTCCCAGGACGTTGTGCTGACGGCGATGTGCAGGCAGATCGAGGACCAGCGTGCGCAGGGAACCGCAGCAGATTTTATTTTGCTGACAGGTGACGTGGCTTATTCGGGAAAGTCTGAGGAATACGCGTTGGCCGCGGACTTCCTCAATGCGCTGTGTGTTGCGGCGAGCGTCCCGAAGGAACGCGTGTTTTGCATTCCCGGTAATCATGACATTGATCGTGACCGGCAGCGGCTTTGCTTCTGCGGTGCCCGTGCCACTCTGCGGGATCCAAGTCGGGTGGATGCGATCCTGGAAGGGGGCGAAGATCTAGAGACGCTGCTTGAGCGCCAGGCGAATTACAGGGACTTCCAGAGACAATATTTCTCGGAACAGGAGCGCACGAGAACGGCTGACGGCCTGGGTTATGTGTCTTGGCTCACGGTAGAAGATGTCCGGTTCGCGATCATCGGGCTGGATTCAGCGTGGCTTGCCTGCGGTGGGGTTAACGACCACGGGAAGCTGCTTGTCGGCGAAAGGCAGGTGATTGACGCCTGCAGGCTCGCGCGGCAACGCAATGAACCCGCTCACATTGTGATTGCGATGATCCATCACCCGTTGCACCTGCTGCAAGATTTTGACCGGCGAACGGCAATGAACCGGGTCGAGGAAGCCTGCCATTTCCTACATTGCGGGCATTTGCATGAGCCGGAAGCTCGAATGGCGGGGGCGCAGGAAAGGGGTTGTCTGACAATTGCTGCGGGCGCCTCCTTCGAAACCCGGCAGTCGCATAACGGCTACTCAATCGTGACATTGGACCTTGTGCGCGCGACACGCAGGATCGACACATTTCAGTATAATCCGTCATCAGTGCTGTTTTCGAGAAAATCGTCGGATGACTTCCCGATTGAAGTCACGTCCACAGAGATTTGCGATGTAGGCGAACTGGCGTATGCAATGAGGGAATATGATGCTGCAATTGCTGGTCATTCATACTACCTGTCGGTTCTGGTTCTTGACCGCAAGGCGGATTTCGTCATCCCGCTCGAAAGCGGTCATTCGTTTGCATCATTTGCCGTATTGCAAGGCCTTCCTGCCAGCGAACTGAAGGAGAGGACGGAGGCGTTCCTTAGATTCCGAAATGTGCTGCGTGTCCTCAATAAAACTGTGACGATCACGGAGATATTTGTGCGTTATGGCCACATGGTGGCCGCATACGATGCAGAATTGCGTCGACTTTGCGATGATGATGCGGTGCTGCGTGGGCGGCTGGATGAACACGAGCGCGACGCGCGTATCCTGGCGGCTGCGAGACCGGCAAGGGCGTTTTCGCATACAAAGGCCCTGCTCGGAGAGTTGGCGGACGAGCGAGACTGGTTTCGACTGCATGAGCAGGCAAGCCGGCATATGGAATCGCATGAGCCGACCATGCGCACCTTTGCAATGAGAATGATGGCTCTGAGCTTGGCAAACTCAGAAGAGCGCGCCGAAAAGACGAAAGCGGCCGAGCTGTACCGGGCTGTCACCGACACCGAGTTGGCGGAGTTCAGCGACGTAGGTAATCTCTCGATTCTGCTGGTCGATGCCGGAGACAGCAAACAGGCCAAGGAAGTTGTCCTTGAGGGATTGAAGAGGTTTCCGAGCAAGCGGCAGTATTTTTCGGAGATCGGGCAACACATCGTCGAAGCGACAGGGGATAAAGGTTTCAGGGGGCGGTTAGAGGCTGCAATGGCGGAAAGAGAAAACGGTGAGTTACGAGCAAACATTATTCCCGGCCGGGATTGACTTCGAGAGTGTTCTGCGGATCATTTCGAAGCAGATATACGAGACTCCCTTCGCTTTCGTGCGCGAAAACGTGCAGAATGCGGTGGATGCTGTGCGCATTCAGACGCATCGCGACGCCGCCGGAGCGGACGACCCGCGTTATAGGATCGAAATCACGGTCGAGGGCCGGAAGGTCATCGTGCGAGATAATGGAGTGGGCATGTCGTCCGCGGATGTTCGGAACTATTTCTGGACGATCGGTGCTAGCGGGAAACGAACTGCGGAAGCCCTTGCAGCCGGGTGTGTCGGCACCTTTGGGATTGGAGGCTTCGCCAATTTTGGGGTGTGCGAAGTGTTGGAGGTCATATCTCAGGACGAGGTCTCCTCAGAAGGCACATTGACGCGCCTGTCGGAGCAAGACATCCGCGCGGCGGGCACAACGATTCCATCAGTGACCATGGAAACATCCGATGCGGCGGCACCCCGCGGAACGGTCGTAACCGGATATTTGCGTGAACCGCCTGACGTGGGGCAGCTCCGTGATTACCTTAGGGACTTTGTGCGATTTGTGCCAACGGCAATATATTTCAACGGGCAGAAAGTGTCCCAAGGTCGGCTCTCCGAAATTGAGGACCGCGATAACTTTTCCCAAGTCCGAGACGGAACACAAGACTGGCGGAACGATGACCTAGCCATCTCGGGACGAATGTTCGAAGATCGCGGACATGGGCTCGTAGCTGTGATCGAAGGACTCAGGATCGGTGGCGAGCCAACAGGTCTGACCGGGCACTTGCGATTCGAGAATGGCCTGATCGATGTCTTCAAACGTGGATTCAAGCTATGTGCCACACAGGTAGGCAGTACAATTGGTGTTTCAGGACGTCTTGATTGCGACAGTTTTGTACCGACAGCCGGACGGGATTCCCTCGATTCGGAAACGACCGGCCTACTGGGTCGGATCGTACACACATTGGAAGAGGCCGCGATTGAAGCCGTGCTGGAAACTCCAGAGCGGGTCGCGCAACACACAAGGATATTCCGTTACATACTGAGGCACGGTCTGGTTGAGCGCATCGGAAACGTGAATGTACGCCTAGCAGACGGATCGGAGAACTTACTGGGAGACATTCGATTAAGGGCGAGGGACGGCGGCGTCGGGGTTTATTTCGGCGTAGCGCAAAATCAGGCTCTGAATCAGGTGATGCAGGCGCGCGGCCATCTGGTGGTACTGCTGTCTTCGGATCGTCACCGGCAGAACGCGGAGCGCCGGTACCTGGAACAGTTTTGCAATGCTAAGCCGTTTGACGGCGTAGTTGACTGTGTCGAGCACTACGACAACTTGAGCCGATTTGAAAAAGTGTTTCTCAGCGAACTGGAACTGGATATTTCCAAATCCTACGAAATCACGGATTTTCGGCTTATTGCCGGAAAGTTGACCGAAGACATTCCAGTATTCCTCAAGGAAAGCGGCGGCAAAATAGCCATCGATATTTTTGTTGATGTCCGGCATCAGGAAGTTGCAAAGCTGAAGGAGCTGGGGTTCACGCAAATACTGTACTCGTTGATCGGTACATTTTGCCGCGAGTACCTGGGACCGTCTCTAAAGAAGTGGAGTCCACGATTTTTCGGCGACGGCGCCCTCAATCTCGAGTTGCTTGCCAAGCGGCGATCAGAACTTTGGGTGCTTCTGAAAAACGATATTGGGGTGGTGCGTAAGGGAGGGCACCGCCAGGTCGTTACACAGTCGGATGTGCGGGTTATGAATATCGTCGGTGGTGGCGGAGGCCAGACCGCAACAGAGCCACAGGCGGACAAGCCGAATCCGCGAATACTGCAGATCGTTGACGATCAACGAACTACGAGTCTTGCGGGCTACTATATTCGTTTGCCCGACGCAGCCTTCAGCGCGTATGGCGATTTGTTGCCGGAGTGTGAGAGCCGTGGGGTGGTGTGGGCTGGAAACAAGATTCTCTATGTCGTTTCAGACGCTGCGAGTGCCTCCTTTCAGTATGAAATTCGTCTTGATGAAGTGGTGGCGGCTGATGTCGTGGGAACTATTAGGGCAGAGGGCGCGATTCAGTTGGATCGCCTGTTGCAAGAAATATACGGAGGTCTGTATTTTCCGATACCCAGGCCGTTGGAGCGTTTCATGGTCCCCAAAGGAGATGATGAAATTCGCCTTGAACTTCATTGCGACTGGATCGATATGCGCACTGCGAAGCACTGGGCGCCGCGGCAACCGAGCACGGAGGAAATGCAAGGTATCTAGCAGGCTTGCCCAAGGCGCAGATCGCCCGCACGCTCAGGATCTCGCGGATGTCGGTCTATCGCGCCCTCAAGGCGGGAAAGAGCCCGCCGCCGTGAGCGGGGCACACAACCCGCACTGAAGTCTTTTGTGACAATTCACTGAATTGATTTGTGACAAATGACACTAGGGTTCCCATAAACTAGGTAATGGGATCATTCCCATTAGTGCGTATTCCTCGAACCGTCACCGAGCTTGCACGGACGCTCAGATCCCGTCAACCGCGCCCCGCGGGCATATCCGACCAGCATGACGGTTTGTTCTCGAATCCCTTTTCCCGTCGTCCGGTCTCGCGCAGGGAACTGAACCCTTCGCGCCTGCGCGGTTACCTTTTACCC
>JAPOTF010000163.1 GCA_026709325.1 Roseovarius sp.
GCTTTTCTTTTTGGCAAGCCATGCCTTCCTCTATGAAAAAACTGATATTAAATGATTTTCTTACCGCACAGATATAAAAATTCCTTCAAAGCCAGATAAAAAGTCTACAAAAAAAGTTTTTTGCAATCCGGTCAAATCATTGTAAAATAGGGAAAACTAAAATTAGCGGGAATTACTGTACCGGACACATGCGAGCCGATGCGGTGAAAATGTTTGATGCGCAAACTTTTGAGTCTGATAACTGGCGTTAGAAATCGTTATGATGCATGCCCGGGTACCAGTTCGTTCCGGCAAGAGGAACCTGCGCCATGGCCGCGGCCTCCAATGTCAGCGCCATAAGGTCTTCTGGCTCCAGATTCAGAACATGACTCTTTCCGCATGCGCGCGCCAGCGTTTGAGCCTCCAATGTCATGACCTTGAGATAATTGCGCAATCTCCGACCGGCATCAACAGGATCAAGCCTGCTGGAAAGCGCGGGATCTTGAGTCGATATGCCGGCCGGATCCGTGCCTTCATGCCAGTCATCATAGGCATTTGCCGTGCTGCCAAGCTTTTTGTATTCATCCTCCCACCTTGGATCATTGTCGCCAATTGCAATCATTGCGGCCGTTCCGATGCTTACGGCATCGGCGCCAAGCGCCAATGCCTTGGCAACATCCGCACCCGAGCGAATTCCCCCTGAAACAATCAGCTGAACCTCTCTTTGAAGTCCGAGATCTTGCAAGGCCCTTACCGCCTCGCGAACGCATGCAAGCGTGGGAATGCCCACATGTTCGATAAAAACGTCCTGTGTGGCCGCAGTACCACCCTGCATGCCATCTATCACGACAACATCGGCACCCGCTTTCACGGCAAGAGAAACATCGTAATACGGCCGCGCGGCACCGACCTTGACATATATTGGCTTTTCCCATCCGGTGATTTCACGGATTTCAAGTATCTTGATCTCAAGATCATCGGGGCCCGTCCAATCCGGATGTCTGCAGGCGGACCTCTGATCTATGCCTTTTGGCAATGTTCGCATCTCGGCAACTCTGTCGGATATTTTCTGCCCCAGCAGCATGCCTCCGCCGCCGGGCTTGGCGCCCTGACCCACCACAACCTCAATTGCGTCGGCTTTTCTCAGGTCATCGGGATTCATTCCATAACGGCTTGGCAGATACTGATATACAAGAATTCTCGACTGTCCTCTCTCCTCTGGAGTCATGCCACCATCACCTGTTGTGGTCGATGTCCCGGCAGCGGATGCCCCTCTACCGAGGGCCTCTTTTGCCTGTGCGCTCAGCGCACCGAAACTCATCCCCGCAATTGTAATCGGAATATCAAGTTCAACCGGTCTTTTTGCGAACCTCGTTCCAAGAACAACGTTGGTGTCGCACCGCTCCCGGTAACCCTCAAGAGGATATCGACTCATGCTTGCCCCCAGAAACACAAGATCGTCGAAATTGGGAACGCGCCTCTTGGCACCGCCACCGCGGATGTCGTAAATTCCAGTGGCAGCCGCTCTGCGAATTTCCGAATTTACCTCCGGCGTGAAGGTGGAGGAAAAAATTGGAATTGTGCGCGGTGCCTGCGAGTCGGTCTTATTCATTTGATTTACCCTCAATAGGCGTTGTCCAGGTCAAAATTATAGAGTTTGCGCTCCGAGCCATATCTTCTGAACTCATCCGGCGACACATGCATATTGGCCCGCTCAAGAAGATCTTCGAGCAACAGCAAGTGTTCACGCTCCATTTCCTTTTCAATGCAATCAGCGCCAAGACTCTTTACACTGCCACGCACAAAAAGCCTTGCCTCATAAAGCGAATCGCCCAATGCGTCACCCGCATCTCCACACACCACCAACGTCCCGGCCTGACCCATAAACGCCGACATGTGACCCACATTGCCGCCAACGACAATGTCGATGCCTTTCATGGATATTCCGCACCTGCTGCCGGCATTGCCTTTAATGGCCAGCAAACCGCCATGCCCTGTTGCGCCGGCATACTGGCTTGCATCCCCTTCTATATACACGGTTCCCGACATCATGTTTTCAGCAACGCCGGGTCCAACTCTGCCATTGACCTTTATAGTCGCCCGCTTGTTCATGCCTGCGCAGTAATATCCTGTAGAGCCATTCACTGTAACTTCTATTGGCGCATCAATACCTGCCGCGATAGCGTGACTCCCACGGGGATTTAATATTTCCCAGGCAGTCTCGTTCGTGTATTCCCTCTGAGATTGCAACAGCTCATTTACAGCGCGCAGCCCCATTGCCTCCAAATCAATCTTCCGCATTTAGTCCTCTTTGACTGTTCAAATTTTTCTTTCATTATTTAATTTTATTACTGGATGTTATAACATAAAATTAAAGTCGTTTAAGATTTTGCTCTTCATTGCCAAATTCAAGCAAAATCCAATAAATCCCCATCGCGGTCAATGCTCCCAAAAATAAACCGTGGCAGGATCAGGTTCCCATACTTTTGCTCCGGCGATGCCGGGCAATTCAACAAGCGCCCGGTATTCTGAACCGAATGCCACATATAGTTCGGTCTCGGCAAGCACCGCGGGCTTGCAGGCTATCGGGTCGCGCAAGACGCCAAATCCATGCCTTGTTCCGACAACAAAAGTGTAAAACCCGTCAAGATCGGCCACTCCGGCTTCAAGCGCGGCGCCAAGACTCATGCCGTTTTGCATTTGCCAGGTAAGGTATGCCGCTGCGACCTCGGTGTCATTGTCAGTCTGCACCTCAATTCCTTCACGTCGAAGTTTTCTTCGCAGAGAGTTGTGGTTTGACAATGACCCATTGTGAACAAGGCATTGATCCATTCCTGTTGAAAACGGATGCGCACCAAGTGTGGTTACAGCGGATTCCGTCGCCATTCGCGTGTGGCCGATGCCATGCGTACCGGCCCTGCCGGGTATTTCAAACATTTTCGAAACATCCGCTGGCAGTCCAACCTCCTTGTATATTTCAATTGATTCGCCGGTGCTCATCACGCGAAGATCGCCGCAAATTTCCTTCAATGCGGCCTTGGCGTCATTTATCAGATTTCCCGGCACTTCAACAACTGCGTGAGTGCCGAAAATTCGCGTTGATGCATTGACTCCAATAATTTTCGACAATTCCAAATCAATATCGCCAAGCATCCCGGCATCAGTTGCCTGAACGGTGATTTTTGCCATGTTTTCATCACTATTGCCGTAAACGGCTATCCCCGCGCTGTCCGGACCGCGGTCGGTCATGGTAATTAGCATCCCGGCCAGCATTTCGCCCAGATCAGACTCAAGGGACTTGTCCTTTAAAAACAAACCGACAATACCGCACATCGGAAACCACCTCCTTTGATTGCCAGCTCCTGGCGTCATATTTAAGGCAGTTGCGAACCATCTGCAAAACACGACGCTCAATATTGTTCCCGTGCATGCATTTAATTGCGATGGCTGAAACTGTCCCTTCTGAATGAATATAGCGCATCAGGATCCATTTGCACGTCGATTACCACCGGCATGTCGCACTCCAAAGCATCCTCCAATGCCGACGCCATATCGCCAATGTTAACCGCCTTGTACCCCTTTGCTCCGTAAAGTTCAGCGAGCTTGTCAAACGGTGGAGAAGATATGTCGGCGCCGATGTACCGCTCCGAAAAAAACTCGCGCTGATACGCCTTTTCAGCTCCCCAGCACCCGTTGTTCAACACCAGAGTTACAGTGTTGATGCCGCAGTCCACCGCCGTTGACAGTTCCGATACGGTCATGCCGAACCCGCCATCTCCCATAAGACTGACTACCGGCCTGTCCGGCGCCGCCACCTTGACCCCAAGCCCGCATGCAAATGAAAATCCCACCAGCCCAAAATCCAGCGGTGTAAACAAGCTCCTTGGCATGTTGTATTCAAGTGCATCCGTTGCCTGAAGGCAGAGCGTTCCGGCATCGAGCGTAACTGCCGCGTTTTTCGGCAAGATGTCCCGCAATTTTTTGAAAAGGCCGGAAGGATGAATGGGTATCGCATCGAGCATTGCCGCGCCATCACGCCGCTTCAACCATTCCGCGCGCTCCCTTCGAAAGGCACTGGTCCATTCATCTGCCATCTGACGGTCTTTAGTGCGCTCAATCTCCCGGCGAATTTGATCCGCCACCGAGGACGCGTCAGCCATGATTCCCATTCTTGCGGGAAAATGGCGGCCAATTGCCGCAGGCTCCAATTCAACATGAATTATTTCGGCATCGGGGCTGATGTATTCATGACTGTAAAAAGTTGAATTGAAACCAAGGCGAGTGCCCAATGCAAGTATCACATCCGCTTCCTTTGCAAGCCTTGTTGCAACCGGATTGCCCCTCGGTCCCATTTGCCCCGCATTCAGAGGATGCCCGAAAGGCATTGCATCGCCATGACCGGGCGATGTGGCAACCGGGCAATTGAGACTTTCAGCCAGCGCCACGCATTTTTCCGAATTTCCGGAATTTTTAATTCCGCCTCCGGCAATAATTAGCGGACGACTTGCAGTTGCCAGCAAGGATGCGGCACTGGATATCACTTCTTGAGAACCCGCGGCTATGCTTGTCGGTCTGCATTCAAACGGCTTTGAAAATTCCGGGAATTCCGACTGCGCGGAGAGAACGTCTCTTGGAAGATTGAGTTGCACGGGGCCGCGTCTGGGAGCCATTGCATGCCTGAAGGCTTCTCGAAACATTTCGGGAATCCGGTCGCAGGAGGGAACTGTCCAGCTTTTCTTGGTGACGGCTCTCATAAGATCGTCCTGATCCAGTTCCTGAAAAGCGTCACGATATCGGTGTGAGCTTGACAACGCGCCGGCAACGCTGATCACCGGCGAGTATGCCGCCTTTGCCTGAGCAAGACCGGTTACAAGATTTGTTGCGCCCGGTCCGTTTTGGCCGGCAAGAACAATGCCCGGCTTTCCGGACATGCGGGAAAAGCCATCGGCCATATGGGCTCCCGTTCGCTCGTCACGAACTCCAAAGAATCTGATATCATCGGCATCATGCAGCGCGTCAAAAAGCTCCATGGTTGCCGAACCGACAAGACCAAACACATGACCAATCTCTTCGGCCCTCAACGCTTCAACCGCAGCCTGCCCGCCAGTCAATCGCTTCATTTTCCGCTCCAATTCAAATGATCCTGGCATGAATCCGATTAAGAAATTTCCTGATCGGGGGCCCAAACAGTTCCGGGTTCTCAATCAGACCGAGGTGTCTCAAATGCGGAACGACAATCGTCTCCGCATCGGCGATTTCCATGGAAATGCAATTGCTCATGGCCGGAGTTGAGCCACTGTCATGCTCGCAGGTAATCACAATTGCCGGCTTTGCTATTGGAGGGCATGGCCGAATTAATTCCGGCACACCCTCCGCCAGAACTCTTCTGTGGGCGGCGTAATTTTCGTGATTGTTTGAAAGCACGACATTGCGCACGCTTTCAACAACCTCGGGATGATCATATCTAAATGATGGAGTGAACCAACGCTCCAGAGTGCCGTCAATTGTGGCTTGCGGCCCGCCCTTCGCGGTTTCCAGCACCCTCTTCTCCACAAGCTTCTGCTGCTGCGCGCCTCGTTCGTGCGGCGAATTCAGTATTGCGAGAGCGCTCACTCTGCCCGGATGGTCAATCGTCACTCTCCGATTGATCATGCCACCAAGAGAAAAACCCACAAGCGAGGCCTTCGTCACCCCGATCTCGTCAAAAAGGGCGATCAGGTGATTACCAAGCATCGTCAGGTCAACCCTGCCGCGCGGCATGGCGCTTAGGCCGTGTCCCGGCAAATCATAGCAAAGAACGCGGAAATCCGATGCGAGACAGGGCATAATGGATTTCCAGGTGATTTCGCTCGTCAAACCCAATCCGTGGATAAGCGCAACAACCGTCGCGTTTTCGGGCCCGGCAATGTTGTAAAAGGCTCCATCAGAAGATACGGGCACTACGATTCCGCTTCCGAAAATGCGGGGACAACCTCTTCGATGAACATTTGAAGGCTTCTCTTCTGCTGCGACATGTCCATCCCCATCGACGCATAGTATAAAAACGCGTCCACTCCAAGCTTTTCATATACCTTGAGTTTGGCGATAACTTGCTTCGGACTGCCAAACATCAGATTCTCTTCAAGCATTTGAGGGTCGACCCTAACATTGCCTTCAAGTTCCTCAATGGGAATTTCCTCTGAAAATCCGTTGGTTACATGGCCTTTCTTCATCATTAGGTTCCCAAACCGGCCGAGCACGCGTCGCACCGCGTTTATTGCCCCGTCCCGATCCTCCTCGGTTTTGTATATGGCGGCATGACGCATTACCGACCATTTGCCTGTATATTTTCCGCTGTTTCTCTCAATGGCGTCATCCAAACGCTTGCGATATGTCTCAATCTCGCTAAGCGGCATGGTCAATGGCCAGCTTAGAATGTTGCAGTCATGCCTAACGGCATAGTCGAAGGTAATCGGAGCACGGGCGGCAAGCCAGATCGGAACGTTTTCCTGCAGCGGCTTTGGGCAGGATGTGGCGGTTGGAAAGTTCCAGAATTCCCCTTCATGGGCGTAGTCTCCTCGCCAGAGTTTCTTCACCGCCGGCAGCATTTCCTGCATGTATCGCCAGCTGTCCTTCTGGTCCAGTCCGGGTTTGATGCGATCAAACTCGCGCTGATACGCGCCCGACCCTATTCCGAATTCAAGACGCCCGTCACTTACAAGATCGAGAAATGCAGCCTCGCCGGCAAGATTTATCGGATGCCAATAGGCCGCGTTGACCACTCCCGTTCCAAGACGTATTTTTTTGGTGTTTTCGGCCCACCATCCAAGAATCTGGAACGGGTTTGGAGCTATTGTCATCTCAAGCGCATGGTGCTCTGCAGCCCATGCAACGTCAAATCCCGCGGAGTCCGCCATTTTTATCATTTCAAGGGTATGGTCTCTAACGGAGGTGATCGAGGTTTCCGGACTCATGCGCTCCAGATTAACCGCAATGTGAAATTTCATTTTCTATCTCATCATAAATGGATTTGATATTGGTGCGTCCGACATGTTCATCCAGATGGTTTTGGAACGCGTGTAGTCATACACCGCCTGGAACCCGCTTTCACGTCCATATCCGGAAGCCTTGACGCCTCCAAACTCCGCAATTGGACTTATGACGCGATATGTGTTTACCCATACGATCCCGGCACGGACTCTTCTCGACATTCTCAAGGCTCTTGCATTGTCCCTGGTAAATATCCCGGCCGCAAGCCCGTATTCCGTACCATTTGCAAGGGAAACGGCTTCGCTTTCGGTTTTAAAGCGATGAACGCACAATACCGGACCAAACAGTTCGGTTTGCGCTATGGCGATGTCATCACTGGGGCAATCCAGAATTGTCGGTTCGTAATACAGATCGCCACAAGAGCTTTTTCTGCCGCCGCAGATCAGTTTGGCGCCCTGACGAAGCGCAAGCGCCACCTGACTTTCAATGTTTTCAATCTGGCCCAGTGTGCACAGCGGGCCCATCTGCGTTCCCTCGTCCATCGGATCCCCAATCGCCATTTCACTGGCCACGGAGGAAATGCGATCAAGAAATTCATCGGCAATATCTTCGTGAACCAGCAGACGGCTTCCGGCTACGCAACTTTGTCCAGATGCGGAGAATATTCCCGTGGCCGATCCGTTAACCGCACTCTCAATGTCAGCGTCAGGAAAAACAATGAATGGAGATTTTCCACCAAGTTCAAGACTTAAACTTGCAAAGTTCACAGTCGTGTTGGCAATGACTCTCCTTGCCGCCGAAGCTCCCCCGGTAAAACTGACTCTTGAAACCAGGGGATGAGATGTCAACACCCTGCCGCATGGATCGCCGTGTCCGGTCACAATATTGACAACGCCATCTGGAATTCCCGCTCGCGAAACAAGTCCGCCAAACTCGAGAAGAACCGCGGGCGCATGCTCGGATGTCTTGAGAACAATTGAATTCCCCGCGGCAAGCGCGGGTCCAATTTTCACCGCGGCAAGAAACAGCTGGGAATTCCACGGAACGACAGCGGCAACAACCCCGAGGGGTTCTCGCTCGGTGTATGCAAACATGTCCGGTTTGTCGATTGGCAAAGTCTCACCGCTGATCTTGTCGGCCGCTCCGGCGTAAAAATGCAGAAATTCGCTTATGTATTTTGCCTGCCATCGGGTTTCGGCATAGAGCTTGCCAGTATCGCGAGTTTCCGTTTCACCCAGTTTTTCCGAATTTTCCGCCAATAGTTCCGCAAGCTTCCGCAGACAGCGTCCACGTTGAGTGGGGGTGAATTCAGACCATGGTCCCTCCCAGCACGCCTTATGAGCGGCATGCACGGCCAGATCAATATCGGATTCCATAGCTTCCGGCACACTGGCCCATTGCTCTCCCGTGGCGGGATTAAACGTGTGGAATCTTCCTCCGCCCATCGCGTCGGTCCATTTTCCGTCAATCAGCATCCTATAGCGTTTAATTTCCAAATTCTTCACTCCGACTGATGATTTGGTCATTGCACTGCTCATGTGACCCCGAAGCTTCAGCTTTGATTGCGGCTGGCGCGGAAACGGCATGATGCAGAAAAGAGGAAATCAACGGGTTTCATTGCGTTTGTTTGATTGCATGGTATAGATTTCCGAGGCAAAGATGCAACAAGGACGATCAAACAAACAAGCGATCATTTCAACGTTGGTGGAGCACCAGTGGTTATAATGGGCCCATGAAAAATAAATGGGCAAGGTGAATGAGACGATGATGAAATGGGTTTTCTGAAACATTTCTATAACATTCTTCTCGACGGTCGCCACATATTCATGTTCAACGTGTTTCTGCAGCCATATCAGAACCTAACTTGAATTCGCATGGGTTGGAGACAGAAAGCCTGGCAAATAAACCAGGTATTTCAATGGTCTGGCTTTTCGCGAGTGATTTTCTGTTAAACCCTTGCACCTGTTTCGCTGAGTTGATCCCTGCTTCATGACAAAACATCCATCAAGGGCAAGCAGGCTTTGCCTGTGCTACGCACCCTTGACGGACAACTTGCCACGGCTCTTTTCGGGATCAGCGAACAGGCTCCGAAGGGAAAGGCACTTACCAAAACCCTCCCATATCCCAACAGGTAGTAATATCTTCTTATGGACAAAATGGACATTTTGGCCATATAATGGATGCAACGAAAGGAGACGACCATGACACGTGTCACAGCTACAGAATTTAAAAACAACATTGGCGCATTCAGCGACGCTGCAATGCAAGAACCAGTCATCATCACAAGTCATCAGCGTGATCGTCTAGTCTTGCTATCAGCGGATGAATATCAACGCCTGACAGGAACACCAGACGGCGTTTCCGAGGAACGAAAGCGCCTCATTCGTGAACGCGCGGAATATCACCGCAACACTATCGTTGAGCTTGCCAACAGATGAGTGAGCCAAACTGGCTGGCGCGTGAAGATGTTGAAGCGATCCACGAACAGATGATCGAAATAGGCGGGGGCGCGCGGCCTTCCTCATGATCCCGTCGCGGTGTTTGCCGCGCAAGGTGGCTCGGTTGGCCCTGGATGCATACGCCTTATCCGCCAGTACCCGCCGAGCCTTTGCGCCCACAATCATATGCTCAAACTCCGGGCTTTCGGCGCAGTTGGCGGGTTTGGTGTGAATACGATCGACAAATCCTTCCTCCTCAGCGCGGGCGAAGGCTTTGTGGCCAAGTGTGCTTTTTGAGCCTTTTTTCACCCAACGTGCGTCCGGGTCGGCGCTGAAATGCATCTGAGGATCATCCGGCACCTCGCCCTCGGCCCGATCTTCGGGCGCGTCGATATGGGGGATTTTCCATGTCTGCGGGAGAGGCCAACAGGGCCCGATCTTCGGGCGCGTCGATATGGGTGCGAGGCCGCGCCGCTCTTTCCACCAAAGTCGCATCGATAATCGCCGCCTCAGCCTCTTTCAGCTTCAGCCCATGATCTTCGGTCTGATGGCAGACTTCGGCCAGAAGATCGTCGTAAACACCGCCCTTCGCCAAAGCGTTGCGGAAGCGGCAATAGGTCGTCTCATCAGGTACGCGAGCATGCAGATCGAACGCGCAGAAGATCATGAAGTCCAGACGAACCTTCAGCGCGCGTTCCAGCTTGGGGTCATTCAGACCGTGCCATTGACCAATCAGCGGGCACTTGAACAAAACAAGAGGATCATACCCTTGTGGGCCGATCCCGGATCGCCTCAGACCGCGTCTGAGTATGGGCAAAAACGACGGCCAATCCATCAGCGCATCAATCTTGGACAAGCATCATCCGCCCCAATCCGCTCCGTCGCCTCTCGCAAAAACAGGTCCATCTACCCCCCCCCCGAAAATCTCTCAAAACCATGCCAAATTCCACAAACCAAGGGAGTCCAATCTTTATGCAGAGGCCTTTCCAGACGCCCGGCGAAGCCTCGCCGCGTCATCCCCGCACCTGAGGCATTGAGAAAGGACACGGGTCGTTTCCCTTGAACCACCGCTCAAGCCATTCTCTCAATGCCGCCACGGTTTCCTTCCGGAGCGGCAGCGGGGCGCCCCCTGCCCACATCTCGAAGCTGGTCCAGTCCCCTTCAAGATCGGACAGAGGAAGATTGACCAGTGCCGAGACCCAAGCGCGGCATTTGAAAATCCGGCCGCAATGGAAATTGAATTCGGTTGGCGACTCTCGCTTCAGTTGAAACCGTCCCATCCATCCATTTGCGACTGAAAAGACAGAGGGGAAGCATGAAACGCCATTTTCCGATTAATCTTAAATCTGACTTTATGGCGTGTATCTGATAAAAAAGGCTTTATATTGTCTCCACTATATGAAATAGTGGCTACATGGATCGTTGGAGTGTTCGAATGCGAATTCAGAATGTGGCATTTACCACTTGGAATGTAATCGACCGCACTGCTCCAATCGAGTTGGAGAAATCGCACGCCGGAAAAATGCGTCGCTGTTGGAACACGGGAGTATCCCATGCCGGCAATTAGACAAAAACCATCATGCGAAAATCCTGAATTCAATAGCCATGTAAAACCAAAAATGAGGAAATGATGAAAAAACTCACCACACTAATCGCGGGAGCAACCACGCTAATGGCCGGCCACTCAATGGCCGCGGACATTACAATTGGCGTTCCAAACTGGCCATCCGTCAATGCGACGG
This sequence comes from Roseovarius sp., assembly GCA_026709325.1. Taxonomy (GTDB): domain Bacteria; phylum Pseudomonadota; class Alphaproteobacteria; order Rhodobacterales; family Rhodobacteraceae; genus JAPOTF01. The sequence goes on from JAPOTF010000163.1 coordinate 11,129, forward strand.
CACACATATTGAAAGTGGCGATAGAGGAAAATCTCGGACTGGATGTCGAACTTCAAAATGGCACCAACCCGATTATTTTCGAGGCCATGGACTCAGGTGCCATGCATGTGCATCCCGAGGTCTGGATGCCAAACCAGCAAAATCTTCACGACACGTTTGTCAAGGACAAGGGCACCGTCATCATGAACCCAAATGGTGTCGAGGCCTTTCAGGGAATGTGCGTCGACCAGACCACAGCCGACCAGTATGGAATTACCTCGATTGTCGATCTCACCAACCCGGATATCGCGGCGGTTTTTGACTCCGACGGCAATGGCCAGGGGGAACTATGGATAGGTGCGCCCGGATGGGCATCGACAAACATCGAGAAAATCAGAGCCAAATCCTATGGCTACGACCAAACAATGGAACTGACCGAAATAGATGAAACAGTTGCCTACGCCAACCTTGACAATGCCATAAAGGCAGGCGAACCATGGGCCGGATTCTGCTATACGCCGCATTACGTGTTTGCGCTTCACAACATGCAGATTCTCGAGGAACCCTCGTATGAGGCCTCCAAGTGGAATATAGTTCAGCCAACGGACGATCCTGACTGGCTTGAAAAGTCGGATGCCGGTGTCGCCTGGGATTTGGCGTATCTGCATGTCCATTATTCAAAATCGCTTGAAGAGTCTCATCCCGAGGTGGCGAACCTGCTGTCAAACGTCCAGTTTGACACCGATGCCGTGTCGGACATGACCTTTGCGCTGGTAATCGACAAATTGGAACCGCTTGACTATGCAATGGATTGGGTTTCCAAAAACGAGGACATGGTGCTCGGCTGGATGTCGCAGTGATCCTGTCCATTTGATTAAGCAGAACAACAGGCCGCGATAAAACAAGCGGCCTGTTTCATATAGGGGGCGTATATGAATGAAACAGTCATTAAACTGACGGATGTGTGGAAAGTTTTTGGCGCCCGTGCCATGGAGGCAATGGAAGCCATCAAAAATGAAGGCATTGGAAAGCCGGAGGCACTTGAACGCTTTTCCTGTGTCATCGGCGTTCAATCTGCAACATTCGAGGTTCCCAGAGGCGAGATTTTCTGCATCATGGGTCTTTCAGGATCGGGAAAGTCGACACTTGTAAGGCATGTAAACCGCCTGATAGAGCCAACGGCGGGCACAATTGAGCTTATGGGGCAGGATATCTCGGCCATCTCCAGTTCGGAATTAAGGCGAATCCGGTCACAGCAGATTGGGATGGTTTTTCAGCACATGGCCCTGATGCCGCATCGTTCGGTACGCGACAATGTGGCCTATCCGCTTGAGATTCGGAAGGTTTCAAAATCCAAGCGCTGGGCCGTTTCGGACCATGCTCTTTCACTCGTCGACCTTGAAGGCTACGAGGATCGTCTTCCCAAGGAACTGTCCGGCGGAATGCAGCAAAGAGTGGGTATCGCGCGCGCGCTCGCTTCGGATCCGGAGATTCTACTTATGGATGAGCCGTTTTCGGCACTTGACCCGCTTATTCGCCTTCAGTTGCAGGACCAGTTCAAGGCTCTGGTTGCCCAGCTTAAGAAAACAACGCTGTTCATCACCCACGATCTCGACGAGGCCATCAGGATTGGTCATAGAATCGCAATCATGAAAGACGGCCTGATCGTGCAGATAGGAACTCCGGAAGAAATAGTAATGAACCCTGCCGACGCTTATGTCCGAGAGTTCGTTCAGGGCATATCGAAACTCAAACTGGTCAAGGCCCATTCAATTATGGAGCCGCTGGACAGCTATTCCGGCAGCATAGCCGACGCCCCGCGCGCTGACCACAACGCGGACCTTGATCAGCTAATTGATCTTTCGGTCAACAGCGAGCAACCGGTGATAATCACGGATAACGGCTCCGATGTGGGCATTGTAACAAGACCGCGTCTGTTGCGCGGCATCCAGGGAGGCAAATAATGGCAGATTCCGATACCGAGATCAAGGTCACCGCCGCCTCTGACATAGAGGTGGACCGCGAGGCTCTTGACAACTCGATAACTTCATTCGCGGGCGAAAATGGAGACTATTATGCCCACGCTTTCCATAAAATACACAATGCAACGAGTTTTCTGCCCAACAGCTTTAATTTGTGGGCGGCACTTCTTGGCCCCATCTGGTCAGCTTCACGGGCAATATGGGGTATGTTCTGGGGATTCCTAATCCTGGAGATAATCGCGTGGGTTCAGATTGGCCGCGGATTATGGGGAAACCCGGGCGCGGAACTTATGGAACGCGCCCAACGCCAATTGGACAGGGCGGCAGAGATGAAAAACCGCGCCGCGGAAGCCGTGGAGGCCGCCGATATAGATAGATTCGAAAAACTCGCCGAGAACATGGTCAATGCGGCAAATAAGACAATGGGACAGGCAGAGGCCGCCCAGGCTGAAACCACTGGAATAATGATTACGGGCTTCGCGCTGCTCGCCATGTTCAAGCTTGCCCAGGGATTTTACGCAAATCGGGTTTACGAAAAACAGTATTCCCGCTGGCGAATCGATCCCGATGCAACGGAAAGCGGGCGGTCGCTCCGAAACACAATTCTTGGTGCTGCCCTTACGGCGGCCATTGGCCCGCTAATCGTTTACAAGTTTACTGTAAACGCGTCACTGGAAATACTTGACGCCTTTCCCGAAGACAGCACATCGGCGTTCTTTCTTGGTGAAGGCAAGGGAACTCTTTTCTCGTCCCTTGCCAAATGGATGGAGTATCACATTGATGCGGCCGCAGCCGCAGGCGGAGACGTGTTTGACGGAGTAGTGGTGGCCGTGCGCACTGTACTGGACGCGCTGACTCTTGCGCTAAACGGGTCTCCCTGGCCTGTCGTAATGCTCGTGATCTGCGTGACGGCCTGGCGCGCGGCAGGACCGTTTGTAGCCATATTCACAGCCGCGTCCCTTGCCTATGTGGCGCTGCTGGGGTACTGGAATGTGGCAATGGAGACCGTTGCTCTGGTCGGAGCCGCCGTTTTGCTGTGCGTGACAATGGGAATTCCGCTTGGGATCTGGTTTGGAAAATCCCGCCGGGCATATCGAATAGCGGAACCGGTTCTCGATTTGATGCAGACCCTGCCCGCCTTTGTATATCTCATTCCGATTATAGCATTTTTCGGAACAGGCAACCCACCGGGCATTCTTGCCACAATAATATTTGGAATGCCTCCTGTAATTCGCTTGACCGCGCTTGGAATTCGCGGCGTGCCGGAAAGCATAAAGGAAGCCGCCGACGCTTTTGGCGCAACAAGATGGCAGAAGCTCAAAGATGTGGAAATACCACTGGCCCTGCCCTCTATAATGACAGGGGTAAACCAGACAATTCTTATGTGCCTCTCAATGGTTGTCATTATCTCGCTTATCGGAGGCGGAGGTCTTGGAAAGGAAATTCTCGAAGCGCTTCAATATGCGGCCAAAGGGCCCGGCCTTCTGGGAGGCTTTGCAATTCTCTTTGTCGCAATGGTAATTGATCGAATTGTACAGGGAGCATTCCGCAGAAAAGATGAAAAAATCTGATTAGCCGTTTTCCGAAAATTCGGAGCAACTCGACAGTTGAAGAGGTTTACGACTCGAACTGTCCTTGAGACATGGCCATCATAAAGGCTGGCGCCCTCGAGGGATTAAAAGGGAATTGCGGTAGGGATTGACCGAAACTTCGGAAACATTGCGATTGCCGGCATCTAGGCGGACACCCGCGTTTTGGCCATGCCGGCCACGCAAAGCCAAAAGCAAAGATGTGCGTCACCAAGAGATGCTCCTGCCCGAAAGAGCGGAAGGCGCGAGCGTCAAAAGCGGGTTCTTAACCGCGGGACTGGCGACTGCGGCTGGCATGGGTCTGAGCGGAAGCTTCAATGGAAGTCAATCAAGGATTGCGCAGGCCAGTCCGGCCTGCACTTCTCAAACATGCGGTTTCTGCGCCCATGTCGACAGTAACAGTCGGAAGAAGCTGAATTTCAGGTGAATGTCATGCCGACATGCGGATCCCGCCGGCTTAAATACTGTCAGAAACATATTGGCGTCCGGGATTTGGCGCATCTACGCGAGGAGGTTGCAACAGTCGCATGACAAACTGGCCAATGAACCGCGAAAACGATTTTTTGGCGGCCTGAACATGGCCATTCAAGTATATAATCCCCTTAATTTGGGGGCCGCGGTCCCCGCCTTTTAACAGTAATTCCCGCTAATTTTTTTTCATTAAATTATTCAATGGCTTACGAGGTTTTTTGAAAATTTTTTTCGTAGACTTTTTATCT
>JAPOTF010000066.1 GCA_026709325.1 Roseovarius sp.
TGCATTCCTGTTGGGTAAACGCGTGTGACTTACGCCATTCTTCAATGCACAGCTGATTGCGCCGTTGAACAGACGTGGGCGCAACATAAGGCACAACGGGTTCCGCGTCCGGCAGGTCAAAACCCACGTGCTGCGCTTCCGCGTTCCGTGGCGAAAACAGGGCCAGCGCGCCAATTGCCGCGAAACATCCGGCAAGCGTTAAAAGCTTTTTCATGGCGTTAATCCCAAATTCCGACTTGCGGATTTTCACATAACCCGCATCCATACCCGGCCACGGGCCTCTCATGGATTCCGATGTATTCATGACGCGCTCCTTTCGTTGCTGACTTCGGGCGGGCGTCCGAACCCCTGTCCGCAACCCACCCTCACACTCGCGGTTCCGTGACCCTATCCTACCCCCCCCCACAGAAAAGTCAACCCAAAAACAACCCGGCGATTCCCGCCAGTTTTTTATTCATGTTCTGCAATGGGTTGACCTGATCGCCGAAAACATTTTTTCACAGACTCCTGGCGACTTTTTGCCCTGAATCCGGCATTATTAGGCAAAACAGGCGAAGCCGGGCGGGAACATGACAAACTCCTTCCGCAGGCATCTGTCGATGCCCGGGATGCCCGGGATGCCCGAGACGATGCGAGAGCGTTTCGACGGCATCCCAGATCCGATCAAGACCCGCGGCGCGACCCTTTCCGACTGTCTGATGTCGGGCCTTGCGGTGTTCTCCTTCAAGACGCCGTCTCTTCCGCGGTTTGACCGAAACACCCTCGGCGGCGGGGATCCCGTGGCGGCCGGGAATCTCCGCTCCCCGTTCGGGGTGGCGCGGGCGCCGCAGCAGTCTCCATCCGGCACGCGGATGCGCGGGCGCCTCGACGAGGTCGGGCCCGCGCCAAAACCGCGGCGGGGCATTGGAGAACCGGACCGCGCTCGGGGGGGTCATTCCCGATGGCGGTCGACGGCACCGGGACCTGCCATCACCGAACGCCCGGGGCGGCGATCATCCATCCGGACCTGAGGGAGGTGCCGCAGCCCGGGCCGAAGACGATGACCCTCGCGGATCGTCGGCCACGTCAAGGCAGCGGTCTTCGATTCGCGCGTCAACATTTAGCCCATGGAAAACCGCTCGATCCGCAACGGCGGGGCGCTGCGGAGGCATCGCGACCTGCCTTCATCCACGGTGGCGAGCGTCATTCGGAAGCATGTAACTCTTCGATTACGTTAGGAGGGTTGCGCAATCGATGGGCGTCAAAGGCCACCAAACATACCGCGACCATGGAGTCCCTCCAATCGATTCACGCCCGCGCATTCGGAAAGGTGCCTTCGCATGGTCGGCGCAACACCATTTGCCTATGGCGCCAGATTTCGCGGCATTGGTCTGATCAAATTCGTCACTGAAATTACGGTCGAGGATCGCCGCATCCTTGAACCCGCGACAGGTCAAATGGCGCCAATAGTCCATCGGCAGCTGTCGGCATTTTTCAATCGACGGCTTCCTTCAGATCCAATCCCTTGCGCCTAAATTCTCGCGGCAGCCTGAAGACCACGTTTTCCGAAACTCCAGCCAGACTCTCAACGGTTGCATCGAACATTTCACCGAGGCGCGCGACCAGTTGCTGCACAAGGATCTCTGGCGCCGATGCACCGGCAGTGACTCCAACGGTCTCCACTCCCTTGAACCACTCGGAATCTATGCTTCCGGCGTCGGGGATCAGCAAACTCCTTGTGCCGTTTGACTCGCAGATTTCACGGAGCCGGTTCGAGTTGGAACTGTTCTGCGCCCCTATCACCAGTATCAAGTCGCATTTTGACATCAGTTTCTTGACCGCATCCTGACGGTTTTGAGTTGCATAGCATATATCGCTTGCTCCCGGGCCGACTATTTGCGGGAAGCGCTTCTTGAGCGCCGCGACGATTTCCTTTGTGTCATCGACGCTTAGCGTTGTTTGCGTGACGTATGCGAGTTTGGCGGGATCGGTTGGCTTCAGTTGCCAAACCTCCTCCTCGGTCGAAATAAGGAAAACGGTTCCTTCAATCTGACCCATGGTCCCTTCGACTTCCGGGTGCCCATTATGGCCGATCAAGATAATCTCGCGCCCCTGTCTGCTGTATCGGTGAGCCTCGTTGTGAACCTTTTTGACCAGCGGGCAAGTCGCGTCGATCACATGAAGCTCTCGAAGCTTTGAGTCGTCCTCCACTCGCCGTGAAACCCCGTGCGCGCTAAATACCGCAACCGCTCCTATGGGGATGTCGTTCACCTCCTTCACAAAGATCACTCCCTTCTCGCGCAGACTGTCGACTACATGTCTATTGTGGACGATTTCGTGACGAACATAGACAGGAGGTCCATAGGTCTCCAATGCTCTTTCAACAATGTCAATTGCGCGGACAACTCCCGCGCAAAACCCTCTTGTTTCAGAAAGCAAGATTCTGATTGACCTCTTGGTGGTTTCCGGGCCGTTGACAATCATCTTGGATCCTCTCTAGTCAAATGTTGCATACAGCATGGATCTGCAGGCGGGCGCTGTCAACCCCCCCCCCCTCGCATGGTTAGCCCGGTTCCATCGACGATTCGCCGGGTGGCCGTCCAACGCCACCCGGCGGGTACGTTGGACACGGAGGACACTTCAATGAAACGATGGATAATGATGGCGACGGGGTTGATGTTTGTGGCATTGTCAGGCCTGGCAAATCAACGGTTCGGAGACGATCAATGTCACAACGGACCGTATCTGCGTCGATTTCCAGGTTCTTGACGAAGATGCGGCCGGGCGGTTTGCCGACGATTGGTTTGCCTTCGGGATTGATCGCGGGCACGAGTTCAACGATGATGTCTCTAGAGATGGGACACTTAAAGCTGAGCAGGAATTCAAGGGTTGCAACCATTTCTTTAGTTAGGCCCCCACACCTCCCGCGACAGCATTTTGTCCGGATCTTGATGATGATGTATTAGCGCAATATCGAGACCGCGGTCCAGGCCGTCATACGGTTGACGTCTTTCCCGGCGTGAATCATATCCTTGAGGGCAGTCGTTTCAAACTGAAACACAGGGGTGGCTGCGGGCGCAAAACACGCAACGGCCACCAGTATGCGACAAAGTGCCGCGTGACGTTCTCGATACGGCAATAATCACGACCGGGACCGCCGGACCGGTCTTTGGGCCGCCCCTTTTTGCGGCCAGGATCAACCGCGTTTCGCGTTGGAACATATCCGCACGGCTTTCGCGCGCTTCTTGACGAGCTTTCCAGTTTGGCGCTGAACCGGCTTTGGCTTCCGGGCCGATAACAGAGCCTCGTGATCGGGGTGACAACAACAGCCCGGGTCCAGAAAAGGGCTTTTGAGCTTCCGGCATCACGACCAGACTGGAAAGTTCCCATAACGATGACAGTTCGATCACAGCCTGAAACCCTAAAAACCATCCAATATCAATGGGTTGGTTTCGAATAACCACTTCAAACCCCGTGAAGTTCCCGCAAGGGCGGAACTGGAACAGAGCAGCTGGAGCTTCTCGACTCTTGGTTGGGCCTGCCGGGAAAAATAGACATGGCCTCTATCTGTCCATATCCGTCAAGTTTCCGCAAAATCATCAGCCACCAGATGAGTCAAGGATCGCAAGCTGCTCGGCAGCCTTTATTTCCAGCAGGTGGTCGTAGGCATTGCCGGCAGGAATTTCGATGGCGCGCCTAAGAAGATTCCGCACCTCGTCGCGATACTTTTTCTCGTTTAAAGCGAGCAGCCCCATTGCAAACTCCAAGTAGACGGCTTTGGATTCCGGTGCGAGTTTCATAGCTTGCTGAAACGAGGAAATGGCATCCTTTGCATTGGCGCGATAAGTTAAGCGCGCAAGCAGGGGACCAACAGCGCCGACAATTTCGGCATGCCACAAACCCAAACCGAGATGTCCTGCCGCCAGGTCCGGTTTAAGTCGGAGCGCTGTCTCCGTCGCCTCGCGAATTTGCTCGGGGTACCCCCTGTTTGCCGCTTTTACGGATCCAACAAGCTGAGCGCGCCGACCAATTGCGCGTGCGAGCTGCAGGTGGGCGTCCGGATTGCCGGGGTCGGCGCGGACCGCGCGCCGCGCCATTTCGGTGGAACGTTGCAAAAGCCCCTCCTTTTCGCCACTGGGAGCAATGAAATGGGCATAGATTGTCAGCGACTCCGCCGCTATGGCGAACCCTCGGGAAGTTGCGGTCGTTTCAGCAATCCGGGCCGCTTCGGCGAAGTGTCCATTCGCAAAAGCCGCTCTCGCGGCATCGATTGATTCCACCGCCGTGTCACTCTGTGGCGGAGCGGCATTTATGATCAGAACAAAGACAAATAAAAGGCGAGCGAATGCTCGAACCGCCCATCCGGTTTCCTGATCGTCCACTATTTCACGCCCCATGTTCTATCGCGCCGATTGGTAATTTCATCCGGGAACTTTTTGCAGCCAGACCTGGAAAACCGAATGATCGCTCCCTTTCCGAATTCCGCCGATTCCAATATATTCCACGAAGCGGTTCGATTCCACTTCATTGTCCCGGTGAACCGCACGCAATGCCAGATTGCTTCCAGGTGTGCAAAAACCTGCCTGTGCAGCACCCTGAATACCAACCGAAACAGGGTGAAGTCGCGAAATGGAAACCAGTGCATCAAGTCAAATGCTTATTAGGCGCTTTCGACCTCTTCCATGACGGTGTCACCATGCCCCAGCGCTTCGAGCGCAGTGGCCGCGATGTGGCGTGCGCTTAAGCCCGCGGCCTCATATTGAAGATCTGGCTTGTCCTGATCAAGGAACCGGTCTGGAAGCACCATCGGCCTGATTTTTAGTCCTTTGTCAAGCATCTGCCGCACGGCCAGGAAGTGCAGCGCTTGGGACGCGAATCCACCAATGGATCCCTCCTCTATGGTGATTAGGACATCGTGCTCGCGCGCAAGTTGGAGCGTCAGTTCTTCGTCAATCGGTTTTGCAAACCGGGCATCGGCAACCGTAGTCGATATTCCCCGGGCGGCCAGATCTTCGGCCGCTTTTAACGCCTCATGCAGGCGCGCGCCGTAAGAGAGAATTGCCACGGTCGAACCCTCTCGCAGAACTCGACCCTTTCCAATAGGAAGGGGTTCGCCACGATCGGGAAGGGGTTCGCCGAATCCGACGCCGCGAGGATAACGAAGCCCGGACGGACGATCATCAATCGCCACCGCTGTCGCCACCATATGCACTAGTTCAGCCTCATCTGCCGCCGCCATTAAAACCATTCCCGGCAAGCAGCCGAGATAGGCAATGTCATACGCGCCGGCGTGGGTCTGGCCGTCAGCGCCGACCAAACCCGCACGATCCATTGCAAAGCGCACCGGGAGGCTCTGGATTGCCACGTCATGGACGATTTGATCAAAAGCGCGCTGGAGAAAGGTGGAGTAAATCACTGCAAAGGGCTTCATTCCATCGGCTGCGAGGCCGGCGGAGAAGGTCACGGCATGTTGCTCGGCGAGTCCGACATCAAAGGCACGGTCAGGGAACGCCTTCTGGAATGCGTCTACGCCCGTGCCGGAAGGCATCGCCGCAGTGATGGCAACAATTTTATCATCCTTTTCCGCTTCGGCGATCAGGCTGTTGGCGAACACCTTGGTAAAAGAGGGAACGTTTGTCTTTGACTTGTCCTGTATCCCGGTATTCACTTCAAATCTCGAAACGCCATGATACCTGTCAGCCGATTTCTCGGCAGGATTATAGCCTTTTCCCTTCACCGTAACGGCGTGAATTAAGATGGGCCCGTCGGCTTTGTCATCTCGGGCATTCTTCAAAACAGGAATCAAGTGATCCAGATTGTGTCCATCGATTGGTCCAACATAGAAAAAGCCAAGCTCTTCGAACAGCGTGCCGCCGCTCACCAGGCCACGGGCATACTCTTCCGCCCTTTTCATTCCGCGTTCCACGACACCGGGGAATCTCTCGGCGAGACTATGGGCGGTGCCTCGCAAGTTTCGATAACTCTTTGACGATATCAGCCGCGACAGATAAGCGCTCATCGCTCCGACCGGTGGAGCAATCGACATGTCGTTGTCGTTCAGGATCACGATTAGGCGATTGCCCAGAGAACCGGCATGGTTGAGACCCTCATATGCCATGCCTCCGGTCAATGCGCCGTCGCCAATCACCGCGATTACGTTTTTGTCCCCATGCTGGAGATCGCGCCCGACCGCAAAGCCCAGTCCGGCGGAAACCGACGTCGAGGCATGCGCCGCTCCGAACGGGTCATACTCGCTCTCAGAACGCTTGGTAAATCCCGAAAGGCCTCCACCTTGGCGGATCGTGCGAATTCGATCGCGCCTTCCTGTAAGAATCTTGTGCGGGTAGCACTGGTGTCCGACGTCCCATATCAGTATGTCATCCGGCGTGTCGAATAGATGATGCAACGCAACCGTGAGCTCCACCACACCAAGACCGGCACCGAGATGTCCGCCAGTTGTCGATACGGCATCAATCAGTTCGGCGCGCAGTTCGTCTGCCACTTTGCGCAATTCTGCGAGGGACAGTCTACGCAGGTCGCGTGGCCATTTGATCTGGTCAAGTAATGGTGTTTCAATTGTCATGGCAAGATCCTAATCCAAAAATTTCGGCGCGGCAAATCGCAACATTAACAGAACCGAAACACGTTCCCGGCGTTCCGAATGATCCGCATTCGACATCGGCATGTCCGTATATGTTATCATGACATCCCGCCTTGATTCGGCATTTGTTTATAGCAATTTTCATTTTTCCTCCCGTGTCCACAGTGGATTTTCGCACGTTATTGTTTACTTTCCAGGGAGTAAAGTCCATCCCGATGCCTGCAATGCATAAACATTTCCCCACATCAGGCTGCCTTGCGCAAATCGATTAAATCGGCCAACTGGTTGGCTCAGAGCTTGACTGATAATGCCATATATCGGCTTCAAGAGGCAGTGTGCGCGAATTTCGATACATTATATGGTTTGCAGGCATGGCTTTTAGATCAAGCTATTGGGCTTGGGCTGCGGCATCTGAGCGCCATCATCCCGTTGGCGCCGCAAAGGCGACGTAGAGCAACCATATCGCACTGCTTTTCCTTTTGCAACAATCTCCATTTTGCAACATCCCCCTGTGGCTCCGGAACCATCCGGCATTTGCCCCCTGCCTGGTATTCGGGACAGTAAATACCATGGAGATTGTTTTTGCAACAACGGATGCAGGCCGCCGCCTGATGTTGCGGGAACTCCTCGAGTTCGGCGGTCGCTTCGTCGGACCGGGGCATCTTTCGAAAATTTGAAATGTGAAAAATTCGAACGATGCCGAATTGGGCTTCGAATCATCCCGCCACCTTTCCAGTCGAGAGATCGCGCGTCTGATGTCGTTGTCCCTGCCATGCGCAGCATGCGATGTTGATGTCGCCGGCGGGGCGACCGGGGATTCGACAAAAGCCTCCGGGCGTCGCGACGCGTCGCCCTGACGAAAATCTCCTCCGGCTCCCCATCGCGGTCGGCGTGGCGCCCGTTGATGCGGGCAAACCCCTTCATCCGGCCAGCGCGACCCCATCCCACCGCCCTGCACATCGCGCCGGGCGCGGAGAGAACCGGAAACCGGGTGTTGTTCGCCACCCTTTCAAGCCGCCAGGCCGCAAGCGCAGGCCACTCGTCCTCAAAGGCCGCGACGTGGCGCGGAACGGCCCGCAATCCGTTTGAGGCCGAGATGGTGGCGCGTCCCAAAACGGTCGCTCCCCCCCCCGGGGGGGTTGCCCGGCGAACCTCGCCATCCGAAATGCGGAAGCCAAATCTTCACGCGAACAGGCAAGGGAAAATGCAACATGTTAATGCAAAAATCAAAAAATTAGCGTGGTACAAGCCTTCAAGACACCGAACTTTATTGAATATTCGCTGAAATGTGTATATATGATAATGTGCATACGCTAATCCAGAGCGAGGAATTTTAAATGCAAGATGCTTCTTCTCAAATGGAAAGCTACGAGAGTTACACACGCCCTCCAACCGCCTACCTTGAAGGATATCCGAAAGGCCTGCAGTTTGATCCGGCAAGGGCGGAGAATTACATCGCGCACACGGCTATCGGGGATCCCCTCGCGGACAGGATGGTCATCGACCTCGAATCCATGGGAAAAGAGGAATCTGCCAGGCTTATCAAGCTTGGCATGCACGAATACGATCCCGACGCGCTAAAGGACGCGCCGGATTCAGTCAGAGAATTTTTTGCGCATTGCGCCGAACCGCCAGAGTGGCTCGACCTGCCCTCGTTCTTGCCCGGCTGCAGAATGTTCCACCGGAACACGCGTCTCGTGCTGGCCAGCATGGTGGGCGGTGTATTGGTTGAAGGGTTTTGCACGAACATTGCAAAGTCATTTTTCCTGACCGGACGGCTGCGAGATCAGGGCGTGCGACGCCTAAAGCAAAACAACCGTCACATGCTTGAGATTTTCATGCCCGGGGGCATGGCGAGACATGCCGACGGCTGGACGCACTCCGTTCGCATCAGGCTGGTACATGCGAAGGTTCGGAGGCTGCTGTCCAATTCCGATGAATGGGACTCCGACGAATTGGGCGTTCCACTATGCTCCGCGCACCTGGGATTCGCCATCTCCGCCTTTTCCGCAAGAGCGCTGAAACACCTGAAGAAACTCGGTGCGTCGTTTGACGTGCGGGAACGCGAAAGTTTCATGGCCGTCTGGCGATATAGCGGCTACCTCATTGGCATCCCGGAAACAATCCTGTTTCGCGACGAAAAAGACGCTTTGGAAATTTTCGAGACCGGCCGTTTGTGCGAGCCGGCCCCGTCGTTGGAATCGATATCCATGGCCTCGGCTTTGGTTAATTCGGCGCCATTGTTCGCGGGACTGAACGAGAGGAGAGACCGCCGGAAACTGGCTGGCTATATCGCGCAGATTTCTCGAGCCTTAATAGGAAATGAGCTTGCGAATGAACTTAAATATCCGAGGGATTCGACATTTGGAGTCCTCTGGAAGTTCCGCGCGCTTAATCGGATTGAACGGATTATAGAATACCTGAAGCTTGGCCCATTGCGGGAAGAGTCGAATCTCACCACAATTCTTGATGTCTCCATGTTCGATGAGCAGGGCATCAGCTACAAAATGCCCGATCACATTTATGCCGAACAATCTTCGAAGTGGTAGGAATTTGATGGACGTCCGTGGAGGCGTGTGCCCGATTGACCGCAAGAACCCGTGAAATCCGCCATATCCCTCTGATGGCAAGGCCTCTCCCGGCATGGTCTTTCAACCCTTTCCAAGCGCATCCATGGTCTTGACCAGTTCCGCGGTTATACCTGGCTCCGAGAGCGCATGACCGGCCAGAGGAACCATGATCAGTCTTGCCTTGCGCCATAACTCGGAAAGCCTGAATGCCGTGGATGGCGGGCAAATCAGATCATACCGCCCCTGCACGATAACTCCCGATATATCAGCGATTTTGTCAATGTTGTCATAAATATGCCCGTCTGTCTCCAGAAAGCCCCCGTTTTTGAAATAATGGCATTCAATTCGAGCAAAAGCGCGGGCGTAACTGTTGGGGCAGTTGCCCGCATTTTCATTTGCCCCTATTGTTGCAAGTGCGCTTTCCCACCTGGTCCATGTATAGGAATAAAGCGATTCCTCCATGGTGTTCCCCGAAAAAAGACGTCTGTGGTACGCCTCTATCATGTCATCGCGCTCCTCGCGCGGAATTACGGATTGAAAACTGCGCCATTGCTCGGGCATAAATCGCCCGGCACCGCCCGCGTAAAACCAGTCAATTTCATCTTGAGTCATTGCGAACACGCCACGAAGGACCAGATTTTTGACTCGGTGAGGATAGCTCTGGGCGTAAATCAGTCCAAGGGTTGCCCCCCAGCTTCCGCCGAACACGACCCAGCTATCTATATCCAGCGCAATTCGAATGCGCTCCATGTCATCAACGAGATGCCATGTCGTGTTAAACTCCGTGCTGGAATGGGGGCGCGACCTGCCGCATCCTCTCTGGTCGAAAAGAATCACCCGGTAAATCTTGGGGTTGAAATATCTTCTCATTGATGAATTGCACCCGCCACCGGGGCCACCATGGAGCACCACAACCGGCAATCCCGAGGGATTGCCAACCTGCTCGTAATAGATCTCATGCCCGTCACTCACAGACAGCATGCGTTTCTGGAAGGGTTCAATTGGCGGGTACAGATATTTGAAAGCGTTTATGGGGCCGGAGTGTTCGTCCATGGCAAACCTGTTTTTTAAACCTATATACACATGGGCACCTGGAGAGCAAAATGCAAGCTGACAAAAGCACCATTGATGCTGAAGAAATTGCCAAATTTGAAGCCATGGCATCCGAATGGTGGAATCCGGAAGGCATGTTCAAGCCCCTGCACATGCTCAATCCCTGCAGGCTTGACTATATATTATCTCAAATTTCGGCCGAATTTGATCGGGATTTCTCAAAGCCAGAGCCTTTGAATGGACTTCGAATTCTCGATATTGGCTGCGGCGGGGGGCTTCTTGCCGAACCCATGGCCCGTCTCGGCGGAAACGTCATTGGGGCGGATGCGGTTGAACGCAATGTTGCCGTCGCGAAAATTCACTCGGAACAGTCAGGTCTCAACATTGACTATCGACATGCCAGCGCGGAAGATCTCGCGGCCTCTTCCGAAAAATTCGATGTGATACTTAACATGGAGGTAATCGAGCATGTTGCGGACCCGTCGGCATTTCTGACGGCCTGCCGCCAAATGCTCGGCCCCGGAGGCCTGCATATCTGCTCGACCATAAACCGGAACGCAAAAAGCTTTGTCATGGCCATACTGGGAGCCGAATACATATTGCGGTGGCTTCCCAAAGGAACGCATAACTGGAACAGGCTGATCACTCCAGAGGAATTGTCCAGACTGCTTGAGCAAGCGGGAATGACTTGCGTGGATCAAAAGGGTTTTGTGTTTAATCCTCTGACATGGTCATGGTCGATATCCTACCGCGATCTAAGCGTGAACCACGTCTCAACCAGCATATGCAAGTAGCCCAAAACGGCATTAAATCCCAATTGTTTTCGCGATCAGACAAACTTTTGCGGTTACGTATATGTCCGGACGTTAAATTCAGGCGCATAATGCCTTAAGTCCCGGTCATCTACGCTGCCGCGCAAATCACTGGCAATAAATCAAATTGCGGAATGCGCCACGGAGCGTTCCCGTTCCTTTCATGATTCCGACGACTGCGGACCGCTAAACGAGCTTTCGCAATTAAGCGATGAAATGCGTTTGCGAGCCTTTGCAACTTCCGCCATATCAAGATGAACCAGCGTTACTCCCGTTTCGCCTCCCATATCGGCAATAACCTCGCCCCAGGGGCCCACCGCAAGCGAATGACCGTATGTCTCTCGTTGTCTTCCGCGGGACGCTTTGTGAATCCCCGTCTGCGCCGGAGCCAGAATATAGCTGCCGGTTTCTATCGCTCTCGCTCGAAGCAATGTTTCCCAATGCGCATGCCCCGTGATCGGTGAAAATGCCGATGGAATCGTCAGTATTCCCGCACCGGATTGAGCTAAAATTCTGTAGAGAGCCGGAAATCTGACATCATAGCATATTGTCATGCCGATTATGGCAAATGGCGTGTGGCACAAGACGGATTTTTCGCCAGGCCGGTATCCGCCGGACTCGCGAAATGTTTCCTTTTCCGACAGATCGACGTCAAACATGTTGATTTTGTCATATGAAGCCATAACGCCCCCGTTTGGTCCAATCAGAAACGAGCGGTTCGCAAATCTGCCATCCGGATCACCGGATTTTAAAGCCAGAGAACCGATAAGCAGCCATATGCTGTTTTTTTGCGCCACAAGGCGCAGTTCGGCCAGAGTCATGTCATCTTCCTGGTGCCGCAAAACCTGATTTTGACGCGTCCTGCTGGACGAAACGCAATTTGTGACTTCGGGAGTCAGGACAAAACCGGCGCCCTCCATTTTCGCCTTGCGTATATGTTCCGCGACAATGGGCAGATTTTCCGCGGGATCGTCACTGGAGGACAATTGAATGAGCGCGGCCCTGATCATTGAAGCATTTGGTCCAGTTTGCCGGAGCGCTCAAGTTCATAGAGATCGTCAGATCCTCCCACATGGACTCCGTCGATAAAAATTTGCGGAACGGTGTGACGGCCGTTTCCACGCTCCATCATCTCCGTTCTTCGACCCGGATCGGAAATCACATTGATCTCGGAGAAATTTACCTCTTTTTTCCTTAGCAGCCTCTTTGCCGCATGGCAGTATCCGCAAAATGGCGATGTATATATCTCAACGGATTTCATTGGTTTCCTCTTGCGTGAATTGTGAAGCCATTACCATAAACGAGCTTAAATTTCCAATATGCGGAGCTGATTTACATCCGCGCCTAAAATCAATTCCAAGTTAAAGATTGCCGGGGGCGGATGCTTGATATAATGCTTGCTTCTGTTTTCAATGTCCAATCCAGAGCTGATGAACCAAATTCTGACTGACAGACCCGCCTTGTCCAGATACCGCAAGCGCGTCAAAAAATCCGAAGGCCGCCTGCTTCGGGAAGAAGCCGCATCGGAACTCAGGGAAAGGCTCGATCTTGTCAACAGATCTTTTTCCAGCCCAGTAATTGTCAGCGCTCATCCGAAATTCTGGAAAGATGCATTCAATGGCGACAAATCCCTCAAAGACGGGGAACTGCATGACATTGAAGCAGGTGCCCATGATCTTGCGGTGCATGCCATGTGCCTTCACTGGGCCAACGACCCTGTTGGCCAGCTAATCCAGATGAAGCGCGCCCTTCGGCCGGACGGATTGTTTCTGGGAATTTGTCCAGGCGGGCAAACCATGAGTGAATTGAGAAGCTGCCTTGCGCAGGCCGAAATGGAAATAACGGGCGGCATGTCGCCACGCGTGGCACCGATGGCTGAAATCCGGGATCTCGGCTCGCTGCTTCAGCGGGCCGGTTTCGCATTGCCCGTTGCGGACAGCATAACCCGAAGGCTCAGTTACAGTTCACCGCTCCATCTTGTGCATGACATTCGCAAAACAGGCGAGTCCAACGCGCTGGAATCCCGTTTGCGCCATTTCACGAGACGCGGAATATTTGATCGGGCGTTCGATCTCTATCTGGAAAACTACGGCGATGATACCGGGGGAATTTATGCGACACTTGAAATTATCGTCCTGACCGGCTGGTCACCACATCCAGGTCAGCCGCAACCGCTTGCACCGGGTTCCGCATCGGTTGGTTTGGCGAATGCGTTAAGCGGAAAGAAATCTCCAACTTCAAATTGACCTGCAATGGTCCTATGCCTATTTCCTAACGCATAGTCCCAGATTCAAGTGACGCGGAAAATGACAGACTCGAAACGGCATCCCCTAAAATCCCCCTTTAAGCCAAATGACCATCCGGAACTTCCATATGGAAAAACCGGTGTTCTTCTTTCCAATCTGGGAACTCCCGACCATTACAGCTACTGGCCAATGCGGAGATATCTCAACGAGTTTCTGTCCGATCGCCGCGTAATCGATTATTCGCCATGGAAATGGCAGCCTTTGCTTCAACTCGTTATTTTATCGAAAAGACCTTTCTCAAGCGGCGAGGCCTATAAATCCATATGGAACGAGGAACTGAATGAAAGTCCTCTTTTAACCATTACACGAAAGCAAGCGGAAGCGTTGGCGGAAATGATCGGCAAAAAATACGGGAATCATGTCATGATTGATTTCTGCATGCGCTATGGAAATCCCTCAATTCGGTCAAAGGTTCGAAACCTGGTTGAAGCGGGATGCAGCCGCATCCTTTTTTTTCCGCTTTACCCGCATTATGCGGGCGCCACCTCCGCAACGGCAAATGACGAGTTTTTTCGCGCGCTGATGAAAGAAACATGGCAGCCCACGGCACGGGTGGTCGAGCCCTATTTTGAACATCCTCTATATATCGAGGCGTTGTCCAACTCCGTCGAGAAAGCATATGCCAATATGCGGGAAAGGCCCGACATGCTTGTCGTTTCGTATCACGGCATGCCTAAACGATATCTAATGCAGGGAGACCCCTATCACTGCCAATGCCAAAAAACCACGCGATTGATCAGGGAGCGCCTCAAACTGGATGATGATTCCATTACCAGCACGTTTCAATCCGTGTTTGGGCCCGAGGAGTGGCTTCGGCCTTATACTGTCGAGCATGTGGCGGAACTGGCAAGGCGCGGAAAAAGAAAAATAGCCGTAATGGCGCCGGCATTTTCATCCGACTGCATTGAGACGCTCGAGGAGATCAACGAGGAAATACGGGAGAGCTTCGAAGCGGCCGGAGGCCGGGAGTTTACCTATATTCCCTGCCTGAACGACAGCGAAGATCATATCCGCGTACTAACATCGCTGATTGAGGAGAATCTTCAGGGATGGAACGTGTTGCAGTCCCGTGCCGATTAAGGCGATACCGAAGACCTTTAGACAAGCAGAACCTGAGTTCCCACCTTTGTGTGGTTGTACAACTCCTCGATATGCTCGTTGTAAAGTCCAATGCATCCGTTGGATGAACGACGGCCTATTTTTCTGGTGTCATGCGTTCCATGGATTCTGTAATAGGTCCAGCTCAAATAAAGCGCATGCGTTCCCAGCGGATTGTCGGGTCCTGGCGGAACATAGGCGGGCCATTCCGGATTCAACTTCAGCATGGACGGAGTTGGTCGCCAGTCGGGGCCAACGACCTTTTGCACCACACGGGTTCTGCCGCGTCTGGTAAGATCCTCGGTCATTGGAATGCTGGAGGGATAAAGCTTGTAGGTTTCGCCATCCTCGCTCCAGAAATGCAGCGCTCGCGATGAGATATCAACAAGAATGGCGCTGTTTTTTAAATTGGAAAAGTATGGTTTCCAGTCCAGCGCCCTAAATCCCGAGATGTTCCTTGGCACCGCATGGGTTACATCCTTTTCCATTTCCACCGTGTCTATCGTGTCTATTCCCGTGACATCCTGTGAAAACGCGGGAGCGCCCAGGGCCGCGGCCGAAGCGGCCATAAAAGCCCGCCGGCTGAATTTTCCGGAATTTTTCCGATCCATGTTCTGTCACTCCAAAAAAGCGCTGCCGTTTCAATAACAGATATATAGGAATGAATGTCGCGTCTGGCAATTAAAAGAAATCGCGTGACAAATTTGCCGTTGGCGTTTATCAGAGCAAATCGGCCTTTTTCGATAAAATGGCCGCATCAAACATTCTCGAACACAGGTAATAAGCCCTATTTATTCTGACAGCAAATCCAATGACACGATTAAATCCACTCTTTATCGCAATGTTCCTGCTGCTTGCGGGATGCGTGGCAACAGAACCCGCTCTGGGACCGGACGGAAAGCCACTCAGAAAAGTGTACCGAATACACGTAAATCAAGCTGCCCTGATCCAGTTTCGAATGCTGGACGCTGTAAACGCCCTTCGCCAAGCCAACGCACTGGAACCGGTGAAACTAAACGCAAGACTAAACGCCGCCGCATCAACCCATTCACGCGACATGTCAATTCAGAACCGGCCCTGGCATTTTGGCTCGGACGGCTCGTCACCGATTGATCGAGCGCGCAGAGTCGGCTACGACGGCAAACTCATCGGGGAGACAATCTCGGAAACTTTCGAGACGGAACTTGAAACATTGGCGGCATGGGTGGAGGATCCCGGGACAAGACTCGTAATCATGGACCCGGAAGCGAGGGATATGGGTTTCGCATGGCTGCAGGAATTCAGCGGCAAAATTTGGTGGACATTGATCATGGGGCGTCCGAACAAGCCCGGCACATCTCCAGAGAACAAATCGGACAACGTTGCCAACACGACATTGAATGGCGGCTGAATAAAAAGCGATATCATCGAAATCCGATATTGTTGCGGTAAAATCGGCGTCTTCTCCGAGTTCATGTCCGACCATGCCATAAAACAACGAATAACGCGGGCATTATGGCCTGATTGCGATTGGCGTGCCAATCTTGACCATGGAATAGATTTCCTCAATCTGCCGATTTCCCACCGCGATGCATCCGGCGGTCCAGTCGGGGCTTAATCGCGCGCCTCTCTTGTTATTGGGTCGGCCATGTATGAAAATGTCCCCTCCCGGACTTTTCCCACTCGATCTGGCAAATGCGGCGTCCTTGCCGTTGGGATATGAAATGCCAAGCGAACGATGGAACTTGCTGTTTGGATTGCGTCTGTCAATGATGTAATTCCCCACGGGCGTCTTTCCGTCTCCCTCGAACTGCTTGTGTCCCACCGGTTCAAATCCAAGATCAATCCTATACGATTTCAGTACGCGGCCATGGTGCAGCAGATGCATTCTTCGCTTTTCCTTTTTAACCAGAACACTTGTAACTTCAGGTCCGTCGTACGACCTGATGTTGGAACCGCAGCCAGCCATTGCGGCAAGCAACGCCATCAGTGTGAATAGCCGGATTGTTTTCATTTTACCCCGCTGCCGTCTTTTTCCCGCCATCGACATCAAGCGAACCCAGGAAACCACCTGACTGTCTGCTCCAGAATCTGGAGTATAGCATCCCTTGGGCAAGAAGTTCATCATGTGAACCCTCTTCGATTATTCGCCCCTTATCAAGTACCAGTATGCGATCCATGCGCGCGATCGTGGACAGTCTGTGGGCAATCGCAATTACGGTTTTTCCGTGCATCATGCCATATAGCGTTTCCTGAATTTCCGCTTCAATTTCGCTGTCAAGGGCACTGGTTGCCTCATCCAGCAACATGATGGGCGCATCTTTCAGCAGCGCGCGGGCAAGAGCTATTCGCTGGCGTTGACCACCCGAAAGCTTCACGCCTCTCTCTCCAACTTGCGCATAATAGCCCGTCATTCCGGACGGATCCCGCAACTCCCGGATAAAGCCGTGCGCACCCGCCTTACGTGCGGCTTCAATCATTTTTTCTTCACTTGCGTCCGGCATGCCGTATAGAATGTTTTCCCGTATCGTTCGATGCAAAAGCGAGCTGTCCTGCTGAACCATGCCGAATTTATCCCTGAGGCTGTTTTGTGCCACAGCTGAAATATCTTGTCCGTCCACAAGGATTCTGCCGTGTTCGGCATCGTAAAACCGGAGCAGCAGCTTGACGAGCGTGGACTTTCCAGCACCCGATTTTCCCACCAGTCCAATCTTTTCGCCCGACTTAACCTTGAATGAAACATTTTCAAGACCGTTTCGACCTCCACCGTAATGATGGGAGACATTTTCAAACTCTATCTCGCCGCCCCGCAGTTCAAGGGTTTTGGCACCGGGCCTGTCCGTCAGCGCAATTGGCCTGGCAATGGTTTCCATCCCCTCCGCAACCACGCCAAGATTGCGAAACAGCGATGTCAGCGCCCACATTATCCAGCCGGTCATGGCATTAAGGCGAAGTGTGAGCGCAGTCGCGGCAGCCACAACGCCAACGCTGGCCTGCCCCTGCGCCCACAAATACACGGCCCACCCCACAACGCCAACAACCAGAAAACCGTTCAGGGTAACGAGAACAACATCCATTATGGTGTAGATTCTCATTTCAAGCTGAAATGTCTTGCGCGAATATTCAATGGCCTTTCTGGCGTATAAAATCTCGCGCTCGTCACAGGCAAACAGTTTCACCGTGTCGATATTCGTATACGCGTCCACCACCCGGCCGGTTACAAGCGATCGGGCGTCGGATGCCAGTTTTGACGCCTTTCCCACCCTGCGGAGAGTCCATCGCACCAAGGCGGCATATGCGGAAAGCCACAGCAGCAATGGAAGCGCCAGACGGGTATCCGCCTCCGACAGCATGATCACGGCAGCGACAATATAGGCAATCGAAAACGTGATCGCGTCAAATACCTCAAACACGGCCTCTCCAGCGGCCGGAGGAGTTTGCATGATTCTGTTTGCTATGCGGCCTGCGAAATCGTTCTCAAACCACTCGACGGACTGCCGCAGCACCTGCCTGTGCGCCCGCCACCTTATCAAAGTGCCGAAATTTGTAAGTATCGTGTTGTTAAGCAAAAGAACGTCCACTGCCTGCACAACCGGTCTCGCGAAAAGAATAAAAACCGCCACAAGCACAAGTTCGGTCCCATGCTCCCGCCAGAAGGTCGCCGGATCGCCGGATAACAGGTCGATTAGGCGACCCATATAGTAGATTAGCCATATCTCAACCGCCGCAACAATGACCGACATGATTGCGGTAAGCCGGAAAACGGACCGAAACGGAGTCGTGTACGCCATAAGAAACGGCCACAGCCTTGTTGGCGGGCGATCCGTCTGCTCATACTCGCAATAGGGGTCCACCAGATTTTCGAAAAATTTGAACATGAACGCAATTTGCTTGATTTGGCGTTGAATTTCAATTGACCCGTTTATGTTGCCGCAGAAGTTCCTTCCGGGACAGCGAGAATCCGGATTCGATCCAATTTCGCTCAATTTCCCTTAGTGCCCGGCCCAGCAAAACCCCCTTACATTCGGGAAGCAGATCTTTCGCCTTTACCGGCATTGCCGCGCCGGCGCCAATGGCGACATCGTCAAGCCGGGCGATCAGTTCACGCTGACCATGCAGAGAGATGCGCAGCAATAGAATTTTACTGGCAACATCGACGCCATTGCGATATCCCAGCTCGGCGGGATCCCTTTTTCCCGCCGCTTCCCCGATGAGCCGTTGAAGCATCTTTACATGCGCTCGGCTCAATTTCAGGTTTTCCGCCAGATCCTCTCCGCCAATCACCGCCAGCCTAAGCATCGCATCCGGCTCCAGTCCGGCAATTTCCTCAAGTTCAATCAAGTCATTCAAATACATCGGGTTTGCACCATGCAGCACGTGATCCAGCACACCGGAGGACTCCATCAGCTTAATTGCGGGGAAAGGATTCCCGGCGGACAGGAGACTTAGCATTTCAGAACCAATTCGCTCCCTGCTTAAATTCACAATGCGATTTGCGAACTCCGACGCCGCGGTCAAACCTTCTTCATCAGCTTCAATGTCCTGATTTCCATAAAACGCGTGAATTCTGAAGAATCTCAATATTCTCAGGTAATCCTCTCTTACCCGATCTCTTGCATTGCCGATGAAACGAACCCGTCCGCTTTCAAGGTCTTTTATTCCGCAATCCAGCGGGTCGTGCACCGTCCCGTCACATGATGCGTAAATCGCATTCATGGTAAAATCCCGTCTTAGCGCGTCTTCTTTTATGTCATGTCCAAATTCCACAAAGGCGTGGCGCCCATCTGTCCCAACATCCTTTCGGAGCGTCGTTATTTGAACAGCCTTCCCATTCCGGACCAGAGTGACCGTCCCGTGTTCAAATCCTGTCGGGACAACTTTAAATCCCCTTGATCGCGCAATATCCGACACTTCACCCGGCAGGGCGCTAGATGTCAGGTCGATATCCCCCACCGGAACGGGATTTTCATTTCGCGTGTTTAGCAGCGTATTTCGAACACAGCCTCCAACCGCGTAAACCTCATGCCCCGCTTTTTCCAGCATGTCAAAGATCGACTGAATTTCATTTTCACCGAGCCAATCCGCATTTAGTTTCTTCATCTGTTTGCGATTTCCGACATCATGTGGAGAATACGCGCCGTCGCGCCCCATATGTAATAGGGACCATATGGCACAGTGTAATATGGCCGGGGACGCCCGCGCCAAAGCCGTGATCGTATGCTGTAGTTCAGCGGATTTAAAACATGACTCAACGGAACTGAAAACACCTCTTCCACCTCGCCTGCCTCGGCCACCGGCGTAAACTCCTCCATGATTCTTCCAATCACCGGGGTTATCACAAATCCCGTCACCGTTTCATGTTTGGGCAATTGGCCAACCACCTCCACATTGCTTCTGGCTATCCCAATTTCCTCGTTTGCCTCTCGCAAAGCCGTGACAATGACGTCCGGATCCCCCGCATCCTTTTTGCCGCCCGGAAACGCAATCTGGCCGGGGTGCTGCTTTAAAGTCAAGGAACGTCTTGTCAGAAAGACCACATGACCGGCCTTTGTGTTCAGAATCGGAACAAGCACCCCGGCAGACTTCAATTCCCGATTTGGAGACAAAACCACATCTGGCGAAAGATCGTAATCCGACGTCTGCCCGCTAAAAAGCGCGCACGCGGATAATATTCTGGAAAGCTGGTCTTCAGCTTTCATGTCGACCTCGCCTCATCGCCTTAAAACCCGCCTCTTCCGGCTTAATCATGTAGCTCGCGCCACAGAATTGGCAAACCGCTTTAATCGAATGCGGGCCATGAAATCTCGGTTTTTGATCTTTGGGCGCCTTCCCGATCAATTCCCCTGGGTCGCTCCACGGCCGGACAAATTGAAGTGTTTCCAAATCGGAAAAACGGCCTGGAGCCTTCCCCGTATTTTACTCTCATCAACTTCCAAATGGCCAGGCGCGAACGGCGTTTTTGAATTCCGCTCCCCGCAAACATGCCTCGACCCGCCAGGTGTCGCCGGATCATTGTTCCCGCCGCACGCAAGCGCTCGAATCTGCCAGTCTCCACATATTGCCCGCGGCACATCTTAAATCGGGTTGATATCCGCGCCGACTTAAAAAATGGATCTCGGCGGACTCAGCCGGGCTTTTGGCTTCCCTACAGGGAATATTGCCACTTGCCCTGTCAATCAACATTGCGAGACACGTCCCGCGCGGAACTTGAATTTCTCTTCGGCATTGTTCGTGAAGCCGGTGTCAAAACCCGTATGCGCATTCGCGAACTCAAGCCGCTGGAACCCGGCGCGGTCATTCCAACGCGGCCGGATGATTGAATCTGCGGCGACTGTTTCCAGCGCGGATTTGCCATCTGTACCAAAAGTGCCGTTGCAAAGTGTCATTTTCGCAACCAATGCCTCAACATGAGGAAGATAATCGCGCATGGACATCACATCCTCAAGCATTTGGTTCGGAAGGACAATGCGCACACGGATATTGCAATCGGTCAAGTCAAACGGAAACGCCGTGTCATCCCGCCTGGCTTCATTTTCTCGGATCGCGGGGTTCCCCTGAAATTTGCGATATGCCATATAACTTCAGGTATCAGGCACAAGCAGATTCGGGTGGCGACATTGATCAGAAGATTTGGCAAACCTCCTGTACAGGGTGTAAAATATGATGTTCGACACGGGTCATATGCCATTCTCCCAAAAACCGGGCATTTGCTTCTAACCTTTCAAAAATGTCCCGAGCCGGAACTTCAGCTGCCCGGTGGCGGCATAGACCCGGGAGAATCACCTCTGGGAGCTTTGCACCGCGAGGTATATGAGGAAACGGGGTGGCGCATTGGAAATCCCCGCCGACTTGGCGCGTTCCGGCGTTTCGCATTTATGCCCGAATATGATCTTTGGGCTGAAAAAGTCTGCGCCGTATATGTTGCCACACCGGTTCGAGGCCTTGGGCAGCCACCCGAGAAAGATCATTCCGCAATATGGGTGAAGCCGGAGGTTGCGGCAAAAACCCTCGCCAATCCCGGAGATGCGCATTTTGTAAGAAAATTGTTCCGTCTTGCCTGATAAAGCCAGTGCCCATCCAATAAAAAACGGCGAGGAGCGAAACATGCATGAAAAATTTCTTGGATTGATAATATTATATATAAGGAACGGACCACTGTTACAGCCCGGCAGCCTATCCCGGGGAAAAGACGTTTCAAAGGGCCCGACCCGCCATATTCATTAAAACTGCATGCGGAAGCCTGGCAACAATCAAACCGGGGAACCGAGATTTGACCGGTTCCCCATATTCAGATACTCGTCCATAGGTTGAAACGCCATTTGGCATCGGGCTAACCGGGACGGAAATCATGAAATCAGCGCCTTAGGAAAATTTTTGGCCCGTTCCAGTGCCGCTGGCATAATCGCTTGCCCCAAGTTCGGTTACAAGATAATTCAAATTTCTGTATCGAAACAAACGGGGAAGAAAATGCCGGTTCCCAAAAAGGTTGTGCTTGCATATTCAGGCGGTTTGGACACGTCAATCATCCTTAAATGGCTTCAAACGGAATATGGGTGCGAGGTTGTTACCTTCACGGCCGACCTTGGTCAAGGCGAGGAACTGGAACCTGCTCGCAGGAAAGCGCTAATGCTCGGCATAAAGCCCGAAAATATCCATATAGAAGATATACGGGAGGAATTCGTCGAGGAGTTCGTATATCCGATGTTCCGCGCAAATGCGCTTTATGAGGGCCAGTATCTCCTTGGCACTTCAATTGCCCGGCCTCTGATTTCAAAACGGCTTATTGAGATTGCCGCCATGACTGGAGCGGATGCCGTCGCGCATGGCGCAACGGGCAAGGGCAATGATCAGGTTAGGCTTGAACTGGCAGCCTATGCGCTCAACCCGGATATCAAGGTAATCGCGCCATGGCGCGAGTGGGACTTAACATCCCGGACACGACTAATGGAATTCGCGAAACTTCATCAGATTCCCATAGCAAAGGACAGGCGTGGAGAGGCTCCATTTTCAGTTGATGCGAACCTCCTTCACACATCGTCCGAAGGCAAGGTTCTCGAAAACCCGGCCGAGGAGACCCCTGACCATGTCTATCAGCGCACAATCCATCCCGAAGACGCTCCCGACAAACCGGAGTATATCGAGGTTGGTTTTGAAAAGGGAAACTGCGTAAGCGTTAATGGCGAATCGGTCTCGCCGGCAAGCGCCCTGACCCTGCTCAACGAATACGGAGGACGGCATGGAATCGGGCGACTTGACCTGGTTGAGGGGAGATTTGTCGGCATGAAGTCAAGAGGAATCTACGAAACACCCGGCGGCACCATACTGCTTGAGGCGCATCGCGGCATTGAGTCCATAACGATGGACCGCGGCGCCATGCATCTAAAGGATGAACTGATGCCGAGATATGCCGAACTGATATATAACGGTTTCTGGTTCAGCCCGGAACGCGAAATGCTTCAGGCCGCCATTGACAAGAGCCAGGAGCATGTGACTGGCATGGTACGTCTCAAGCTGTTTAAGGGTCTTGCCAGAACAGTCGGGCGCTGGTCGGATTATTCTCTATATTCCGAGGCCCATGTTACATTTGAAGAAGATGCGGGCGCCTATGATCAAAAAGACGCAAACGGGTTTATCCAACTCAATGCGCTTCGTTTGAAGCTTCTTGCCGCGCGAGAAAGAAAATTAAAGCGGGACTGAGGGTAAAATCCCTAAAACTTGACGCAATTAAAACCCGGCCGTGACTGCAGAGACTAATTGTCCTTATGGGTCATCCAAACAGCGGTTTGAATGAAAGCCTCCGCGACAAATCCACTCTTCCAAAGCCAAATGCGCGCATCTGGCATGATCATGGGGTGCCCTGGCAAGTGCGGCCCAAACAGATTGCCATTGAATGCGCGGCAAAAAATGCCCGGCATCTCTACATGCAGCGCAAGGGACGATCACCGCTACTGCCTTTATTTATGCCGGGCAAGAAAACCGTTATGCTCATGGCCTTGAGAGAGAACTTCGAACATTGCTCGCACCTAATGGATTGTGCTTTTCGCGGCAGCGTGCATCGCAAACGTCTACGGGGTAAATCTTTCGTGACGCGAAAATATAATCTCATATCACAGATATGTTACCGGTACGCCAATTGTCTTGGAGTTACCTGCAATCTCGCATAATTTAAATTGAAACGCCATGAGGTTTAAAAATGAACATACAGCGAAGCATCAAGACCTTGGCAGCGGCCATGCTGCTATTGGCAGGGTTTTCCGTTAATACCGCATCCGCAAGCACGTCCGGAAATTCCGTTGTTACCGTCGCCGGGGGATGCTTCTGGTGCGTGGAATCCGATTTCGAGTCGGTGGAAGGCGTAAAGGAGGCCATATCCGGCTATGCTGGAGGCACAACCACCAACCCGACATATAAACAGGTTACAAAAGGCGGGACAGGGCATTATGAAGCCGTTGAAATCCATTTCGACCCGTCAACGGTCACAATTGAAAATCTGTTTTCGCTATTTTTTCGATCCATTGACGCTACCGATTCGGGAGGGCAGTTTTGCGACAGGGGCGAAAGCTATCGGACGGCAATTTTCGTAAAGGACAATGCGGAACGCATAATTGCGGAAAACGCTAAAAGGGAAGCCGAAGCCGCTTTGGGACGGATGATCGTGACGCCAATCCTCGATGCGGGGGAATTTTACAGGGCGGAGGATTATCATCAGGATTATTACAAGGGCAAAAAACTTGTATTGACGCGCTTTGGCCCCAAAAAGCAGTCGGAAGCCTATAAGGCATACCGAAAGGCATGTGGTCGCGATGACAGAGTCAGGGAATTATGGGGGTCTGAAGCCGCATTTGCCGGCAATCACTGATTCATGAATTCAACAACTTCATCTGCCATTGGAATTGCCTCGGAAGCTCCCTTGCGGGTTACCTGGATTGCGGCGGCGGCCATTGCTCTGGAAAGGGCGTTCTTTATGGAGAGATTCCCGGAAAGCCCGGCCACAAGATAGCCCGCGAATGTATCGCCTGCGCCAGTGGTGTCCACCGCTCTGGCTGAAAACGCGGCCACGCTTTCTTTTCTTTGCCTCTTTGTGTCTATCCAGATGCCGCCACGCTCTCCTCTCGTGACCATGACATATGGTACCGGAATGTCTTCCAGTGCCATTCCCGAAAAATTTGACATTTGCTCCGCCTCGATTTCATTCATGATCAGCAAGGTCAGAAAAGGGAAAAGCGACAAGACGGCATCCACGTCGAACGGGGCCGCGGAATAGGCCACGTCCATGCCAATTTTCCTGGCCGAACGGGCCACTTCAAGCTGTTTCGTTGTTTCATTCTGCATGAGAAGCCAGTCACCGGGCTTCGCATTGCCAAGTGCGGCCGTCACATTTTCCATGCTCTGATCCCGATTGGCGCCTGGAAACAGCACGATTTGATTTTCTCCAGATTGCTCAACCATTATTATGGCATGACCCGTAGAGGCGGACGAACTCACCTGAACGTGCTTTGTCCAGACATTGTTTTTTTCAAGCATGCCAATAAGCCAGTGCCCGTCATTCCCAATCGAGCCTATGTGATGCACCTCGGACCCTGCCCGCGCGGCGGCAATGGATTGATTGGCGCCCTTCCCGCCAAGCTTCCTGTCAAGCGATACCGCCGCAAGCGTTTCTCCGGGACGAACCAGATGTGGCACTCGATAGAAATAGTCCACATTGATTGAACCAAGGCAATAAACGCGTTTCCGTCTCAATCACTTAACCCACCTTGCAGGCCGCCAGGACGGCCATGTTGAGAATATCGCTGGAAGTGGAGCTCATGGAGCAAAGCTGTATCCAGTGGTCCGTTCCCGCCAGAATAGGGCCAATAACCGTGGCACCTCCCATTTCCTGCATCAATTTTGTCGATATTGACGCCGAGTGACGCGCCGGCACAACCAGAATATTTGCAGATCCTGTAAGTCTCTGGAACGGGTAGTTTTTCTGCGATTCGATATTCAACGCCACATCTACAGTCATTTCCCCCTCGAATTCAAAATCGACATTGCGGGCCTCCAGCACCATTGGCGCCCTGTTCATTTTCACCGCGCGCTCCGATCGCGGATAGCCAAACGTGGAAAAACTGACAAACGCGACTCTCGGTTCAAGGCCAAGGTGTCGCGCGACATCCGCGCCCCGCTCCGCTATATTCGCAAGTTCCGTTTCATCCGGCCATTCATGAACCAGAGTGTCGGCCACAAGAACTATGCGCCCCTTGTGCATAAGTACCGTGACGCCGACAGCGCCATGTTCCGCGTCGGCGTCAAAAACGTGATTTATCAGATTCAATACATGCGCCGATTTTCTGGTGGCCCCCGAAACCAGGCCATCCCCATACCCGTGCGCAAGCATGAGCGATGCGAACACATGCCTGTCTCTTGCCGCGAGCCTGTGTATATCATGCCGGTCAAAGCCCCTTCGTTGCAGGCGGTTGTATAAAAATTCCTTGTAGGTGTCCAAATGCCGGGTATTGGCGGCATTCACTATCTCCAGCTCGGATGCCGCATCGCCAAGACCCGCCATTTCAAGTTTGCTTTTCACGTCGTTTTCCCGTCCAACGACAATGGCGGAGCCAAATCCCGCGCGCTGATATTGAACGGCGGCACGAAGCACTCTTGGGTCATCCCCCTCGGCAAATATAATTCTGGCCTGCGCATTTCTCGCTCTGGCGCTTATTGATCGCATAACCGCCGCCGTCGGATCCAATCTGGTTCTCAAGCTCAGTTCATATGCCTCCATGTCAACTATGGCGCGTCGAGCCACGCCGGTATCCATTCCGGCCTTTGCAACCGCATGGGGTATCTTGTATATCAGCCTCGGATCAAACGGAGCCGGTATGATATAGTCTCGCCCGAAGGCAAGCTTTCTGCCATATGCCATGTCAACTTCATCCGGCACATCCTCGCGGGCAAGCATGGCCAATGCATTCGCGCACGCTATTTTCATCTCGTTGTTGATTGCCCGCGCATGAATATCCAGCGCACCTCTGAACAAATACGGAAATCCCAAAACATTGTTTACCTGATTTGGATAATCCGACCTTCCGGTAGCCACTATTGCATCACTTCGAACGGCTTGCGCGTCCTCCGGGGTTATTTCGGGATCGGGATTTGCCATGGCAAATATGACCGGATTTTCCGCCATTGAAGCCACCATTTCCCGCGTCACCGCCCCTTTGACCGATACGCCAAGAAACACGTCGGCATCAACCATTGCCTCCTCCAGATGACGCAGGTCCGTCTTCACCGCATGGGCGGATTTCCACTGGTTCATGCCCCTGGTGCGGCCCTGATAAATCACTCCATTGGTATCGCAGGCAATGCAGTTTTCGTGGCGCGCCCCCATGGATTTCAGCAACTCCAGACTGGCTATGCCGGCGGCTCCGGCTCCGTTAAGCACAATTTTCACATCCTCTATTTTCTTGCTCGACAGATAAAGAGCGTTAATCAGACCGGCGGCACATATCACGGCCGTGCCGTGCTGATCATCGTGAAACACGGGTATGTCCATGACCTCCTTGAGCATTTGCTCGATCATGAAACACTCCGGAGCCTTTATGTCCTCAAGATTTATTCCGCCGAATGTAGGTCCCATAAGCTTTACCGCCTGCACGAAAGCCTCGGCATCTTCCGTATCCAGCTCTATGTCGATTGAGTTGACGTCGGCGAATCTCTTGAACAGAACCGCTTTTCCCTCCATGACCGGCTTGGCTCCAATTGCGCCCAGATTGCCCAATCCAAGTACGGCCGTGCCATTTGATATCACGGCAACAAGATTTCCCTTGTTGGTATAATCATATGCCGTTTCCGGATTTCTTGCGATCTCCTCGCACGGGGCGGCAACTCCCGGAGAATAGGCCAGAGACAGATCCCTTTGCGTCATCATTGGCACGGTTGCATTCACCTCGAATTTTCCAGGTGTGGGATGAAGGTGAAACGCAAGGGCCTCTTCGCGTGTATATTTTAACCTGGTCATTTTTGTTCCATAGTGGATATTCGCCATATTCATTGAATAAACGGGCTTTGCGGTTCCCGCAACATCGGCATTGCCTTGGATTGTCGGGCATATGCGCGATGCGCTTCGCATATGCTCGCAAAAATCCGGGTAAACCTCGGGAAATGCGGAGCCATCTCGATTTCGCGGGCCGGTCTTTTCCCGGAGATTTGCAAAAACCGCAGGGGGTCGGGTCCGACCCCGCCATGGCGGTCACGCGAAACGCCGCGGCATCACGGTCATTCACTTCATCCGAATCCGGTCCCCCTGCTAATTATCCTTGTTTTACTGACATTGCATTTACAGTAAAAACAGTTTCAAAATTCCGGAGTCAAAAGTGATGTCAGGCAAATCTTCCACATCGCCAATGATGGAGCAATATCATCAGATAAAGGCAAATCATTCCGATGCCCTGCTGTTTTATCGTATGGGTGACTTTTACGAGCTTTTCTTCAATGACGCGATTTTGGCCTCCGAGGCACTTGATATTTCTCTTACCAGGCGCGGGAAGAGCAAGGGAACGGACATTCCCATGTGTGGCGTGCCTGTACATTCAGCCGAGGGATATCTTCACTCTCTGATAAAAAAGGGATTCCGAGTCGCCGTCTGCGAACAGATGGAAGATCCGGCGGAAACTCGAAAAAGAGGATCCAGGGCTGTGGTCAAGCGTGAAGTTGTAAGGCTTATCACGCCCGGAACAATTACAGAGGAGGGCCTGCTTGATGCCCGGCGGCACAATTTTCTCGCCGCCTTGTCCAATGTCAGGGGTGAACATGCGCTCGCGTGGGCCGACATTTCCACCGGCCTTTTCAACGTTTCTCCGATCCATTTTGTTCAGCTTGGTCCGGAACTGTCGCGCCTTCTTCCAAGCGAGCTATTGGTTGCGGAAGGTTTTGACGAAGGTCTGGAAAGACTGGCCTCCGAATTTGAGTGCTCTCTCACACCTCTGGGGGCGGCTTCGTTCGACTCCACCAACGGCCTGGATCGGCTTTGCAACCTTTTCGAAGTTTCCACGCTGGACGCATTCGGAGAGTTTGGAAGGCCGGAAATTGCCGCTATGGGGGCAATTGTGGATTATCTTGAGATCACGCAGAAAGGCAGCCTTCCCATCCTGCGGCCGCCAAAACTGGAATTTCAATCCAGATCCATGCAGATTGATGCCGCGACCCGTCGAAACATGGAATTGACCTTTTCTCTCTTCGGGGGCCGAAAGGGTTCGCTTCTGTCGGTTATGGACAGAACGGTAACCGCCGCCGGTGGACGTTTGCTTGAACGCCGATTGTCCAGCCCGGTCACGGACTGCGATATCATACGCAAACGTCTTGACGCGGTGCAACACATGGAGGAGAGGCCGGATTTCTGCAGGGCTCTCAGGAGGGCGTTGCGCAAGGTTCCCGATATGGACAGGGCTCTTTCCCGCCTTGCGATTGAGCGTGGCGGTCCAAGAGATCTCGCATCAATCCGAAACGGCCTCATTCAGTCGATTGAGATATCATCCATTGCAGATGCCCTTTTGCTTCCGGAAATTCTTGAAACTTCCTTTTCCAGGCTAAAAGGTCATGACGAGTTGCTTGAGACCCTTGGCAATGCGATTGTTCATGAACCGCCTCTGTACATTCGAGATGGCGGGTTCATAGCGGATGGCTATAACGGCGAACTCGACGAAACGCGGCTTCTCAGGGACGAAGGTCGCGGGGTTGTCGCCAGCCTGCAGAGCGAATACCGGAAATTGACCGGCATCCAGAGCCTTAAGATAAAGCACAACAATGTGCTGGGATATTTTGTCGATGTCACCAGCACCCATGCGGAAAAGATGCTGTCCGAACCATTGAGCGAAACCTTTCGGCACCGTCAGACAACGGCAAACCAGTTGAGATTTACAACAGTTCGCTTAAGCGAAATGGAAACCAGAATACTAAACGCCGGAAGGCAGGCAATAGAAACGGAAAAGAGGCTTTTCGAATATCTCAAGGCGGCGGTTCTTGAATGGGCGCTGAAACTGGCTCCGCTGGCGGAGGCGCTGGCCGAACTTGATCTTTGCTCTTCACTGGCCGAACTTGCAAGATCCGAATCATGGTGCAGACCAAATGTCGATGAAAGCCGCTCGCTATTGATTTCCGGCGCAAGGCATCCCGTTGTCGAGCACTCCCTTAAATCTCAATCGGAACGTCCGTTCATAGAGAACGACTGCGAACTGGGCGACGGCTGCGACATATGGCTGCTTACAGGACCAAACATGGCGGGAAAGTCGACTTTTCTGAGACAGAACGCCATTATCGCCATCCTTGCCCAGATGGGAAGCTATGTACCCGCCAGAACCGCCCGCATCGGCATTGTCAGTCAGCTATTCAGCCGCGTGGGCGCATCCGATGATCTCGCCCGCGGCCGATCGACTTTCATGGTCGAAATGGTGGAAACCGCAATGATATTAAATCAGGCGGATCGTCAGGCTCTTGTCATTCTTGACGAGATCGGACGCGGTACCGCAACCTATGACGGTCTTTCCATAGCCTGGGCAACACTTGAACATCTTCATGAGGTCAATGGATGCCGCGCCCTGTTCGCCACGCACTACCATGAACTCACGAATCTCAGCGACAGGCTGGAAAGGTCTGCAAACGCCACGGTTGCGGTAAGGGAGCACAGGGGCGAAATCATATTTCTGCACTCCGTCAGAAAGGGAGCCGCGGACAGAAGCTATGGCGTTCAAGTTGCCAAACTGGCCGGATTGCCCGATTCTGTCATCAAAAGAGCGAAAGTTGTTCTCGAGGCTCTGGAAAAAGGCGAGCGTGAAGGTGGAAACCGCGAGGCTTTAATTGATGACCTGCCGCTGTTTTCAATCGCGGCAAAGGATTCGCCCTCGATGATTGCTCAAGAAGACTCGAAACTGCACAGGCGCCTGGCCGAAGTGCTGCCGGATGAAATGACGCCGCGGCAGGCCCTGGATTTGATTTACGAACTCAAACGTCTTTCAAGAGAAGCCGAAAGCCGAATTGAACCGGCAGGGCCTTCAGGATGTGCTTGACGAAACGCCCACCTGCGCCGGGCGCAAAATTCGATCATGCAACATGAAACCCTGAGCCGAAACCTGTATAATCTCTCCGGATTTGGTATCTGGCACTGGAGCCTCAAACATTGCCTCATGCTTCTGCGGATCAAACTTGTCGCCAATTTTCGGATCAATCATTCGGATTCCGTGTTTGCCGAACACATTCAGCAGTTCGCGCATTGTAAGCTCAATGCCTTCAATAAGTGGGGCGGCCACCTCCTTTTGTTCGTCTGTAACAGATTCGACTGCGCGTTTCATGTTGTCAAATACCGGAAGCAAATCACGGGAAAGCCTTGATCCTCCATAGTTTTCCGCCTCGGCCCTGTCTTTTCTGGCGCGTTTCCGAGCGTTTTCCGCGTCCGCAAGCGCGCGCATGAACTTGTCTTGAAGACCGTCGCGCTCCGCCCGCAACCGTCCAAGTTCATCAACCTCTTCGACGGCTTCGCCGGCATCTTCATCACCCGTCCGCTCCAGTGTTTCCTCTTCCGCCGGATCAGCTTGTTCGACCTCTGACGCCCGCATGTTTACATCCGCGGCCTCGCATGATTTTTTTTCAGTTCGCCTTTGATCCTCTGCATTGGACAGTTCATCCATGTCCGTCGCTTCCTTTTCAGTTTTTGTCTTTTCCTTCGCCATTGCCAACCTCTCAACCTCTATCGGCAATCAGCTTTCCGACAAGCTGCGCCGTGTAGTCCACAATTGGAACAATTCGCCCGTAGTTTAGTCGTGTCGGGCCAATAACCCCCACCGCGCCGATTATTTTTTTTTCAGCGTTTATATAGGGGGAAACCACCAGAGATGAACCCGTTAGAGAAAAAAGTTTGTTTTCGGAACCGATAAATATGCGCACGCCCTCGCCTGAATCGGTTAATTCCAGAAATTCCGCTATATCGCGTTTCAGTTCCAGATCGTCAAACAACACCTTTATCCGCTCAAGCTCCTCTTCTTCGACTTCCGCGTTGATCAAATTGGCCCGTCCTCTCACAATCAGCCTTTCGAAATGATCTGTATCCTGATCCCATACCGCCATGCCGCTTTCAACCATTTGGCGGGTAAGTTCATCGATTTCCCGCCGGTGCCGCTCAATTTGACTGTTGATTGTGGAGCGCAATTCCGCGAGCGTGCCTCCTTTAACCATTGAGTTCACGAAATTTGCCGCCTCGCGCAACGAGCTGGGCGTGGTTCCTATCGGCGGTTGGAATATTCTATTCTCAACATGCCCGTCGCCAAACACCAGAACAACAAGCGCCCTGTCATGGGCCAGACTGACAAATTCAATGTGCTTGACCGGCGCGTCATGCTTTGGCATCAGAACAAGTGACGCGCTTTGCGTCACATCCGACAGCGCCGATCCAATTTTATCGAGAACGCCGGACACATCGGTCGATTCCGATCCCAACGTCGCGTCAATCATGTCCCTGTCGGAATTTTTCAGGTCGCCCATTTCAAGCAGACCGTCAACGAACATTCGAAGCCCCTGCTGCGTGGGAATGCGACCGGCGGAAATATGGGGGCTGTCCAGCAACCCCAAATGCTCGAGATCCTGCATTACATTTCGAATTGTGGCCGCGCTTATTTTTTCGCTCATGTCTCGCGAAAGAGACCGCGACCCCACAGGGCCGCCAAATTCAAGATAGGTTTCCACCACTCTGCGAAAAACCTCCTTGGACCTGTTGTCCAGCTTGTCAAACACGTTTGATGCATCGTTCATAATGGTTTCCCCGCAATCAAACCGCCTTTTAAATTGCGCGGGTTGCAAAGGTCAATCGGGGTTGCCAACATCGTCCCAAAAATTATATGCGACTATTGCAAAACACAGGAGTCATGGCATGCGTCCCTCCGGAAGAAAACTCGATGAACTGCGCCCTTTTTCGATAGAGCCGAATGTGAACAGGCATGCCGAAGGTTCATGCATGATCAGACTCGGCGATACGCAAGTAATATGCACGGCCACGGTGGGGGAAAGAGTGCCGCCATTTATAAGAGGAACCGGGCTTGGCTGGGTGTCGGCCGAATATGGGATGCTGCCAAGGTCCACAAACATCCGCATGAGACGGGAGTCCTCCGCCGGAAAACAGGCGGGAAGAACCGTGGAGATTCAGCGATTGATTGGAAGAAGCCTCAGGGCAAGCCTTGACCGCGTCTCGCTGGGCGAACGACAGATCACGGTTGATTGCGATGTCATTCAGGCGGATGGCGGTACACGCTGCGCCTCCATCACGGGCGGCTGGGTTGCCTTGCGATTAGCCGTCAACAAACTGATAAGGGCCGGTGAATTGTCCTCCGATCCATTGTCGAAACCCGTGGCGGCGATAAGTTGCGGCATCTATGCCGGACAACTGGTCCTTGATCTGGACTACGCCGAAGACAGCGATGCGGGAATGGACGGCAACTTTGTGATGACGGGAGACGGGCAGCTGATTGAGGTGCAAATGAGCGCCGAGGGTCAGACATTCAGCCGCCAGCAAATGGACCGGCTGATCGACATTGCCGGCGAGGGAATCGCAAAAATTGCCGATATGCAAATGGCGTCGGCAAATGCGTAAATTTACCGGCGGCACGATTCTTGTGGCAACGCACAATCCGGGAAAACTGGAAGAAATGGAAAGCCTGCTCAATCCATATGACATAGTCGTGAGGGGCGCCGCCGATTTTAACCTGCCCGAACCCGAAGAATATGAAGACACTTTTGCCGGAAACGCGCGAATAAAGGCTCGCTGCGCCATGGAGGCGACCGGCCTGCCAGCGCTTGCAGATGACAGCGGCGTCGAAATCGACGCGCTTGGAGGCGCCCCCGGCGTTCATACCGCCGACTGGGCCGAGACCGAAAACGGCCGAGATTTCATCATGGCGATGAAAAACACCCGCGGGCTTCTCGTTCAAAGCGCGACGCCCGAGCCATGGACCGCAAGATTTTGCTGCGCTCTCGTGCTGGCATGGCCCGACGGGCACGATGAGGTTTTCTCGGGAAATGTTGAGGGAAAAATTGTCTGGCCAATGCGCGGGGAGCAAGGTCACGGGTATGACCCGGTGTTTCAGCCAGATGGATACAACATGACTTTTGGCGAAATGGATCCCGGGGAGAAAAACAGGATCAGCCACCGGGCGGTTGCTTTTTCAAAAATGGTAAACCGCTGTTTTGTCTGATATTTATGCTTCAAACGGGATTGGTCTTTATGTTCATTGGCCATTTTGCGAGGCAAAGTGTCCATATTGCGATTTTAACAGTCATGTGCGTTCGCAAATAAGCCAGCGGCGATGGTTGAAAGCCTATTTGTCGGAAATCGACCGTCTTGCATATCAGATGCCCAAACGTGTTTTGAATACCGTTTTTTTTGGCGGTGGCACGCCAAGTCTCATGGATCCGGATATTGTCGGCTCCATTATTGAACATGCAAAGGGAAAGTGGACAACCGCGGACAATATCGAAGTGACGCTGGAGGCAAATCCCGGATCTGTAGAGGCGGGAAGGTTCTCCGCCTATGCAAGTGACGGCGTAAATCGCATATCACTTGGCATACAGGCATTGAGGGATGCCGACCTGCGGCGTCTGGGGCGCATTCATTCAGTGGAGGATTCCTTTCTTGCAATCGGCATGGCCAAGAAATTCTTCGGGCGAATTAATCTGGACTTCATATATGCGCGTCAAAACCAGTCCACTGAAGAGTGGCGCAGGGAACTTGGGGAAATCGTTTCCATCGGTACCGACCATTTATCGCTATACCAGCTTACCATTGAGCCAGGTACACCATTCTGGAAGCGCCATCAAATCGGAAAACTCGAAAATCTTCCAAATGACGATCAGGGCGCGACAATGTTCGATGTCACGCGGGAACTGTGCGATTCCGCGGGTTACTCGGCCTATGAGATCTCAAATCATGCGATGCCCGAATCGGAATGCCGGCACAATCTAGTTTACTGGCGGTATCTCGACTATATTGGAATAGGGCCCGGCGCCCACGGCCGCATAACTCTTGACGGCAATCGCTATGGGACTGAAAGCCATTCCATGCCGGAAAAGTGGCTGCGGCAGGTAGAGGCGGGAAGCGGGTATTCGCGCGTTGACAAATTGTCTTCCTCTGAACAGGCATGCGAGTATCTGCTAATGACGATGCGAACCGCAAGCGGTGCCGATCTTGAGAAATACGCGGGCTTGTCGGGAGAGCGCATATCATTGAGTACATTGAAGAATTTAAGAGAATTGGATCTAATTGACATAAAGGGAAACCGTGTTTTCGCAACGCGTAAGGGACAGCTTGTGTTAAATTCCGTCATCCTTGAACTCCTAAAGAAAAACAATGGCGCCGCAATGTGACCTCCGCCATAATTTTTTTGATTGTCACCTCTTCAGACCAGCCGCATTCACATAAATAACATCGCGGAAATTGCCAGCTTCACCAAATCGTCAATGACAGATGAAAATCCATGCATTGTACCAGGGAACGAGTCTGAAAACCGCTTTACCTAACTCTCCTGTGAATTTACGTTTCCGAAAGTCAGAATTCTGCACAGTTCGTCAAGTTGATCCAACGTTCCGTATTTTATTGTCATGCTTCCGTTTTGGTTGCCCTCCGCATGATTCAATATAACCGTCATTCCCAAATTTGCCGACAAATCGTTTTCAAGATCTATTGTGTCGGGGTTTTTTTCCGTTTTGGAAGTTTTCCTTCTTTTGTCCTTTCCAGCCTTTCCATCGGCGGATTTTGCCACCAGATTTTCAGTATCGCGTACCGACATGTCCTTTTCGACTATCTTCCTGGCCAGCATGGCCGGATCGTCGCATGGAATTAGCGCGCGGGCATGTCCAGAAGTGATTTTCCCGTCGTTAAGCAGGGCAAGCACTTCTTCTGGCAATGACAGCAATCGAACCGTGTTGGCGACATGGCTGCGGCTTTTACCCATGGATTCGGCAATTTTTTCCTGAGTGTGTCCGAATTTCTCCACAAGCTGCCTGTATGCCACGGCCTCTTCCACAGGGCTCAGGTTTTTTCGCTGTATGTTTTCTATAATCGCAACTTGAAGAACCTCACTGTCATCAAATTCTCTGACTATTACGGGAATGCAATCAAGTTTGGCCATTTGCGCAGCCCGCCAGCGGCGCTCTCCGGCAACAATTTCATACATTTCCGGTTCATCAGGCAGAGGACGTACAATGAGTGGCTGTATAATACCCTTTGCCGAAATTGAAGAAGCGAGATCCTTCAAAGCTTCAGCGGCAAATGTTCTCCGCGGCTGGTTTTCATTGGGCTGCAGCTTTTCAATTGGCAGTAAATTATCCCTTTTGCCTTTTTCTCCCACTTCGACCGTGTTGATCTTCTTTACGTCAGACATAAGAACATCAAGTCCGCGCCCCAAACCGCGTCTGGGTTTGTTATCCATTTTTCATTTCCCTATTCATACGAAATTTCCGTGTTTTTCTGCATCAGTTCCCTTGCAAGTTTCCTGTAGGCCACGGCGCCTCTTGACCTTGTGTCGTATTCCAATACCGGCATGGAGTATGACGGAGCCTCGCTAACTCTTACATTTCGCGGAATTATGGTATCATATACCAGTTCACCAAGAAATTTTCGCGCATTCTCCTCCACTTGGGCCGACAAGTTGTTTCGTCTGTCGTACATGGTAAGCACAACGCCTTCCAGTCTAATTTTGGGGTTTGCGGCATCTCTGACTTCCTGAACCGTTCTGAACATTTGAGACAGCCCCTCCAAAGCGTAAAATTCCGTCTGCAGCGGAACCAGTACGGAATGAGAGGCGACAATTGCATTAATGGTGAGAAGATTCAGGGAAGGCGGGCAGTCTATCAATATGAAATCGAAACCCAGCTTGTCCATTTCGGGATTTCTAAGCGCCATTCGCATCAGAAAGCTGCGCTTGTCGTTATTGACAAATTCCATGTCTGCCGAGCTTAGATCAACCGTTGCGGGGACAACATAAAGACCTTCATGCGAGGTTGGTAGAACAATGTCGGACAAATAGGTGTTGCCTGTCAGCAAGTCATGGGAAGTGTAGTCCCGCTGTTCATCATCAATTCCCAGCCCGGTAGAGGCATTTCCTTGCGGATCAAAATCGACAATCAGAACCTTGAGCTTGAACTCCGCCAGCGCGGCACCGAGATTTACGGCGGTTGTCGTCTTTCCCACGCCGCCTTTCTGGTTTGCAATGGAAATTATTTTTGTTTCGGGAATTTTAAAAGATCTGTTCAATTGAGATATCCTTGATTTTTAATATCACTCCGCCACCGGAAATGTCGCTCTTGACAGCCTGATGCCTGAAATGCCACGCGCTTTTGGCCCTTGTCACTTCCTCATGCCAATTTTCGCCTTTTGGAAAAATCGCCACGCCGCTTGGCTTTAGGTGCATCGAGGCGTATTTCAACAACATCTGAAGTTCAGATAGCGCTCTTGCTGAAACCACATCTGCATTTAACGGCATGACATGCTCAACCCGATCATTTACGATTTGCGCTTTCGCTCCCGTTTTTCTGATTACGGAACGCATGAACTCGCATTTGCGAGAATCGCTTTCCATCAGCATCACATTTTCCGGCGAACCTTTCTCCATGGCCATTATGGCAACCACCAAACCGGGGAATCCGGCGCCCGAACCAAAATCGGCCCAGATTTTAACCGGATGCGGCACAAGATTGTACAACTGGGCGGAATCCTTGAAATGACGGCTCCACATGTCATCCAGGCTGCGCTTTGACACTAGATTGATTGACTTGCTCCACTTGCGCAGCATATCCGAATAGCATCCCAGCCGAAGATTTGTTTCACGTGAAACATTTATCGTTCCGAGAAAAGCCATGCATTTTTACCATTTGCCATCAGATTCCGCACATATTAGGGCATTGCAGAGCCAGAGGCGACCATAAACGTGTGGCAACCGATTGTTTCACGTGAAACAATTTGCCCTGAAATCACGAGGCGGTCTTTTTCGCCCCTGGTTTCAATCGCGCC
The DNA here is from genome assembly GCA_026709325.1 of Roseovarius sp. Taxonomy (GTDB): domain Bacteria; phylum Pseudomonadota; class Alphaproteobacteria; order Rhodobacterales; family Rhodobacteraceae; genus JAPOTF01. The sequence goes on from JAPOTF010000066.1 coordinate 37,425, forward strand.
GCCAGAAGCGTAATGGCGGCCGGGGTCATTCCATCAATCCGTCCCGCCTGCCCAATGTTTGATGGCCTTGATTGAGACAATTTAAACTTGAGTTCGTTTGACAGACCCTGGAGTGACATAAAATCGAAATCATCCGGAATTTTCCTGGCTTCGTCCCGCTTAATCATTTGAACATCCCTGTTTTGACGCTCGATATAATTCGCATAAAGAGCATCCCTTTCAAGCTGTTCGCGAATATCGGCTGCAAGATCTTCAAGGCCAGGTTCAAGAAGCAGCAGATCTTCAAAATCAACATCTGGAAAGGACAGAAGCTGATAGCAGGTTCTTTTGGACCCGTCTCTGCTCACCTTCAGGCCTATCCCTTCCAGCTGCCGGGTTGTGTAGGAACGCTCTTCAAGATGGCTGCGCGCCTTCTCAAGCCTGTCCATCTTGTTCTCGAAAGCCGTTTTTCGCCTTTCCGACACGCATCCCAGACCAATTCCCAAACCCGTAAGACGCTGATCCGCATTGTCCGCTCTCAGCGAGAGTCGGAATTCCGCGCGAGAAGTAAACATTCTATAAGGTTCCGCAACACCTCTGGTCGTCAGATCATCAAGCATGACGCCTATATAGCTATCTGATCTGCTGAATATGACGGGATCTCGACCCAGCGCCTCCAGCGACGCATTCAAACCGGCAACCAGACCTTGCGCGGCGGCTTCTTCATATCCTGTGGTTCCGTTTATCTGACCGGCGAGGTAAAGACCGGGCACGTCTTTTACCGAAAGTGTGGACTTCAATGCCCGAGGATCGACGTAGTCATATTCAATTGCGTATCCCGGCTGAAGAATTTTCGCGCTTTCCAATCCCTTGATTGATTGCACATAGTCAACCTGCACATCCCCGGGAAGTGAGGTTGAAATCCCGTTTGGGTAAATCACGCTGTCTGAAAGACTCTCGGGTTCCAAAAATATCTGATGAGAGGTCTTGTCCGCAAACCGGACAATCTTGTCTTCAATTGAAGGACAGTATCTCGGTCCAATGCCGTCGATCCTTCCACCATACATTGCCGACCGTTCCAGATTGTCTCTTATAATGGAATGGGTTTTTTCATTGGTATGGGTAATGCCACATGAGATCTGGCGGGCCGTGGGGCTGTCGGACAGAAAGGAAAACATCGCCGCCTCGTCATCCCCGGGCTGCATTTCCAGGCCGGACCAGTCAATTGTTCCTCCATCGAGCCTGGGAGGCGTTCCCGTCTTTAAACGCCCCAGTGGCAATTCAAGGGAATCGATTCTTTCCGCCAGTTTGACAGAAGGGCCGTCTCCCATGCGTCCGCCTGGATATGACACGTCACCAATGTGCACCACCCCTCTAAGGAAGGTTCCGGTTGTGAGAATTACCGCTTTTGCCGGAATTTCGCTTCCGTCGGCAAGCACCACGCCGGACGCGCGCCTTCCCGACATCCTCAGATCGCAGGCTTCCCCTTCGATGATCGTGATATTTTCAAAACGCCCAATCTCTCTCTGCATCGCCTTTAGATAAATCTTGCGATCGGCCTGGGCTCTCGGACCTTGAACGGCCGGTCCCTTGCGACGGTTCAACAGGCGAAACTGTATTCCAGCTTCATCCGCCACACGTCCCATAACTCCGTCAAGGGAGTCAATTTCACGAACCAGGTGCCCCTTACCAAGCCCCCCAATCGCCGGATTGCACGACATAACGCCTATCGAGCTTTGGGAATGGGTTATCAGAGCGGTTTGAACGCCGATGCGCGCCGCGGCATGAGCCGCTTCCGCTCCCGCATGTCCTCCGCCAATTACAATCACATCAAATTGTTTCACGTGAAACATTCCCTATTTTCCAAGACAGAAGGTTTTGAATATTTCATCAAGAACGCACTCAACATCCACCTTTCCGGTTAAAGAATCAAGTGCTTGAATTGCCTGGCGCAAGCATTCCGAAATCAGCTCGGGACGACCGCCGTTCATTTTAATTTCCATCATTGCAGACTCCAGAGCCTCGCGGGCATTGATCATGGCCGCCTTGTGACGGTATCTTGTGGCCAATCCGGCATTTGATGTTCGATTTTTCAGTATTGAGGCAATGGTCAGGATCAGTTCATCAATTCCCTTACCGGTTTTCCCTGAAACCGATCCCCCCGGATCACCTTTAAGATCGCCCTTTGCCACTATGACTATGTCGTCTTCTTTTTTTTGAATATCAATCATCTCGTTGTTTTCAATGAGAAAAACACGAATATCGGCCTGATTTGCCCTTTGTCTGGCCAGATCCACGCCAATCGCTTCAACATTGTCATCAGTGTTGCGAATGCCGGCAGTGTCAAGCAGTGTAACCGGCAGGCCATGGATGTCCATTCGAACTTCAATTATGTCCCTGGTCGTGCCGGCAAATTCCGATGTAATTGCCGCTTTTCTGCCTGCAACAGCGTTTAGAAGCGTTGACTTGCCGACATTCGGCGCCCCTACAATGGCTATTTCAAAACCCCGTCTGATACGTTCGGCAGACGCAAACCCATCTATTTGTCCCTTTAAGGAGCCAGCGATGTCAGATATCAACTCCATCACATCCGGCAATGCGTTTTCAGGTATGTCTTCATCGGAAAAATCAATCCCAACCTCAATTAGCGCGGATGCCCTTATAAGCGCAGATCTCCAGATTTGCGCTTGAGATCCCAAGTCGCCGTGAAGATTCTGCAGCGCCTGTCGTCTCTGCGCCTCTGTTTCCGACTCGATAAGATCGGTCAAACCCTCAACCTGCGATAGATCCAGCATTCCATTTTCAAATGATCGTCGCGCAAATTCGCCTGGTTCAGCAATCCTCAATCCATTCATTTGAGACAAGGCATCGAGCACGGCCGCCACCACCGCGGAGCTTCCGTGGCAATGAAACTCGGCCGCCTCTTCGCCGGTGGCACTGCGTTTCTCCTCAAAGCAAATCACAATGGCCTGATCCAGCAATCCGTTTTTCCTGTCGCGAAGTTTCCGCAGCGACGCATGTCTCGGTGGCGGTATGCCGCCACAGAGATCGTTCACTGCGCGAAAAGATTCCGAACCTGAAACGCGTATAACGGATATGCCCGATTTTCCGGGCGCCGTGGACAACGCGAATATCGTATCCATTACGCCCTCCGGATACCGTTGCGCCTATGTGTTCATTGAGTCGAAAAAATCCGAGTTTGTCTTTGTTTGCTTTAACTTGCTCAGCAGAAACTCGATTGCATCGGTTGTTCCCATTGGATTTAAAATTCTTCTCAGCACATAGGTCTTTTGCAGATCCGCTTTATCAATCAGAAGATCCTCTTTTCTAGTACCGGACTTTAAGATGTCAATCGAGGGAAACACTCGCTTGTCCGCAACCTTTCGATCCAGTACAATTTCGGAATTGCCCGTTCCCTTGAATTCCTCAAATATCACCTCGTCCATTCTGCTTCCCGTTTCAATCAGCGCGGTCGATATGATTGTGAGAGATCCGCCCTCTTCAATGTTTCTGGCGGCTCCAAAAAACCGCTTTGGCCGCTGAAGCGCGTTTGCATCGACTCCACCGGTCAAAACCTTTCCCGAAGACGGTACAACCGTGTTGTAGGCTCTTCCAAGCCTGGTGATGGAATCAAGCAGAATCACAACGTCTCTTCTATGCTCAACCAGCCGCTTTGCCTTCTCGATTACCATTTCGGCCACGGCAACATGCCTTGTTGCCGGTTCATCGAAAGTCGAACTGATGACCTCTCCCTTAACGGACCTTTGCATGTCGGTCACTTCCTCGGGACGTTCGTCGATCAGCAACACGATCAGATAGCATTCGGGATGATTTCTTTCGATGCTGGCCGCGATATTCTGAAGGATGACGGTTTTTCCGGTTCTGGGAGGAGCCACAATCAGCGAGCGCTGCCCCTTGCCTATGGGCGCAACAAGGTCAATAACTCTCGCGGACTTGTCCTTTACAGTTGGATCCTGAATTTCCAGCGTTATTCTCTCGTCCGGATACAATGGCGTTAGATTGTCAAAATTGATTTTGTGCTTTGCCCGCTCCGGATCTTCGAAATTAATTCTGGTCACTCTTGTTATCGCAAAGTATCTCTCGTTTTCCTCTGGCGCTCTTATTTCACCATCAACCGTATCACCGGTTCGCATGGAAAATTGCCGTATCATATCCGGTGAAACATATATGTCATCTGGACCCGGAAGATAGTTTGCTTCAGGAGATCGAAGAAAACCGAAACCATCCTGAAGCACCTCCAGTACACCGTCTCCGGATATCATCCAGCCCTCGTCCGCGCGCTCGCGAAGAATCTGAAACATCATTTCTCCCTTGCGCATTGTCGATGCGTTTTCAATTTCGAGTTCTTCTGCCATATTCAAAAGATCTTTGGCGGTATGGGCTTTCAAATCGGATAGATTTAGACGATTGGCTGTCATTTTAAATCCTTTGCAAATATGCCTTTTAGCATATGTGTTCTGCTGTTTTCTGGAATGTCGGAAATGCCCGGACGGGATTCCCTCTTTTATGTATCTACTGATCCGGAAATAGTCAACACGCTTGAATTTCAGTAATTTCCGCAAACTTTATGTTTTTCGCAGACCATGCCGTCCTCCATGAAAAACCGATATTAAATGATTTTTTGCCACATATGCCTAAAAATTCCCGAAAAGCCATATGAAAAGTCGACGAAAATTTACAAAACACTTTTAAGCCATTGAATAATTTAATGAAAAATTTTTCCGAAAGCCGTTAGAATTTAACCACCGCGGCCAAAACGATTACAATCATTAGAATCGTGGTGACCTCGTTTAACATTCGATATTGCGATCCCGACAATTTGTTTTGTCCATTAACGAAATCCTTACTTCTCATTGAAAGCCAGTGATGAAATCCCGTCATTCCAATCACCGCGGCAGCCTTCACATATGGCCATACAGACCCCCAATCAATCACACCCGGAGTGAATGCAAGAAGCAATCCAAATATCCAGGATGAAATCATTGCGGGATTCATGATTATTTTCAAAAGCTTGTATTCCATTTCCTGAAATACAGCCGCAATTTCAGGTTTGTCGTTTGCTTTCTCGACATGATAAACAAAAAGCCTTGGAAGGTAGAACATTCCAACCATCCAGGAAATTACAGATATTATGTGAAGCGCCTTTGTCCATGGATATGCCAGTATCGTTATATCGTTCATTTTGCAGTGCCTTGCAGTTCACAAGAATTAGAATATGTTTATATGTAAAGAGACTGTTTTTGTAGAGATAAATTTTTGACTGGATTATTTTTTTTCAACAACGTTATTAACATTTGAAAATTTTGTGGAAAAGCATGTGGAAAAGCAAGGTAAAATTCATGATGGAAAAAATTTCAAATTAATTTAACGCGATAGAAATCCGTCTTTCATGATTTAATATGCGGAATTGTTGATAAGATGTGGTTGAACATGAAAATCATGTTAATTGACTTGTTCTTCTCAACATTTGGATAACTTTGAATAATCTTTTAAAAAGACTCCAGCAGGATCGTTGCACTCAGAGTTTTGGCATCTTTAAGGCATTTATCAAAACAATGTACACATGTTTATACAGGAATTACATATGTCCGAAAAAATCACATTGGCTTCCAAATCAACCGTTCGAAGAGAGCTGCTTGATGCCGCTAAAGTTGATTATACCGCCATATCGCCAAAAATTGATGAACTGAGCTTGCAATGGGAATGCAAGAAAACAATGCCCATCCGAAAGAAATTTCCTTGGCGTAGCAGCTGAAAAGGCGCGACGTGGCGGAAAATTGTTTGGTATCTATTCAGAAACTGGAAAAGCGTAAAATGTTCTCCTGGCGCATGCAAGCTGGAGGAAGAGGGATTGAAACTGTTTTCCGAAATCGGCGGCAATTTTATGGGTGCCTTGGGCTTTCCGCCTGTTAAGCTGCTGCAGTGTCTCGTTAAAGACGCTTTTCGAGAAATCCCCAATTGACATGACGCACCGGAAAATGGCATTGAGCGTTTTATGAAAAAAATTGCCCTCGCCGGCGTTATCGGCTCACCTGTTTCGCATTCAAAATCCCCCAACATACACGCTCACTGGTTAAAGGCGGCCGGTATAAAAGGGTATTACATTCCCGTTGACGTGTTGTCGAATGATCTTGAGAAAGTTCTGAAAACGTTGCCAAAGATGGGTTTTTCCGGAATAAACGTAACTCTTCCGCACAAGGTGAGAGTGCTTGAACATTCCGACAGAGTCAGCCAGAGCGCCCAAATCATTGGAGCCGCGAATACACTCACTTTCAGTGAAAGCGGAGAAATGTTTGCCGACAATACAGACGGTTATGGGTTTATGGAGAATTTAAGGCAAAATGCGCCGGACTGGCGTCCGGGTAGCGAACCGGTGGTGATATTGGGGGCCGGTGGTGCCGCTCGTGCAATCGCCTGGTCGCTTTTAACTTTTGGAGCAGACAATATATTGATTGCAAACCGCACCCGGTCTCGCGCTGAAGCGCTCCGGCGAAAGTTTGGCAATGATCTTCACGTACACGACTGGGGTGAAATCGATGATTTGATTACCGAGGCGTCATTGCTTGTAAACACCACTTCTCTGGGAATGCATGGAATGCCTCCCCTGCCAATAAAGCGCGACGGGCTGGCAAAAAACGCGGTGGTTTGCGATATAGTATACGCGCCGCTGCAAACCAAACTGCTTCGCAATGCCGAAAAGCGTGGCTGCATTTGCGTGGATGGACTTGGAATGCTGTTGCACCAGGCCGTTCCCGCATTTGAATCATGGTTTGGAGTAAAGCCCGTTGTTGACGACAGTACCAGAAACGCGGCTTTGAAATGACGTTTAAACTTGGTTTGACAGGATCCATCGGTTCCGGGAAATCAACAACCGCCGAGTTTTTTCTCCGGGAAGGCTGCGCCGTCTGGGATGCGGATGAGACGGTCCAGAGATTGTACTCAAACGGAGGCATGGCGGTGTCTCGAATCAGGAAAATCATCCCAGATGTCATTTCCAACAACTCTGTTTCGCGAACAAGACTCAGGGAGGCGATTGAAAAAGATCTCAATTTGCTGGATTTGATTGAGGAGACGGTCCACCCTTTGGTGAGTGAAGACAGAAATCGCTTTTTATCAAACGCAACATCAGATATCGCGGTATTTGACATTCCGCTTCTTTATGAAACCGGAAGTGAAGAGGAGATGGATGCCGTGGCATGCGTCACGGCACCGTTTAACGTCAGAAAATCACGAGTTCTTTCAAGAGGCAAGATGTCGGAAAATCAGGTATTGAATATTATGAGACGGCAAATGCCGGATTCGGAAAAATGCGCCAGAGCAAATTTTGTTGTCATTGCGGATACCATGGATCACGCCCGTCAACAGGTGCATGAAATTGTAAAAAAGATTAGACGGGATGGTAAAAATGCGCGAAATAGTTCTTGATACCGAAACCACGGGACTTGATGCCAAAGAAGGCGACAGAATCGTTGAAATAGGCTGCATTGAAATCATTGACCAAAGAATAACGGGTCGCAGTTATCATCAGTACATTAATCCGGAACGGGCCATGCCAACGGCGGCTTTCGAGGTGCATGGCCTGGGCGATGAGTTTCTCGGTGACAAACCGGTTTTCACGGAAATTGCCGCCGAATTCATTGAATTCCTGGGTGATGCAAATCTTGTAATACACAATGCGAAATTTGACATGGAGTTTTTGAATTGCGAGCTCCAGAAGGCTGGTCGTCACGAAATCGAAATGGATCGCGCGATTGACACCGTGGAATTGTACAGAAAAAAACATCCCGGACAACGCGCAAGTCTGGATGCAATCTGCAGGCATTTTAGAATTGACAGTTCCAGACGCGTTAAACACGGTGCTCTGCTGGATGCGGAATTGCTTGCGGAAGTTTATCTTGAATTAACCGGCGGCAGACAGAAAGACATGCTGACCGGCGTTTTTTCCGCCGCATCCGGCAAGGGGAACGATGCGGAGGATGGCGAGTGGAGGCCTGAGCCGCGCCAAAAACCGCTTCCTTCAAGGCTGACGGACTCGGAACGTAAAGCGCATGAGATGTTTGTCGGTTCAATGGGGCCGGACGCTTTGTGGAACAAATTCAACTAGACATCCGCCTTTTTCTCTTTGCTTTCCTCAGATTTTTTCTGCCGCATTATCAGATTTCGATAAATGTGGGCAAAATCGATATTGTCAAGATTAAGTGGCGGAAATCCACCGTCTCGGGTCACGTCACTGACAATGCGACGCAGGAATGGAAACATAAGCCGCGGACATTCTATATGAAGGACTGGAGACATGTTTTCTTCGGGAACTCCCTCAATTCGAAACACGCCCACGTAGTCAAGTTCAAGTATGAACAAAGTGTCTTCGGTGGCCTTGTTCACTGAATTGACCTTTAGCTCGATTGACACCTCATAAACGTGCTCCGTTTTTCTTTTTAACGCATTGAGATTGATATCGACTTTCAGCTCAGGCGACACCTCGGCGTCGGTCTGTGTTTGGGAAAGAATGTTTTCAAATGAAAGATCGCGAACATACTGGTTAAGGACGTTCATTTTAACCTGCACGGCCTGTTGCGGTTCCGGGTCGGCGCCATTGGCTTTACTAGTCATTTTTCAACTTCCATGATTTGCGTTTGCTGCCGTCTGTTAACGATTTTTTGGAATATCCTCAATCGCCGAATTTGTCGATGCGATCATAAAAAATCACGGTCTCTTTTCCCGTTCAACGTTGAATTCGCCATCTATAATGTCACCATGACCGCCATACTGCCGTGAACGTGGATCTTCTTCCATGACAAGTTCCCGAATCCCGACACGCTTCCGCAACTGATTGAAGACTGCCGATCTGACGGCGGGTACAAGCAGGGCAAAACCAGCGCCGTCGGTAAAGAAACCGGGGGTTAGGAGCAATGCCCCCGCAACGAGGATCATCAGTCCTTTCGCGATGGGTTCAACGGGATCGTCGAGCCTTGATATTGAACGCCTGATGTTGTTGATTTCCATAATTCCCTGACTGCGAACAAGCCAGCTTCCGATAAGGGCCGTTATTACAACCACTGCCAGAGTTGGCCAGAGCCCGATTAGGCCTCCGATCTGGATAAACAGCGCTATCTCTGTTATGGGAACGGCCAGAAACGCAAATAAGAACCACATTCGGTTAAGTTCTCCCAATAATTCCAATGTCAAGGTAGACTTGACCCTCATCATGTCTTACATAGGTTCTGAAACCGTGTATTGCCATATATGTTTATCGAGAGGGATTCATGAATTCGCCAATAATTCAACTGCTGGTTCTTGCGGGCATTGCCGTTTTTCTGATTTTGAAACTGGCAAGGGTTTTGGGGACTCGCGACGGGTTTGAAGGACAGGTCAACAGGGAAGATGTCATTACACCTGCTCCGCAAGCCAAGAGAATAGGGAGTCTGGAGGTTATCGATGGCGGTCCTGATCGTGATATCACAGATCATGTGGCTGAAGACACGAATGCCGCCGGCGCATTGGCCGAAATGAAGAGAATCGATAAAAATTTCAACGTAACGGAATTTCTTCAAGGTGCCAGAGAGGCATATGAATGGATACTGATGGCATTTGAGAACGGGAATCTTGAGGAAATTAAAGATTATCTTTCAGATGAGGTTTATGCGGCATTTGAAGCCGTTATAAGGGAACGGGAGTCCGAGGGGCTTACGGTGGAAGTGGAATTTGCGGGACTTCGCAAATTCAGGCTCCTTGACGCCGTGTTCATTCATGAAACAAAGAGCGCAATGCTAACGGTGCACTTTATTGGCGAATTGTGTTCGATTGTCAAAAATGCCGACGGTGAAATTGTGGAAGGAAAAAAGGGACATCCAGTGCGGCAGGACGATTACTGGACATTTCAAAGAACAATGGGATCAAATGATCCCAATTGGCTTCTTGTCGCCACCTCCAGTTGAAATGATCCGCTTTTCGCCGTCATTAAATCAATCCAAACCCGGGAACATCTTTACTTTCCATTTCATCAGGTCTCGCGAGATGTTGTGATGTCAGATCGCAAATCGAAATGCCTTACAACGGAAGATGTCAATTTGTGGCATGAGGTTGCCGCGACCATAGACAGGAAACATGACCAAAAAAAGGTTGCAAGACCTGCAAAAGAGGTAAAGAGGCGATTACCGGAGACTAAAGCTTCGATTGAAAAAGGCACTAAAAACAGCCAGGAAGCAAAAGTCGAGCATTTGGGCTACGCAAATCGCGGTGACGTCGCCGCGGTGGGAAAAAAGCCCCGATCAAACATACATATGGACAGAAAAAAATACGGCCGGATGATCCGCGGGAACATGACGCCTGAAAAAACAATCGATTTGCATGGATTTAGGCAAGACCATGCAAAAAAGGTGCTTGCGGATTTCATACTCAAATCCCACCAGAATCAAAATCGCCTGCTTTTGGTCATAACGGGAAAGGGCAGAAATGATAATTGCGACCACTTTAATGCCGAAGAGGCGGGGGTGTTGCGCCGCGCGGTTCCTCAATGGCTGGAAGATCCGAAATTGGCAGATGTGGTGCTCCAAATTGCACAGGCCCATCGGAAACATGGGGGAAGCGGAGCATATTACATTTATCTGAAGCGAAGGAGATTGTAGGAATCATCCGTTAAATGCAAACTTTTTGGTTCCGCGGCCAATCACGCGGAATTTTTCGGCGGTTTTTAATAAAATTGAATGAATTTGAAGCAGATTAATGGCAAGAGGCATCACTGGCGCTGAAAACTTGTTTAAACATCTCGAAAGCGGGGACGGAAATTACGTCTGTTAAAGTACATACCTGGATAAATCATGCGATTTCATCAGTTCTCCAAGATTCAACTCAACGAAATTTGAATCAACTGTCACCTTCTCGCCGCCGCGTTCAGGCGCGGTAAAGCTAAGTTCCTCAAAAACCCGCTCCATTATTGTGTACAGTCTGCGGGCACCTATGTTTTCCACTGTAAGATTGACCTCCGCGGCAATCCGGGCAATTGATGAAATGCCATCTTCTGTAAAGTTGACATCAAGTTTTTCCGTGGCCATCAGCGCGGAATACTGTCTTGTCAGCGCGTTGTCGGTTTCGGTCAGGATGCGGATGAAATCCGCTTCCGTAAGGGGTCTAAGTTCAACCCTTATGGGTAGTCTGCCCTGCAACTCGGGAAGCAGGTCTGACGGCTTTGCCACATGGAATGCGCCAGAGGCGATAAAAAGTATGTGATCGGTTTTCACCGGTCCGTGCTTCGTTGATATCGTTGTTCCCTCAATCAGAGGAAGCAGATCTCTTTGAACACCTTCCCTTGAAACATCCGCACCCCGTGTTTCGGAACGGGCGCACACCTTGTCGATTTCATCGAGAAACACTATTCCATTCTGTTCCACCGCATCAAGCGCGGTCTTGTTTACAGAGTCATCATCAAGGATCTTGTCCGCCTCCTCCTTAATGAGGATGTCATAGCTTTCGGCCACGGTCATTTTTCTTTTTACCGTATTGTCGCCGAAGGCTTTGCCAAACAACTCCCCCAGATTCAGCATCCCCATCTGGCTGTGGGGCTGACCCGGAATGTCAATCATGCTCAGAGGGTTGGAGGTTTCTGAAACCTCGATTTCAATTTCGGTGTCGTCAAGTTCTCCGTTTTTGAGCTTTTTTCGAAACATTTCCCTGGTTGAATTGCGCGATTCAATTCCCGCAATTACATCCAGAACCCGGTTCTCCGCTCTTTGATGCGCGTTTGCCTGAACATCCTCGCGCATCCACTCGCGTGTTTCGATAATGGCCGAGTCGACAAGATCTCGTATTATTTGTTCAACATCCCGGCCGACATAACCCACTTCGGTGAATTTTGTCGCCTCCACCTTGATGAACGGCGCTCTGGCAAGTTTGGCAAGACGCCTGGAGATTTCAGTTTTTCCAACGCCGGTTGGACCGATCATCAGGATATTCTTTGGATAAACCTCTTCACGCAAATCGTCGGAAAGCTGCTTGCGTCTCCAGCGGTTGCGCAACGCCACCGCGGTCGCGCGCTTGGCATCTTTCTGACCAATAATAAACCTGTCCAGTTCCGCAACAATTTCACGCGGGGTGAGGTCTGTCATGTAATTCTCCCAGGCTGTTTGCCAAATTCCAATCTGGCGCGGAGCAGTTCAACATTATCGCTCTGAATAGCATCAAGCGAAAAAACGCAAGCTATGACTTGCATTTTGCAGTATTTAGGGTTTTGCTGCGTATTGGGCAATTGCATAAAAGCCAAACAGACAATGGAGCAAATGAAATGATTGACAGACGCAGATTTGTTTTTTCCGCAACCGCGTCCGCGCTTGGATTTCTTGCTATCGGAAAAACACCGAAAGCAATGGCTGATGATGTGGAGGTGCGGGCAAAGGGGATGTTTACAGGCCGCAGCGGTCACGTGTCAAGCGGCGCAGCCAGAGTGATAGTTGAAAATGACCGAATCTTCGTGGAGCTCGGCGATGATTTCAGGCTTGATAGCGCTCCCGATCCGCGCGTGGCTTTTGGAAGGGATGGTCAATACGACAGAACGTCCTACCTTGGCGCGCTGCAAAAACTGCACGGAAAACAGCGCTATGCCGTCCCGGTAACCTGGAAGATCTCAAATTACGATTCGGTTTATCTATGGTGCGAACTGGCAAATGTTCCTTTGGCGGTCGCGCCTTTCGAGTAATACCCGATCAATGATGGTTTGCCGATAAAAAACGCTGCGGGACATGCAGTCAAGCGGTTGATCCATTATGACGCAAGTTAGAAGGAGCGAACCGAAAAACGCGGATTTCGCGCCTTGCTCATGTGCCGATCTTTTCCAAAGTCAGGCATTCATTGGTGTAAACGCATATGTCGGCGGCAATTGCCATTGACGCGCGCACGATTTCCTCGGCCGTTTTCTCAGAGTCGATCATGGCCCGGGCCGCCGCCAGAGCGTAGTTTCCTCCGGAGCCAATGGCCGCGATGCCATGTTCCGGCTCAAGAACATCACCGGCGCCGGTAATGACAAAAAGTCCGCTTCCGTCGCTGACAATCAGCATTGCCTCAAGCTTTTGAAGATACTTGTCGGTGCGCCAATCCTTGGCAAGTTCAACACAGGCGCGCTGCAATTGTCCCGGAGTCGCCTCAAGCTTGGATTCAAAACGCTCAAGCAGAGTGAAGGCATCGGCGGTGGACCCCGCAAATCCCGCTATCACATCGTGCCCCCCCGGGGCCAGACGAAGCACCTTTCGCGCCGACCCCTTGATCACGGTCTGACCAAGACTGACCTGTCCGTCACCGGCAATTGCCACCTCGCCGTTTTTTTTCACACCGACAATGGTGGTGCCATGCCAGCGTGGAAATGGATCGCCCATGCGATTCTCCGTCAATTATGACGCGGCCCAATCCAGGACCGCATGCAGGCTGGAATGTCAGATGGTCGATTCAATCCAGTTCTGAAGAGAGGCCTTGGGAGCGGCACCGGAACGGTTTGACACAACCTCGCCGTCTTTGAATATGAAAAGCGCCGGAATGCCTCGGATACCCAGTTTGGATGCGGTATCCGGATTTGAATCAACGTCAACCTTGGCGATTTTAACCTTGCCCTCCATTTCCTCGGACAACTCCTCGAGCGCGGGGCCTATCTGCTTGCAGGGCCCGCACCATTCGGCCCAGAAATCAACCACTACGGGTATATCTGAATTTTTAACTTCATCGTCAAAGGTGCCGTCGGTAACTGCAATGGTTCCCATTTAACTTCTCCTGACAGGTTGGCCAAAGATAGGCGACTAGTTAGTTGTTTCCGTGCCGTTCGTCAATATCATCTTAATTTGGAAAGCGCATCAGTGACAAGCTTGCGGGGAAGTTCCATCAAGGTGGCGCTGGCGGTCCAAAGAAGAGCCGTTTGAACATGGCGATCGGGATATATTTCACCAAGGGCAAGAGCATAGGCGCCCATTTGGCGAAGAAATCCCGCGGGGCAATCCGAAGCGGCTTTGGGGACAGCGCCGTTTGTCTTGAAATCGACCGCAAGGACGCGGTCGGCGGAAACAACCAACCTGTCAATCTGACCATGAATGCGCTTGCCGCCAAGCATGTCAATCGATGCGGAGACCGGCACTTCCGCAAGGGCGTTTTCGCCAAACAAATGGGAAAGTGAAGGATTGCAAAGCACATTGGATGCCTCGGCCAAAAGCGCTTCAAGTTCGGAACCTGCCGCATCTTCACCCGCGCCGCGAAGAATTCGTCTGGCGGCTTGAGGCCATTCCATTTTGGGTTCACCCGGCAGATACTCTAGCAAACTGTGAATTTGCCGCCCTTTTCTCATGGCGGAATCCCTGTCAAGTTCCTTGTCTCCGGGAAATGTCTTGGCGCCTCCCAGTCCGGAAGGGCTGAGCGTTTTGACTTTAACCTTTGATCTTGAGGCCTTTTCGCGAAAATACCCCGGCAGTTTCATTTTTCTGGATTCGGGTTCGTTCTCGGGGCCGGGAGTTTGAGAATGCCAGTTTCCGCTTTCAATGCGCAAGGGATCGCCGACCGCGTGACATTTTTCCATGCCCTTCCGAACCATGCTGTACCAATCACGTCCATCGTTGTCCAACTGGCCCGCCGCGGCGACGACCAGCCATTGCTCCGCGCGGGTCATCGCGACATAAAGCAGTCTTTCCCTTTCGGCCTTTTCAGTCTCGCTCCATTCGCGGTCGGCCTCCGACAGCGCCAGAGGCGCGTCCTCCTTCCTGCCGGCTCGCCAAAACGCCACGCCGCCCGAATTTGCAAGCTGGTGGTTCGGCCGCACCATGCGTCTCGCGGTATCGGGAAGAAAAACAACTGGAGATTCAAGGCCTTTGGCACCATGCGCGGTCATGACCCTTATCCGATCGCCCGCACTGTCCAGCTGACGCTTGATTTCAAGTTCATCCGTTTCCATCCACGAGAGAAAACCGGTTAGACTGTCCACGAAATTACGCTCATAGGTCATGGCCTGAGACAGCAGCGCGTCAATTCCGTCTTCCGCTTCACTGCCAAGACGGGCCAGAAGTTTGCGTCGGCCATCATGACGGATGAGCATGCGCTCTATAAGATCATGGGGACGAAGAAATCCAACCTGTCTTCTCAAGTCGTTCAGAATGCGGTGGACGTCGGGAAACTCCGTTCTTCGTTTTTGGATTTCATTCCATAAAATACCGTTTCCCCGACTTTGGGCGACGTCAAACAGTTGCCGCTCCGTCCAGCCAAATAGAGGCGAGCGCAAGGCCGAGGCAAGCGATAGATCATCCTTTGGCGTGGACAGAAATTTCAGCAGAGCGCCAAGATCGCGAACCGCCAGCTCGGCGCCCACGCGCAAACGGTCCGCGCCCGCAACAGGCAGATCCAGTGATTTGCAGGCCCGGATTATCTCGTGAAAAAGATCCGATCGGCGCTGCACGAGTACCATGATGTCACCGGGAGCGATCGCGCGCGCGGTTCCGCTCTGGTCGGGCAGCGGCGAACCGAGCATGTCCCTGATGGCGCCGGCCACTTTGTTTGCAAGTACCGATGGCGGATCATCGGGTGAGACAATGTCGACCGGTTGATGCCATTCGGGATCCTCGGGCCTGTCCGGCGGTTCAATCACCGGCCATAGATCAACTCTCCCGGGAAGATCCGTTTTGAAGGCCTTGTGACGCGAACCTCCCGTAAATCCACTTGCGTCCCGGTCTTCAAAAACGGCGTCCACGAGCTCCAGGATTGTCTGCGATGAGCGAAAGGAATACTCCATTTGAATGTCCTGGAGAGGCGAATCGGCAACCTTCAGACGTGATGAAAATTCGGCCTTGACTCTGTCGAACGCGCCCGGGTCCGCGCCTTGAAACGAATATATTGACTGCTTTTTGTCGCCCACGGCGAAAACCGTGCGCGGTTTGTCCGGTTGCGCGCCTTCGCCACTGGTGAGTTCCTGCGCGAGCAGTTCAATGACCTCCCATTGCGTCGGGCTTGTGTCCTGCGCTTCATCGACAAGTATGTGGTCGATTGCCCCGTCAAGTTTGTATAGTACCCATGCGGCATCGGACGATCTGGCAAGAAGATCGCGCGCTTTGGTGATGAGATCGTCAAAATCAAGCATTCCCCGGCGCTCTTTCGCGGAATCGTACGCGGGAAGAAACAAATTGGCGAAATCATGAAGAACTCTGGTTTTTTCAATCGCTGAAAGGGCTAGTCGGGACTCCCGCGCGATTTCCACTCGATTCATGAATTCATGAAGGTCCGGCATGACATCTGCCGCCTTCCCTCGGGACTTCCGCGTGGGAAAGGATTCCGTTTTTGCGGAAAACGGTTGATTGGCGGATGCGCCGTTAAGCAAGACTCTTTCCAGCACGGGAAGAGCGTCAAAATTCAGTTGTCGAATCCGGCCAAGAGCCTTGGCGGCCTTTTTGTCGGTCGCGCCACCGTCGCGCAGGACTGGAATTATCGTGTCGAGAATATGCTTTTCATGGCCTTTGAATACCGAGTTCTCAATTTTTTTCCGCGACAAATCAGCCGATTGCCCAAGACGAGCCGCAAGCTCGCCATTGTCCGGCGAGCCGGCAAAGAGATGGCGGTTTCTGACAATGTCGCTGGACAGGTCTTCAATGGTTTCGCCGGAATGATGTCTTGCAACGGCATAGATGATGTCCGACCCGGGACCGGAGGCAATCTGTTCGACGATTTCCTCTCTGAGCATTGCGGCGCCTTTATCCTCCATTTCCCTGAATTGCGGGGCGACGCCCGCTTCAAGCGGAAACTGGCGAAGGAGAGCGGAGCAAAATGAATGTATTGTCTGGATTTTTAGACCGCCCGGAGTTTCTATCGCCATCGCAAAGAGAGTTCGCGCCAGGCGCAGCCGATCGGAGCGCGGCGCCTCTTCAACGCCCAGATCGCCCAGCGCATGGCCCAGATCCCGGTCGTCCATCATGGACCATTCTCCCAGGCGCTTGAACAGGCGGTTTTGCATTTCCGTTGCCGCCGCCTTTGTGTAGGTCAGGCAGAGTATGTTTTGGGGCCTGGCCCCGTCCAGCAGCAAACGGGCAACGCGGTTTATTAAAACCGTGGTTTTCCCCGATCCCGCATTTGCGGATACCCAGGTGGATCGATCTGGCCGCGCGGCCATGTTCTGGAGAGTCGCCGCCTCGCCGTTTTTCATCCGAGAATCTCCGAAACGGGTTTGTCGGAAATCTCCCACTCTCCGAAGCGCGCCAAATGATCGTAATTTCCGGACTCGCCTTTCAGCCGCATGGCGCGTCGCGACGTGTATCCCCTGACCGGATTCATGTAGGCGGCAATCAGATATCCGAGGTTTTTCCAGACTTCTGAAACAGGTTCGGTCTCAAGTGGAGCATTTACATCCGCGGGATTGCCACCGAGGCCAATGTAAACGGCGCGTTCAACCCTTGACGGCGGGAAATCTCCAAATCCGGCAATCTCCGCGAGTGCGGCCTCTATCAGAAGCTGCTTGTCAAAGGAGAGCTGCCGGGCCTTTGATGGAGGAGCACCTGTTTTATAGTCGTAGATGTGAAACCCGCCCGATTCGTCAACATCGATGCGGTCGGCCTTGGCAGTTATGGTAAAGTCCAATTCCGGGAGATTTGCCGAAGCCTTGACCTCGAGCATCTTTGGTCGTGCCATGGCCTGCCGCGCCTGCTCACCTGCAAGGAAGTGGTCGGCAACGCGCTCCATCCTCGCGCGCAGAATGGATCTGGCCGCGGCCCACTGGATTTTTTCTTCAGAAACGCGGATCGTTTCGGTGACCAGACTTTCCCTTGTGGGCGTCGCGTCATTGTCAATGGACGCCTTGATCACGTTCTCGAAAACCGCATGCAAAACCACGCCTCGAAGCAATGCGTCCGGTTCCGGTTTCAATGGATCCAGTGGCTTTAATCCAAGCACGTGGCGGGCGTATATCGCATAGGGATCGCGTATCAGAGTTCGAATTTCCGTTACGGACAGCTTTTTGGGTCGAGCCGGCACGGGAGGACAAGGCGAAGGCCTGATGGCCGGCGGGATGGCTTCCGATTCCTCAAACATGTCCGCCAGGTCAAGCCAGCGCGTCCCGCGACTGCGCATGTCACGGAGCGCATCGGTTCCCGCCCCATCCGGGAGTCCGGTTAGCAAATTTACCAATCTGTTGATCCAGCGGGACGGGACGGTTTCCGCATCATCCGACCGCAGGGACCGGGTGAGCCATACTTCCGAACCAAGCGATGCCTGCTGAAAATCATGCGCGGAGAGACCGATTTTGCGTTCGGGCATCAGCAGTCCCGCCTGCCGCCGGAGAGCGCGGTTCAGCCATGGATCGGTTCCGGGCGCGGTGGGCCATGCGCCCTCGTTGAGGCCTGCCAGAATATACAGATCCGCCTTTTGAGCAAACGCCTCGCGTGAACCGAGAATGTAGATGCCGGAACCCGATCCAGACGCCGGATCGGCATATTTTCCGGATAGCACCGACAGGAACAGGCTGGAATAATCGGCCGCATCAAGATTTGCGGAAAACCGGGCATTCTCTTCAAGTTCGAAAATCGCGTTTCGGACCGCGCGGCCGTCGTTCGTTTCCCAAAACCGAGATGCTCCGCCCATTGATCCCGATGAGATTTTTTCGGCTAGCTCAATGTGATGCGATACCCGCTCGGCAAGTGGAAGAGCATCCCCGCTTTCCAGGCCGATCAGACAGGAGCAAACCCATTTTGCCCATGGGATGACGGTTTTTCCTCTTCGGCCATGCGTCCATTTCATGATGTCTCCGGCCGCGGGATAGGGCATGCCGCGTTTTCGAAGGTGGATTTCAAGATTCCGGGCATGCCCCAGATGCCAGCTTCGGCCACCACCGGAATGCGCCATCGGATGTTTCAGTACAGTCAAAAGATGCTCGGTGCCCAGCCGATTCCGAAACAGATCCGCCAGATGACGCGCAAATCGTCCCTGCAACGTGTGGTGCAGCGGTTTTCGGGCGCTTTCATTCGGGATTATATCCCAGTGATCAAGTGCGCAGACCACCCTTCGGGCCAAATCGCGGTCATCAGTCAAAAGCGCGGCCGTTTCTCCGTCATTGACGGCTTTTCGCATACGCATGGCAATGGCAAGCGCCTCCTTTCTCGCGGAGGGCGCCTCGACAAACGTTATCTTTTCAGTGGCCGGGAATGCGATATCGCGAAGTTTCGGCCCTTCAATCATCCATTGATCCGTTACGGGAGCAGGACGAAGCGCAAGCGAAATCAACCGTCCGCGATCATTGCTGGCCGATTTGGAGCCAGGCCACGGTTTTACGTCCACGGGATGACCGTCAAGTTCGGTCATCAGCCTGGCAAACCGGTGCTGCGGATGGTCCTGCGAATTTGGGTCCGCCAGGAGAGCATCCCATGCGCTCCGCGGCATTTCGAAATCGAAACCGGGCAGGATTACCGCACCTTTCGGGAGTTTTGCGACAGTTTTCATCAGCTGCCTTGACGATCCCCGAGAACCGGTGGACCCGGCTATAAGCACCGGGCGATTTGGCGGCGTTTCGGTCCAAAGTCTGGAATAGTGGCGCATGACCAGATTCTGGCGGGTTTTGGAATCGGGTTCATGAATGCCGGAGTCGAAAAATTCGCCAACAATGCCAAGGAAGGATTGAATGCGCTTCCAGTGTCCCGACTGGTCCGCAATGTCCAGTTTCCCGATCAGGTCGGGCGAAACGTCCTCGCCATGCATCTCGTCCATCAATTCGGAAAGACTGTCCGCCAGATCGTAGAGAGAGGTGCGGGGAGCCATGTCGGGCCGGGCGTCAAGCAATGCCGATATGAGACCAGCAAGTTCAAGACGTCTTTTGAGAGGGGAAACGGGATCGGGAATGCCGGGAATGCCGGTTTCGTCTCCGAAATCCGAAAGCAGGGTGATTTTTGGGAGAAGAAGAGCGGGTCCCTCGTCAAAGTGCGCGCGAATGCTCCGCGCCATGTTTCTTGTGGTGACAATGAGACGCGCGGACGCCAGCACTTCGGGAGGATGATCGAGAAACCCCTCTCTCAATCCCAGCACAACCGCTTCGGGGAATTCGGCACCGGCGGGAACACCGTACACTCTTGGGGAAATGGCAGGATCCAGTATCATGTCCGTCTCAGCATGTCCTCTGCCTTTGCAATGGAGTCCGCCGTTCCCACATCGCACCATTTTCCACTGTAGAGCGTGGCATGCAGCCGTCCTTTCCCCATCATTTTGTCCCATAGGGCATTGAGGGAAAAAGCCTTGTCGGGCATGGTCTCCAGTCCATCGGTCTTGATAATCTGCAAGCCCGAATAAATCGAACCCGGGCCGCGTCTTGCCCGCCCGTCGCCATCGATTAAAAAATCGCCGGCTCCCTGATGGCCGAAGGCGTTTTGTCCTGGAATGCATAAAAGGAGAGCGTCCATGCCGTCGGGTTCCCAATGTTGTTCCAGAATGCAAAGCGGGTTTGCTCCGAGCCAGACCGCATCGGTGTTCATGGTAAAAACCGGCCCGCTTCCCAGAAGTGGTTGCGCATGACGCAATCCGCCGCCGGTTTCGAGAATGTCGGGGTGCTCATGCGAAACAAGGACATCGGTTTCAGCCAGATGATCCCTGATTTGATCTGACAGGTAATGGGCATTTGCGACTATCCGCTCGGATCCGTAATCGCGCACCATATCCAGCGCGTGATCTATCAGTGGTTTGCCGGCAACGGATATGAGCGGTTTGGGCTTGTCGGCGGTCAGGTTTCCCATTCTTGTGCCGAAACCGGCGGCGAAAAGCATCACTGAGCGGGGTATGTCGCGCATTTGCCTTTAATTCTGTTGAGAATTTCAGGTGTCGGCTCCGGCAGGGAGCTCATGACGACATCGCGAATCTCCTTGACTGCGGGATGCGATAGATTGCGCTGAAGATAGTCCCAGACGCGAGGAATTAGATCGATGTAGTGCGATTTACCGTCTCGCGCGCAAAGCCTGGTGAAAATCCCGACAATGCGCAGATTTCGCTGCGCTCCAATGCAGTTGTAGGCGGCGTGAAAATCCCCCCGATCCTGCCCGGTCGCCCTGATATATCTGGCCATCATGAGATCTTCGATTTCCTCGGGCACATCCCGGCGCGCGTCCTGCAGCAGCGAGACCAGGTCATATGACCTGTGGCCAAGATTCGCATCCTGAAAATCCAAAAGGCCCACGCGAGCTATTCCCTCTCGCTCTTTAAGCCATATGAGATTTTCCGCATGATAGTCGCGCAGTATTGTCACATCGCATTCGGGCGCGTGGCGCGACAAGGCCCGGCGCATGGTTTCGCCAAAAAATTCACCGGATTCCCCTTCATCCGAACCGGTGCCGACGGGAAGATACCAGT
This sequence comes from Roseovarius sp., assembly GCA_026709325.1. Classification (GTDB taxonomy): domain Bacteria; phylum Pseudomonadota; class Alphaproteobacteria; order Rhodobacterales; family Rhodobacteraceae; genus JAPOTF01. Next base: position 58,746 of record JAPOTF010000066.1, read on the forward strand.
CATATGCAAGCATCGCCAGATCAGTTGCGGCAACCGCGTCATAGGGTGGCAGATCGGGCGGTTCAAGGTCGTGGAGCCTTACCAGCAGATCGGTTGCCTCGGTATAGAGAAGCTCCTCCGGAACGCCGTTTCTTTCGATGACGCGAGCGAACAGATCATCTCCAAGGTCTTCAAGAAGAAGAAGTCCATGCTCAACATTGCGTGAAATGATTTCCGGAGCGCTGAAGCCTCTTTCGAAGAGATATTCATCGACCTTTATGAACGGCCTTACATCCTCGCCCCTTTCCAGCGGCGAATCCATCAGTATGGCGCTTTGCCCGGCATTGTCTCTTTCAAGTCTCAGATATCGGCGGTTTGATGCGTCCCCGGCCACGGGAGTTCTGCCTGCATCCGCCCATCCCGCGGTTTCAAGGAAGGTCTCTATCAGCGCCTCGCGCATTGATGTCATCAAGTGCCTCCGGTAATATTTGAGACCAGCGAGGAGCGCTCCAGGTCAATGTGAGCTCTCGCCTATCATAGGATTCAGGGATAAAAAAGCCCAGATTGAGAGCGCGGTCAGGCGTGAGGTTTTCAAGTCGCTCGGGCCATTCAACAAGACAAATCGCCTGATCGAACGCCTCCAGAAGACCAAGCTCCCCGATTTCGGCGCTGTCCGTCAGCCTGTAAAGGTCGGCATGCCAGATTTCACCTGCAGACGATTCATATGTTTGAACAAGCGTGTAGGTGGGTGACGGGATGTCTTCGGGACTTTCCAGCAGGGCGGCAATGAGACTGCGCGCGAAATGGGACTTCCCCGCGCCAACCGGACCTGAAAGAAGCACCGTGTCGCCTGAGAGCAAATGCCCGGCAAGCGAAACCGCGATCGCGCTGGTATCGTCCGGCCCGTAGAGAGTTTTGCCAATTGAGTGCGGCGACATGTTTTTGCGCATTTTATTTCCAGGCGTTCACTCTAGCGGCGACAGCCCATTTTGCATAGTCCCGGATTGAGAAGACGGCCCGCGCCGACCTTGTTGCGCCAGTCGCATTGTCCACTCCCACGGATCCATCCCGATGCCCAATGGACGCCGCCGGCATGTTCGCGCAGCACGGACGTGATGCCGTATCGCGCCGCATATGCCACCAACACGGGCGCAGAGTGACCGTGTCAGGCAAAAAGAGCCGCCAGCATCCCGCATGCGCCGCGGCGTCGCGGACTGGAAACGCCGGACCTGCGGCGTCCGTGAATGACTTCCCGGCGACCCGGCGTCGCGAGAGCGGTCGATGTTGAAGAGAACCGAGTCGCGGCCGACGGGCGTCCAAAGAGAGGCCCGCCGGCAGTGCCGCAGCCGGGCGGATTGATGTCGGTGAAGTGGGCAGCCAAACGGGTTTTTGTTCGATCAGGCAGTGAGGCCGCCATCGATGACAATGTTCTGGCCGGTCATATAACTGCTGGCATCGGAGGCGAGGAACAGCGCGGCGCCCGCCATTTCCGAAGGCTCGGCATGGCGTTTCATTGGTATGCCGGCAACCACCTCGTCGTAGAACCCTTCGGTTTCGAATAGGGCGCCAGCGAACTTTGTTCGCGTTAGTCCCGGAAGCAAGGCGTTGCATCGAATGCCAAACTCCGCGCATTCTCTGGCAAAGACCTTTGTCATATTGATCACGGCGGCTTTGGTGATTGAATAGATTCCCTGCATGTCACCTGGTGTCAGCCCATTCACGGACGAGGTGTTGATGATGCTGCCGCCACCGTTTTCTCGCATCAGTTTCGCGGCTTTGATCGATATGAAGAAATAGCCGCGAATGTTCACGTCCAGGGTCTTCTGGAACGCCCCCGGATCCGTGTCCAGCACATGCCCGAAATACGGGTTTGCCGCGGCGTTGTTAACCAGAATGTCCAACCGCCCGTATTTTTCCCGAATATCGGACATCATGGAATGTATATCTTCCATGTTGCCGATGTGGCAGGGGATGACGTCTGCCTTGTGGCCCGCCCGTGTAATCCGATCCGCAACGGTCTGGCACCCGTCGATCTTGCGACTGGACACAATGACCGTCGCGCCATGTTCCGCAAACAGGTTGGAGATGGATTCTCCGATCCCCCGGCTTGCGCCTGTGACCAATGCGATCTTGCCGTCAAGATTGAAGAGAGGGTGTGCCATGATTTGCTCCCTTTGGCGTAATCGCAATGATGTCACTCCACCGCGGATGCTCGAGATATGCAATGGCTCTGGCGTCGTGCGCTTTCATTCAGAGTGCCAGGTGTCCCCGGCAGTGTCAACAATTTTCGGAATTCATTTACACCTGGCGGAACAATTGATTTTGGCGGATTAAATCCGTTGCGCGAAACCCGAACAGGACACCCGGGGAACATCCGGGCGGGGTTTGGATGACTAGACCTTGATGCTCAGCTCTTCGCCCGCGGCTATCAGGTTCCCGGCGTAGTGCCGCTTCAACTCGTCCGCGCCAACGTGAAACGCATGACCTCCGACATTCAGCCCATAGGCCCGAGCCGGATCCAGTGAGAAGACGGGAACGGCAATGCCCACCACGTCCTTCCGCCATTTCCCAAATCCGGTCACATAGCCCTGGTTCCCGTATTCGCTCAGTGCTTCCAGATAGGTGCTGCGCCGCTGTGGTTTAAGCGACGGATCCAGCCTGTCAGCCTGTTCGAAGGCTGATTCGCGCACGTCTTCGGGCAGGCCGATCAGGATCACCTGTCCTGTTGCCGAAAAGAACAATGGCATCGAGGCGCCGACACTCAGGCTGAGGGCGGCCACATCCTTGGATCGCTCAACCGCGATATAGATCGCCTCATCCCGATGTCTCTGGGCGAGAGATGCGGACACAAACGGATTCGGACCATTCAGAACGGTTTTCATCGGCGTCCGGGCGCGGTCTGCCATTTCCGAGGACACCAAAACGTTCAAACCCAGTTTCAAGACACCGGGACCCAGTCGATACAGGCCGGTTCGCTCATCCAGATTGAGATAATCCAGTTTTACCAGAGTGTGTGTCATCCGGGAAACGGTTGGCTTCGGCAGACCGGTCCATTCAGCGAAATCCGTGTTCGACAACTCCGGATTTCCGGGGTCGAAGGCGCGCAGCAAATCCAGTCCCCGCGCAAGGGCCGTGACGAAATTTCGGTCTTTTTCGTCGCCCGTGTCGTCGATAAGGCCCATCGCGTCTCCCCGTTTCCGGTCCGGCGGACCCCGCCTGCCGGTCCTGCGTCAAAGTGGACCTGTCTGCTAGAGAGTTCCGAAGCTGCGGTTAAGCTTCCTCATGCCGCCTATCCACTTTTCGTAATTGTCGGTTTTTCTCCGCATATAGCCGCGGACCTGTTCGTGCGGCAAAACAAGAAACACCTCGTCCCGTATCGCATCGATGCAGATTTGCGCCACATCTTCGGGCTCCATGATCCCGTCGATCGAGGCAACATGCTCCTCGCTGCCCCTGATCATGTCGGTGCGAACGGCTTGCGGGCACAGCACCGATACGCGGATGCCCTGATCACCGTATGAGATCGCCAGCCACTCCGCCAGACCCACGGCGGCATGTTTGGTGACGCCATAGGGGGCCGCGCCGATCTGGTTGAGCAAACCGGCGGCAGAGGCCGTGCTCATAAGATAGCCGCCGCCCCGCTCGGTCATGAGCGGCACCAGGTGCCGGGCCGCCCAGACATGGGACATCACGTTTATGTTCCAGCTGCGCTGCCAATCCTCATCCGATGCTTCCGGACCACCGGTTGCCGAAATCCCGGCATTCGAGCAGAACAGATCAATCGGACCGACCTCCTTCTCGACGGTGCCGATCAGTGTCTCAACCCCGCTCTCCGACGCGACATTGGCAAGTATCGCCCGTCCACGGACCAGGGCGGCGGTCTCTTCAGCCTTTTCAAGATTGATGTCGGCGCACACGACCTTGGCCGCCCCTTCCCGAGCGCAGGCCCGGGCAAGGGCGCGGCCGATACCGCCAGCGGCACCTGTTACCACAACAATTCTGTCTTTCAGTTCCATATCAATCCCTCAATCTGGCGGCGAAACGGGTGTCGCCGCGATATTAGCTCAGTTCGCGCCACAACACCTTGCCAGTGCCCGAGCGAGGCAGGGCGGACGTGAACACCACCTCTTTGGGGCATTTGTACGCTGACATTTTCTCGTGGCACCAATCGATGACGCCCTTTGCCGTCAGGTCGGCCCCGTCGACCGGAACAACATGCGCCTTGACATGCTGCCCGCGCCGGTCATCCTCAACGCCGACAATGCAGACCTCTTTGATCTGGGGATGATCGAACAGCACGCCTTCAACCTCGGTGGGCCAGACCTTGAAGCCGGAGACATTGATCATCCGTTTCAGGCGATCCACGATGAAGAAATATCCCTGAGGATCCCGATACGCCAGATCGCCGGTCCGGAAAAAGGGCTTGCCGTCAAGTTCAATGAACGCGGCCCGTGTCGCCTCCGGGTCGTTCCAGTAGCCTTTAAAGACCTGAGGTCCATTCACCACAATTTCCCCAATCTCGCCAACTGGTACAGGCTCGGAGCATTCCGGTTCCAGAAGCCGGGCATCGACGCCATGGACCGGAACACCCAGACACTGCTCTTTCGGCGCGTCCAGCGGATTGACGTGGGTGCCCGCAATGGTCTCGGTCAGACCGTAGCCTTCGATGTAGGGGCGGCCGATGCGCTGTTCCAGCTTGCGAGCCACCGCTTTGGGCATTGCCGCGCCGCCACCGCTGAGCGTGTGCAGGCTGGACAGATCGCGGGTAAGCGCCCGTTTGTCGTTCAACAGATCAATCAGCATGGTCGAGATCGAAATCCAGCACCCGATCTTGTGACGCTCGATCAAATCCGCGGCGGTTTCCGCGTTCCAGCGGCCGAGGATGACAATGGTATGGCCATGGAACACCGGCACATTCATTGAAATCTGCATCCCGGTGACGTGAAAGAACGGCATGGTTGCCAGATGCGCGCATTGTTCGGGCAGCTCCAGCCAGCCGCCGTTTGACAGGACGGTCGCCATAGCGGTTCCGTGGGTGTGCATGCACCCCTTGGGTTGCCCGGTCGTGCCGGAGCTGAAGGGGATCACCGCCAGATCATCTGGCGCGGTCTCGCGCGGATCAGGTGTCAAACCGGCGGCCAGCGCTTCCTGAAATCCGGGCGCATCTGGAAAATCGTCACGAGCGGGGGGCAGGGGATAGACGCAGTTCGGATCGGCCATGTCGCGGTAATCCGCCGCGATGACGTCATTGAGGACACCATCCCTTCGCATGGGCGCAAGATTGTCGATCAGCTCGGCCCCCGACAAGACAACCCGGGCCTCGGTGGCGTCGGTCAGGAACCGCAGTTCCGCGGCCTTGTTCATCGGGTTGGCTGGAACAACCACGCCGCCCGCCCTTAGAATGGCGTAGAACGAAATCAGGTATTGCGGGCTGTTCTGCATGTAAAGCAGTGCTCGCTCGCCCTTTTTCAGGCCGATCTTTTTTTGCAGGTATCCGGCCAGCGCCTCGACCATTTTCCACAATTGGCCGTATTGGATATGGGCGTCGTTGAAGATGACGGCATCCCGGCACCCATGGAGCCGCGCGGCCAGCTCCAGATTTGCGTCGATTGTTCGGTCGGGCTGTTCCAGCGCCGGCAAGGGCTCGAAATTCGAAGAGTGATGGCGGGGGTGGATCATGTCTGCCCCGTGTTCCGCAAAATTCCGGTTTGATGAATTGCGCATTGCCGGCGTTCTATGGTTTGACTGACGAAAGATCGTCCAGCGCCAGCCTGGCAATCGGATCGACATGCCCGCCGAGTTTCATGGCGTTCTTGTTCGAGGCATTGCCCGCAAGCGCGCGGGCGTAGACGCCTTGCGCGATGGAGGCGAGCCGGAAGAACGACAGGCTGATTGCGAAGTCCCAGTTTGCGACATCTTTCAGGCCTCTGATCTCGCAATATTCGTCGATGATCTGCTTTTCCGACGGGATGCCAAGGGCGTCGAGGTCGACACCGCGCAAACCGCCGACGATCTGGCCATGGGGCAGACGCATGCTCATGCAGTAGTAGGCAAAATCCGCAATCGGATGGCCCAGCGTCGACAGTTCCCAGTCAAGGATTGCGCGCACCCTGGGTTGACCTCGATAGAAGATCAGATTGTCCAGACGATAGTCTCCATGGATCAGGCTGGTTTCCTCATCCTTTTCCGGGAGGTTGGATCCCAGCCATTCCATCAGCTGTTCCATATGTTCGTTGCTGTCGGTTTCGGCCGCCCGGTACTGTTTCCGCCAGCGTGACAGCTGACGTTGGTAATAGTCGCCTGACTTGCCGAAATCCTGCATCCCCACCATCGCGACATCGACCGAGTGCAAAGCGGCCAGCGTGCGGGTCATGGCCGAATACATCTCGGTCCGGGCGGGTTTGGTCACTTCGGGCAGCGCGGGGTCCCAGAAAATGTCGCCATCCTCATAGCTCATCATAAAGAAAATGTCGCCGATGACGTTGTCATCTTCACACAAAAGTACAGGTGTGGCGACCGGGACGTCGGTTTTTGACAGGGCGCTGATGACACGGAACTCGCGGTCGACAGCATGGGCCGATTTCAGCAGTTTGCCCGGCGGTTTGCGCCGCAGGACCAGTTTCCGCGCACCCGCAGTGATCAGAAAGGTCGGGTTCGATTGGCCGCCCGCGAATTTCTCGGCGGCAATCTCCCCTTCGAGATCAGGCAGATGCCTGCGCAAATAGGCCGAAAGGCCATCAAGGTCCAGGCGATCGATTTCGGTCACGGCTTCAACCCTTTTCCTTGCGGTCCCGGTTCGGGGCTGTTGTCAGTCAAAGACGATCAGTCCCAGCCATTCGGCGACCAGTGCGGGCGTGTCGCCGCCTTCGACTTCAACGCTCAGCGCCAGTGTTCGCAGGATGCCGGCGTCGGACTTTCGGACGGCGTTCCGCAACCTGAAGCGACCGCGCAAGCGGGACCCGCATGGAACCGGCGACAAGAAGCGCAGTTTGTTAAAGCCGTAGTTGATCGCCATCCTCTCGCCATCCATCGGTTCGATCACATCATATGCAAACCGGCTGCACAGCGACAAGGTCAGAAACCCATGGGCGATTGTGCCGCCGTACGGCGTCTCTTTCGCGGCTTTCTCGGGATCGAGGTGAATCCATTGATGGTCACGGGTGACATCCGCGAAAGAATCTATCAGCTCCTGACGGATTTCGATCCAATTCGAGACACCAATCTCCTGCCCGATTTTGCTTTCAAGCTCCTGCAGAGCCGTATCGGTTCGTGTCATATGCGGGCTCCCGCTTCTTCTGTCCCTCATCTCATTGTCACGACGATTTTCCCAAGCGCCTTGCGGCTTTCGAGAAGCTCCAGCGCCTCGGCTGACCGTTCCAATGGGAACGACGCCGTGATGCGGGGCCGCAATTTCCCCGCGCGGTAAAGCCCGAACAGCTCTTGCGCATTCCGTTCATGACCTTTCGGGTCCCGTTGCGTCCACGCCCCCCAGAAAACGCCCAGGATCTGAGCACCTTTCAGCAAGGGCAGGTTCAGAGGCATCTTTGGAATGCCGGAAGGGAAGCCCACGACCAGAAAGCGCCCTTCCCAGGACAGGCTGCGAAAGGCCGGTTCGGAATAGGCGCCACCTACCGCGTCATAAACCACGTCAACACCGCCCGGCCCGGCAAGATCCTTGATCTGGCCTGAAAACGGCCTTTGATCATCCCGCCCCATGTCGGGTTTGTATATCAGGGTCAGATCGGCGCCGATTTCCGTGCAGAACCGCGCTTTTTCTTCGGACGAGACTGCCGCGATGACGCGAGCGCCAATGCATTTGGCCAGCTCGATGGCCGCAACGCCCACACCCCCTGCGGCACCCAGAATCAAGATGGTTTCGCCAGCCAGCAGGCGCGCGCGGTTCTTGAGCGCATGGTGGGAGGTGCCATAGGTCAGGATGAAACACGCGGCCTCATCGAACGGCATGTCGTTCGGTGTTTTGATCAACTGGTCCGGATGCAGACAGACATGAGTGGCGAAACCGCCATTGTCGGACAAGCCAATCACGTGGTCGCCTACGGCAAAGCCTGAAACATCTTTCCCGACGGCAACGATCTCACCCGCCATTTCACTGCCCGGCGCGAAGGGGCGGGGTGGCTTGGCCTGATAGAGATCTCGGATAATCAGAGCATCGGGATAGTTCACTCCAGTTGCATGGATACGCAGCAGTATCTGATTATCTTTAGGCTGTGGATCATCCATCTCGATAAGTCGCAGCGTCTCGGGGCCACCCGGTTCGGTGCTGATTTGCGCTTTCATGTGCCGTCTCCCGTCGCGCTTGAATGCCATGAAACTGTGCCATCAGCATTGGCGCAAAATTCCTCCTTGTCAATCGCTCTGCGGAATGTAATTTTGACAAGCGGAACAATTGTGCGATAGGTGCCACATGTCCCAAGACGCCAACATTCAGGATTTTCGACAGCAGATCAGGGAGTGGCTTGTTGTAAACTGCCCCACCGACATGCGGGATGGAAATCAGGGCGATGACAAAACCTGTTGGGGCGGCAAATGTTGGAAATTCCAGTCCGAAGGCCAGCGCATCTGGCTGGAACGCTGCGCGGCAAAGGGCTTGACAGTTCCGACCTGGCCTAAAGCTTGCGGTGGGGCGGGACTGGATCGGGCGCGGGAAAAAGTGTTCCGCGAAGAGATGAACCGCATCAATGCCCGCCTGCCCTTGCAAAGCTTTGGAATCTGGATGCTTGGCCCGGCGGTGTTGAAGTTCGGCACGGAAGAGCAAAAGCAGGCTCTGCTGCCGCCCATTGCGCGTGGCGAGATTCGCTGGTGTCAGGGCTATTCCGAACCCGGTGCGGGGTCGGATCTGGCAAATGTGCAGACCAGGGCCGAGGATCACGGCGATCATTGGCTGATAAGCGGGCAGAAGATTTGGACGTCATATGCGGACAAGGCGGACTGGATTTTCGCTCTTGTGCGCACAGATGGCGATGCGCCCAGGCACAAGGGGATCTCTTTCGTTCTGATTGATATGGCACAGACGGGCGTTAGGACGCGACCAATTCGGCTGATCTCCGGTCAGTCGCAGTTTTGCGAAACCTTCTTTGACAATGCCGTGGTGCCCAAGACCCAGATCATCGGTCAGGAAAACCGGGGCTGGGATGTCGCAAAGTATCTGCTGAAGCACGAACGCGAGAACATCTCCGAGCTTTTTGCGGGTGGGGAAGGATCCCCAGGTCGGATGCTCAAAGAAGAACTGCGCGAGATCACCGACCCGGTTCTGCGCGCCGATGTGATGCGGGCCGAGATTGACTCTCTGGCCATTAAATTAACGCTCGAGCGCTATCGCGATCAGGCGGAAGCCGGGCAGGGGGCGGGAGATGCCTCGGCCATGCTGAAATATGTGGGCACCGAATTTTACAAACGCCAGCAGGAGATCCTCATGCGCGCGGGCGGCAGCCGGCATGACGCGGGCAATGTGCTTTGACAAGAAGGAGATCCTCATGCGCGCGGGCGGCAGTGCCGCACTGGAATGGGGTGGTGATCGGGGCGGGCGCGCAGAGGATTGGCTGCGGTCCAAAGGCAATTCAATCGAAGGGGGAACTTCGGAGGTTATGTTGGGGATCATCTCACGCCGCATTCTTGGGTTGCCGGGGTAACCCATGCGGAAACTGGTCAAAACCGAAGAGGAAACCCTGCTTGCCGAGGCCGCGCGGGTTTTTCTGGACGCGAAAGCCCCTGTTCAGCACCTGCGCGCGATGCGCGACGCGGGCCGGACCAGAGATGCCAACCTATGGGCCGAGATGGCCGACATGGGCTGGGCCGGAATTCTCGTCCCGGAAGATCACGGCGGGGTCGATATGGGTCATGCCGCCGCCGGGGTGCTGGCATGCGAGATAGGCAAGACGCTTGCGGCCAGCCCTTTCCTGAGCACGGCTGTGATCGCGGCAACAGCGTTGCGGCAGGTGGCGGAAACCCGTGCCAATGAAGCTTTGGAGGGTATTGCACAGGGGGCCCTGACCTACGGCATCGCTGTGCAGGAGAGTCGGAAATTCGACCCGGAATCCGCCAAAATGCCCGCCGTTGCCGACGGAAACGGCTTTCGACTGAGCGGCGGCAAGACCTTCGTCGTAGATGGGTCGCACTCCGATCGTTTGCTTGTGCTGGCGCGAACCGAACAGGGACCGACGCTGCTTGACATCCCCTCGAGCCGTGAGGGCGTGAATCGTGCCGCGCTGGCGATGGTGGATTCGCGGGACGCGGCGCACGTTGAGTTTAACGACGTGGCCGTGTCGGGCGACGAAGTCGTAGGTGCGGCGGGCCAGGGTTTGGATATACTGGCTCCAGCCTTGCGCGCCGGGCAGGCGGCACTGGCCGCTGAACAATTGGGTTTGGCAACAGGCGCGGTCGACATGACGGTTGGCTATCTTAAAGAGCGCAAGCAATTCGGTGTGCCGATCGGCGGCTTTCAGGCCCTGCAACACCGGGCGGCCAAGATGTGGTGCGAAATCGAAGTGACCAGTTCCGCTGTGCTGAACGCCGGACGCGTTCTGGATGCAGACCCTGAAGATGCGGCGCTTGCCGTGTCCGTTGCCAAGGCGCGGTCAACCGAAACCGCGGTTTTGGCTGTGCGGGAGGGCGTTCAGATGCATGGCGGCATTGGCATGACCGATGAATATGATATCGGTCTTTACATGAAGCGGGCACGGGTCTCGGCCGAGTGGCTTGGCGACTATGGATATCATGCGCGGATTGTTGCCAGAGCCCGCGGGTTCTGAGCCGGTCGGCCGCAATAGGGGAAGGTTGAGAGATGGCCGAAGCCATTCATTTTGACGGGCAGGTGGCCATTGTGACCGGTGCCGGTGTCGGACTTGGCCGCAGCCATGCTCTACAGCTGGCGGGGCGCGGGGCAAAAGTTGTGGTCAACGACCCCGGCGTTGCGACCGATGGTGAGGCGCGTGAAATCAATGTGGCGCACACCGTGGCGGCCGCAATTGTCGCCAATGGTGGTGAGGCCATCGCGCACCGCGCGGACGTATCCTCTGCCGACGATGTCGCCGATATGGTTGAGCAGACCATGGAAAATTGGGGCCGGATCGACATTGTCGTGAACAATGCCGGCATCCTGCGTGATAAAACCTTTGGGAAAATGCGCATGGACGACTTTCGAAAGGTCGTCGACGTGCATCTGATCGGATCAGCCAACGTCACCCATGCCTGCTGGCCGATCATGCGGAAACAGAAGTATGGTCGGGTTCTGCTGACCTCGTCCTCGTCCGGTCTGTACGGCAATTTTGGCCAGTCAAACTATGGTGCCGCCAAGGCCGCCATGATTGGCCTGATGAATGTGCTGGCACAGGAAGGCGCACGTGACGATATCCGGGTGAACACCCTCGCTCCGACCGCTGCAACGCGGATGACCGAGGAACTGCTCCCGGATGATGCGCTGGCCTTGCTCGCGCCCGAAACCATCTCGCCCGGGGTTCTCTATCTGGTCAGCAAACACGCGCCCACGCGGTTCATCATGGGTGCCGGGGCGGGATGTTACGCGCAGACGCGAATTTACGAGACGCCCGGTGTCGTACTGGTCGGTGAAGAGAATACGCCCGAGGCGGTTGCAGCCGCCTTTGCCGACATCCAATCCCCGGACAATCAGCAGCCAATGCCCGACGCCTTCAGCCAGACATTGAAATTCGCCCGGAACGCGGCCAGGGCCCGCGGGCTTGAGCTGAGCTGGGACAAGAAGTAACCACTATGCGCGACGCCGTCATCGTATCGACCGCATGAACTCCGATTGGTCGCGCCTATCGCGGAGCGTTCAATGCAGCCACCCCTCAACATCTGGCCGCCCACGCCATTGAAAACGCGGTGGAACGGGCTGGGCTTGCGGGTGCCGAGATTGAAGATTGGATCCTCGGCAGTTCGCTGCATCAGGATCATCAGGGGGGCAACATCGCACGCCAGGCGGCGTTGGGGCCGGCCTTCCGGTTTCGGTCGCGGGCATGTCGCCGGATCGCCAATGCGCATCGGGTATGATGGCGATTGCAACAGCGGCCAAGCAGGTCGTCCATGACGGTGGGCATAGTGGCTGGCGGTGGCGTCGAAAGCATTTCGCTGGTGCAGACACCTGAAATGCGGATGTTCGCGGATCCATGGCTGAAGGCGCGTAAACCTGAAATCTACATGTCGATGCTTGAAACGGCCGAGACGGTGTCTGAACGCTATAACATCAGCCGCGAAGATCAGGACCGTTATGCGGTCCAATCCCGGGCGCGGACCGCCGCGACGCAGGAAGCTGGCAAACTGGACGACGAAATTGTGCCGCTGTCGACCGTGATGAAGGTTCAGAACAAGGAATCGGGCGGGATTTCGGATCGGGCGGTTCCGCTTTTCAGGGATGAAGGCAACCGGCCATCGACGAGTCTTGTGTCCCTTTCGGGCCTGAAACCCGTGTTCAAGGACGGGATGCGTATCGTGCAGGGCAATTACATCACGGCGGGCAATGCCAGCCAGCTGCCCGACGGCAGCTCGGTGTCAGTGGTGATGGAAGCCTCGGTCGCCGAGAAGCGCGGCCTGCAACCCCTTGGCCGTTATGTTGGCGCGGGAACCGTCGGGTGCGCGCCGGACGAAATGGGCATCGGGCCGATCTTCGCGGTTCTGCGGCTTTTGGAAACTCATGGCCTGAAGATCGGCGATATCGGATTGTGGGAGCTGAACGAAGCCTTTGCATGTCAGGTCATCTATTGCCGCGACAGGCTGGGTATTCCGGACGAGCTGATGAACGTGCACGGCGGCGCGGTCTCAATCGGGCATCCCCATGGCATGTCAGGTGCCCGAATGGTGGGTCATGCGCTAATCGAAGGGAAACGCCGCGGCGCAAAACATGTCGTGTCAACGATGTGCGTCGGTGGCGGTATGGGGGCCGCGGGGCTGTTCGAGGTTTTATAGCGAAATGCCGTCCCTCTGCCACTGCACCGGAGCGAACGGGTACGATATAGGTGAGGAGATCATGGAAAAACCGTTGATACGCGGGCACTGAACAATCTGGAAATGTCCGACAAGGCGCGCCCGCTTTACGATAGGGTCGTGGTTCATATCCGGGACAACGTGGACCCGATCACAGAAGAATTCCATCGCCCGGGCGAGGGACGGGAAAACCGCTGGTTCTATGCGCACGGTCAGTTGGAACTGCTGGAAAAGGCCAAGTCCAAGGCCAAAAATGCCGGTTTGTGGAATTTCTTCCTGCCAAACCGAAACCGGCGAGGGGCTTTCCAACCTTGATTACGCCTATATCGCCGCCGAGCCGGGAAAAAGTCCGCTGGCCCCGGCAACGATGAATTGCTCGGCCCCCGACACGGGCAACATGGAGGTGCTGGAACGTGTCGGCACTCACGAGCAAAAGGAGCAATGGCTCAAACCCCTGCTGGCGGGTGAAATCCGTTCGGCGGTTGCCATGACCAAACCCAACCTGGCTTCGTCGGATGCGCGCAACATCTCAACCAGCGCGGTGCTGCGGAATGGCGAGTGGGTGATCAACGGCGAGAAATACTAAATCTCGGGTGCGGGCGACCCGCGGTGCAAGATTATGATTGTTATTGTCAAGACATCGCCGAATGCGGAAACCTACCGCCAGAAAAGTCAGATTCTGGTTCCGATGGACTCTCCGGGGGTTGAGATTGCGGGACCCATGACCGTCTTTGGTCATGATGAGGCGCCGCATGGTCACATGCACATCCGGTTCACCAATGTCCGCGTGCCCGAGGCGAACATGCTGCTGGGCGAGGGCCCGGGGCTTCGAAATCAGCCAGCTGCGCCTTGGACAGGGACGCATCCACCATTGCATGCGCTTGATCGGAGCGGCCGAACTGGCCATCGATCTGGGCAAGAACATGGAAACGCTCGGCCGCTGGCGGGTCGAGGTTGAGGCGATGCGTCTGATGGTGCTGAAAGCGGTCAGGGCGATGGACGTTCTGGGCAGCAAGGAGGTGCGGATATGGGTCGGCACGATCAAGGCGATGGTGCCGGAGAAGGCCGTGAAAATCATTGATGACGCAATGCAGGTTCACGGCGCGACCGGGGTTTCGCAATGGTCGCCACTGTTATTCATGTACGCAACGCAAAGGGTTCTGCGCCTTGCGGATGGTTCCGATGAAGTTCACCACCACACCGTCGCCCGCGCGGAAGTGCAAAGCTATAAACCTCCAACGAGCGTCGGGAATCATCCCGCCAGCCCCAGAACGGCCGAATTTTCACTGGTCCATAAAGGCGCGGCTGGGCTCAGGTGAACAGGGCTCCCGGAACCTGTCAATTTAGCGGCAGCCACTCGCAATCACGCCCATGGCGCGCGAAGAGGGCAATGGCAAGATTCAGCACTTTGGAAAGATGTCCGAACAGCGCCCACGCTCCACAAGTCCGTCCCTTGCCGCATATCCCCATATAAACTATGGGATGCCCCCAGGTTGGGTCATGGTCAAAGATATCAGTGGAGCTGAATCCATGCGCGCCACGGTTGCCGTTCCGTGCAAACGGTCGCGGAAAGCGCAATGGAACCAGGGACCAAGGCTCCGCTTTCCCAATTTTGTCATGGAGATAGATCATGACCGGTAAGTCTTTGCCCGTCGTCATCCAGGACTTTGAGACAATCTGGAGCGAAAACTTCCATTACGTGGACAAGACCCCGCTCATCCGCCAATTGGCGGATGATGGAGGACGCCATTTCCTCCTCG
>JAPOTF010000021.1 GCA_026709325.1 Roseovarius sp.
TCGAACTGCAAAAGCGACGGAAGCTTGAAGCTGAACACCGCCAGACCCGACATCAGGCAGTCGGAAAGGCTGATGCAACGGGCGCCGGTCGGATCGGGGACGCGGTCAAAACGCTCGCGCATCATGTCCAGCATCCCGGGCATCGACAGATGCCTGCGGAAGGAGTTTCTCATGGTTTTTGCTCTCTTGCCTGACGTTTTTTTGTCATAATAGCCGCTTCCGGCGGCAAAAGTCCACGAAAAAATGTTTTCGGCAATCAAGTTAAACCATTGCAAAACAACGAAAAGAATTTCTAGCGGGAATTGCTGATCGCCGCCGCAAACACCGGTTGCGAAACATGGGCCATGTTCAGCGCTTCTTTGACTGTCTATGCCGGTTACCGGGCCAACCGGCATGATCCCCAAAAGGGCAGCTGCATTAAAACCAGGTCTTTTCGTTGCCTCCCGCTTCGGGCAGATGAATCAGTCTGTCGCGCACAAGTATGGACTCATCGTGTTGAACATGTGGTTGAAATTACTTTGGCACATGCCGATTCGCGATTCATACCACGATTTCATTCTGTCAATCTCCGATTCAATCTCGTTTTCCTGAAATTGGATTGTAATGTCGCGAATCATTGGGCAGATCAGAGTATTGGTGCAAGTCCTGTCAAATTCGGCCCCGAGACCCGCTTTCCTTTCATTCAGTTTCTGCTCGACGGCAGCTATGACTTCGTTTCCCTTTGTGGAACACTCGGCCATTAGCGTGTTTTTATGTGTTTCCAATTCGGATTGCGTCGTGAAGTAATCGGAAAATGATCCGACAGTATCGGATATGACCCAGGTTCGACCGGCATCAGACCATTCACCAAGCGGATATTCCCCAAGAGAAACCGACGGGAAACAGTTTGCGTGAACAAACGTTGCAGTTCCCGACCCAAGAAAAAAAATCAGAAATGCCATGAATACTTTTTTCATTGTTTCATTCCCCTTTGTTAACTGTAGAACCTGACCATATCAGTTTTGCGTTCTAAATGAAAGTAAAAGCCGGTCATTGACTTAAAACTGGAAAATGTCGTTAATTTACCGTCGCCGACTGATTTTTTCAAAGTTTTGTCGCTATGCCGCATTATGACGCATTGCCTGAAATTTATGGAAAATGGCCTTAAGCACTTGCAATGCGATATAAAATGCGTGCTTATGATTTTGCGATGCGATAGGATGTTGCGGAGTCCAAGTAAAATTGACGGGGAAAGTTATTGGCTGATTCGATTGGTTTAGACGCATTTGTCGCGTTTGAGCGTGTGCAGAAGAGCTATGACGGCGAGACCCTTGTCGTCAAGGATTTAAACCTCTCGATGCCAAGGGGAGAATTTCTCACCATGCTTGGGCCATCGGGATCGGGAAAGACGACCTGCCTGATGATGCTTGCCGGGTTTGAGACCGCCACGCATGGCAGGATAATGCTGGATGGCGTTTCCATAAACAACATTCCGCCCCACAAGCGCGGGATCGGCATGGTGTTTCAGAACTATGCCCTGTTTCCTCACATGACTGTGGCCGAAAACCTCGGCTTCCCGCTTGAAGTGCGCAAAATCGGGAAGTCGGAACGCGAGACGAAGGTCAGGCGTGCCCTGGACATGGTGCAGATGGGCTCGTTTGGAGGTCGCCGTCCGGCTCAGCTTTCAGGCGGGCAGCAGCAGCGGATCGCCCTGGCCAGAGCGCTGGTTTTCGAGCCGGAACTCGTGCTGATGGACGAGCCTCTGGGCGCGCTTGACAAGCAGCTGCGAGAACACATGCAGTTCGAGATAACGAATCTGGCCCACGATCTTGGCATAACAACGGTATATGTGACCCACGACCAGACGGAGGCTCTGACAATGTCCGACAGGGTCGCGGTGTTTGACGACGGGCGCATTCAGCAGATTGCGCCGCCGGACGTGCTTTACGAAAGTCCAGAAAACAGTTTCGTCGCGCAATTCATCGGCGAAAACAACACGCTTGAAGGCGTGATCAGGGAAATCAGGGGGGATTTCGCCGTTGTGGAACTGGATGATGGCGAACTGATCGACTGCAAGCCCGTAAATGTAAACTCGCCCGGCGAGCGCACGCGGGTGTCAATTCGCCCGGAACGGGTCGAGTTCAATAAAGGCCGCCTGAGGGAGGGAACTCACACGGTGAATGCCGTGGTCAGGGAATTCATATACATGGGAGACATTTTTCGAACCAGACTGAGTGTGGCGGGCAATGAAAACTTCATTGTCAAATGTCGAAACGCGCCGAATCAGGTGCGACTCAAGCCTGGCGAGCAGATAGAAATCGGCTGGATGGCGGAAGATTGCAGAGCGCTGGACGCCCATTGACAGCCGGAAGAATTCGCGCGCCGTCTGGCGCGCGGGTAGCCTACGGGACCGCCGCCTCCTCGTCCGTGGCGCGGAACCGGTAAAAAGACGGACGATAAAACAAGGAGTAGCAAATGAAACTCACCAACTCGCTTCTGGCTTCAGCGGCTTTCGCCGTGCTTGCCGGTGGCGCCGGTGCCCAGGAAATGACAATAGTGTCATGGGGCGGCGCCTATTCAAAATCGCAGTTGCGCGCTTATCACGAACCATATTCCGAGATGACCGGCATCACCATCATCAATGACGACAGCGCTGCCGAGGCAGTTGCCAAGCTTCGGGCGATGAACGAGGCCAACAACATCACATGGGACGTGGTGGATGTTGTCGCGGCTGACGCCATCCGTCTTTGCGATGAAGGTCTCGCAATGGAAATAGATCACGACGTCCATCTTGCGCCCGCGCCCGACGGCACTACCGCAAGCGAGGATTTTGGCGACTTGCTGGTGTCGGACTGCTTTATTCCGCAGATCGTCTATTCGACAACATTCGGCTACCGCACCGACCTCGTGGGCGACAATCCTCCAACCGAGGTGTGCGCGCTTTTTGACACGGAAACCTGGCCTGGCAAGCGCGCAATCGAGAAACGCCCGGTGGCCAACATGGAATGGGCGCTGCTTTGCGATGGCGTGCCGTTTTCCGAGGTCTACGATCTGCTCGCAACGGACGAAGGCCAGGACCGGGCGCTTGCCAAACTGGACACCATCAAGGATGACGTGATCTGGTGGAGCGCTGGCGCGGATACCCCGCAATTGCTGGCCGATGGCGAAATCGTGTTGGGGTCCACCTATAACGGCCGCCTGTTCAGCGTGATCGAAGAACAAAAGCAGCCCGTGGAAATACTCTGGGACTGGCAGATGTTCGACCTTGACGGATGGATCATTCCG
This sequence comes from Roseovarius sp., assembly GCA_026709325.1. Lineage (GTDB taxonomy): Bacteria > Pseudomonadota > Alphaproteobacteria > Rhodobacterales > Rhodobacteraceae > JAPOTF01. The sequence continues at coordinate 3,265 of JAPOTF010000021.1, forward strand.
GCCGGTCTGAGCGAAGAGCGCCAAAAGCGGGCGCTTGACTACCTCTATTTTGCCACGGACACCCAGCGTCTTGCAGACCAGGCAAAATACATTTCCTATGGCCCGGCCAGAAAATCGTCAGCCCCGCTTGTCGGCAAGCACGCCGATCTGGGCATAGACATGGCCCCGCACATGCCCACCGATCCCGAAAACGCGAAGACAACCTTTCTCTTCAACTACGAGTTCTGGGCGGACTATCGCGACGACATTGACGCGAAGTGGCAGGCCTGGCTGGCAAAATAGGCCAAATCAGTCAGTGAAGGGGGCGGTTGTTCGCCCCCTTTGGCGTTAAACCGTTTTCTGGAGCGCAACCAGGGATGACAAACTCGAGCGACACCGCGCAGTCGGGCCCCATGTTGGCGGCGGATGGCACACCGCTCAAGAAAAGCCTCGCGCGCTCCCTCAGAAATCAGAAAATGCGCGCATTGGCGCTGATCGCGCCATTGCTGCTGTTTATTTTGATATCTTTCATCTTTCCGATTGCGTCCATGCTGTTCCGTTCGGTCGAAAACACCATTGTGGCCGACATATTGCCACGCACGGTGGTCGCGCTTGACGACTGGAATGCGGATGGCGGGCAACTGCCGGATGAATCGGTATATTCGGCGTTCGTTTCAGACATGGTCGAGGCCATAGAGGCCAAAGAGCACACAAAGTTGGGCACGAGGCTGAATTACGAGCAAACCGGCATGTCGTCGCTGTTCCGAAAATCGGGCAGGCAAATCAGGAAACTTGATCCCGAGTCGGATGGGCCCTTCAAGGAAAAGCTGATCGACATAAATGCCGAATGGGGCGAGATAAAGGCCTGGAGCACAATTAAAGCCCATTCGGTTCGCCTGACAAACGGGTATTTTCTGAACGCCGTTGACATGCGCCGAACTCCCGAAGGCATCAAGCAGCAGCCCGAGAACAAGCGAATTCTCGTTAAGCTGTTCTGGCGCACGCTTGCAATGTCGCTGATAATCACCGCATCGTGCATAGCGCTTGGCTATCCCGTGGCCTGGATCCTGGCCAATCTGCCGATGCGCACGGCCAATCTCCTCATGATACTTGTATTGCTGCCCTTTTGGACCTCGCTTCTGGTGCGAACGTCCGCCTGGAAGGTGATGCTGCAACAGCAGGGCGTGGTTAACGACGTGCTTGTCTGGCTTGGCGTGGTGGCCGATGAAAGCCGGCTTGTAATGATTAACAACCAGTTCGGCACAATAGTGGCGATGACGCACATATTGCTGCCGTTCATGATCCTGCCGATGTATTCGGTGATGACCACAATACCCCCCAGCTACCTGCGGGCGGCCAAAAGCCTTGGCGCGACAAACTGGACGGCATTTCGACGGGTATATCTTCCGCAGTCGGTGCCCGGAATTGGCGCAGGCAGCATTCTCGTGTTTATCCTTTCGATTGGCTACTACATCACACCCGAGATAGTGGGGGGCACAAAGGGGGTCTTTATATCCAACCGGATTGCGTATCATATCTCGTATTCCCTGAATTGGGGCCTTGCGGCGGCGCTGGGAACAATACTTCTGGTGGCGGTTCTCATATTGTACTGGGCCTATGACAAAATTGTCGGCATCGACAACGTGAAGCTCGGGTAGATAAAATGGCGACATACAGGCTGACACATGTGGAAAGAAAACCGGTTGGCTTCACGCTTTCGGTACTGGCGGTTTCGGGCGCGGTCAGCGGGTTCGCCGCAGGGACGGCGAAAGGTTTTGAGGTCGAGGGGCTTCTGATCGGCACGGTGGCTCTCGCCCTTTTGGGCTATGCGTGCATCTGGATTGTGGGAAGGGAGCGGGAAAATTCCACTCGCCTGGGGGTTTTTGTTTTGATGGCAATGGCCGGCCTGATTTCCGGCGGCATTTCGGGCTTGATTGCCGGAATGTTCTTCGGCGGTTTTTTCCAGTGGTTCATCTACTGGATTGGAGAGGGGCGCTACAGGGCGAAACTGGCTCCCTACCTGACACCGGGGCAGGTTTTGTGGCATTATGCGTTCAGAGTGATCTGCGGTGCCATATTCTGCTTTTTGATCACGCCAATCCTGGTGGTGCTGCCATTGAGTTTCAATGCGGAGGATTTTTTCACGTTCACTCCGGAGATGCTTCGGTTTGATCCCGAAGGATATTCTCTAAAGCACTACAGGGATTTCTTTACAAACAACGAATGGCAGCGCAGCTTTAAAAACTCGCTGATAATCGCTCCCGTTGCGACGATCATTTCGGTTTCTCTTGGAACCCTCGCAGCCATTGGATTGTCTCAATCCCATGTTCCGGGCAGACGCGCGATAATGGCTGTCCTGATTTCACCGATGATTGTACCTCTGATTATATCCGCAACGGGAATGTTCTTCTTTTACTCGACCATTGGCGGGTTTCTTGAAGGGGCGGTTGGGCTTGGCAAGACTTTTGTGGGCTATGTCAAGGTTATACTTGCCCATGCGGTGCTCGGCATTCCGTTTGTAATCATTACGGTAACCGCGACTCTCGTCGGATTTGACCGGTCGCTGACCATGGCCGCCGCGAACATGGGAGCGAGCCCGGTCACCACTTTCTTCAGGGTTCAGATGCCCCTGATACTGCCGGGGGTTATTTCCGGCGGATTGTTTGCCTTTATCACATCTTTTGACGAGGTGGTGGTGGTTTTGTTCGTCGGGTCGGCGAGTCAAAAGACGCTTCCCTGGCAGATGTTTACAGGCTTGAGAGAGCAGATTTCACCAACCATACTGGCCGTCGCCACAATATTGGTGGCAATCTCGATCGCGTTGCTGACAACGGTTGAGATGCTCAGACGCAGGTCGGAGAGATTGCGGGGAATGACCCCGCAATAATTTCGGTGCAATGCGTTTCCGATATCAGGACCGCACCAGCTTTTCGTAATCCATGGCAATATCGCGGATAAGCTCGCCCACTTCAAAGGTGTATTCGCCAATTTTCTCGACGGGCGTCACTTCGGCTGCCGTACCTGTCAGCCAGCATTGCTCAAACCGTTCGAGTTCCTCGGGAAGTATATGCCGTTCATGTACTTTGATCTGACGGCTTTCAAGCAATTCGATGACCGTCTGCCTGGTTATGCCGTTCAGAAAGCAATCCGGTTTTGGCGTGTGAACCACGCCGTTTTCCGCAAAGAAAACATTTGCTCCGGTCGCTTCGGCAACATAGCCGCGATAATCCAGCATTATCGAGTCGGAACATCCCTTGGCTTCCGCCTCGTGCTTGCTGATGGTGCATATCATGTAGAGTCCGGACGCTTTTGCATGGCTTGGAATGGTTTCGGGACTTGGGCGCTTCCATTTCGATATATCAAGCTTGGCGCCTTTCATCTTGGCGTCGCCGTAGTAGGATCCCCATTCCCACGCGGCAATCGCGAGATTTACCGGATTGCGGGATGCGGCCACGCCCATGTCTTCGCCGGAACCACGCCATGCAACGGCGCGGACATACGCATCTGAAAGACCGTTTGCACTCAGAACGGCGCATTTGGCCTCTTCAATCTCGTCCACTGTAAAAGGAACTTCAAAGTCGAGCTGTCTCGCCGAAAAATGCAACCTCTCGGAATGCTCCCGACTCTTGAAAATCTTGCCGTCATAGGCGCGTTCGCCCTCAAAAACGGAACTTCCGTAATGCAGGCCATGGGTCAGTATGTGCACATTGGCGTCGCGCCATTCGACCATACTGCCGTTCAACCAGATTTTGCCGTCACGATCATCATAGCCAGACATTTCCAGCCTCCATTTCCAGATGCCAATTCCAGTTTATCGCGGCAAAAGGTCCATATCAGACATGATGATGCGAATAAACTGCGAATCGCTACCAGTTTGCTCTTGGAATGTCAATAAAGCTGACATATTTAGACTGCACGCATCTAGAATCATTGAATGTTGCTGGAGAACATGTGATGACGGATATTGCTGGCGGAAAGAATCTGCTTTTCCTGACCGACGAGCAGTTGCGGCAGGGGATCGAGGCAATGTTTTTTGCATATCGGGCATTTACGGCGGATCCCGACCGAATTCTTGAGGGCAGATCCTATGGCAGGGCCCATCATCGCGCCATTCATTTCATATCAAGAAGCCCTGGACTGACCGTAAACAATCTTCTTGACACGCTGGGCGTCACCAAGCAGTCTCTCAATCGCGTATTGCGAACTCTTGTAAATGACGGACTTGTCGATAGCAGAATTGGCAGAACCGACAGGCGCAAAAGGCATTTATACCTGACCGAGAACGGCGTTGCCTTTGAAAGGGAACTGTCCAATGCGCAGCGAGAAAGAATGCGGTCCGCATATAGGTCCACCGGTCCCGATGCCGTCGCGGGTTTTCGGGAAGTGCTTGAGGCTATGATGGATCCGGAAATGCGCCGGAAGTTTTATTCGGTAAACCGGCTATGAGAAATATTAGATCAGTTCCGCCGCATCTGCTTGTGGTCGATGACGATGAGCGTTTGCGCGGCCTTCTTAAAAGGTATCTTGAACAAGAGGGCTTTCTGGTTGCCGAAGCCCATGATGGCGCCAGCGCCATGCAGATACTTACCGGACTGGAGTTCGACCTGATTGTCATGGATGTCATGATGCCCGGGGAGAGCGGAATCGAAATAACCCGGAAACTGCGCAACAGCATCGACACTCCGATTTTGCTTTTAACCGCGAAGGGAGAGACGGAAAACCGTATCGATGGATTGGAGGCGGGCGCGGACGACTATCTGTCCAAACCTTTCGAGCCAAAGGAATTGCTGCTTCGCATCAACGCGATACTTCGGCGTGTTCCAAATGTCATGCCCGATCTTTCAGCCGACAAGATGATTTCCCTTGGACAGGTTCAATATGATGTTGAACGCGGGGAACTTGCGCGCGGGGAGCAAATGATTGGTCTGACGGATACCGAGGTTAATCTGATGCGCATACTGGCCGCCAGCCTTCGCGAGCCTGTTCCGCGCTCCAGGCTTTTCAGTGACGCGGATGGAGAATCGGAAATTTCAAATCAGCAGCGGACAATTGATGTTCAGATTGCCAGGTTGCGCCGCAAGATTGAGGAGGATCCAAGACATCCTCGCTATCTCAAAACGGTAAGAGGCGAGGGCTATATGCTTGTTCCGGATTAAAAGACGCGGCCGCGCGCGCTGGACTGGATGATCGAGCGCCAGCGCTTGAAGGAGTTCCTCGCCTTCATCGACAATCTCCCCAAGGGGGAATCCATTTCGAAATGCCGGTGGGTGATCCTCGACAAGATCGCCTCCCAAGGAACGGCCGCGGTCTTTGATTCCTCTGGCTCGCGCATCGCGGTCGAGGATTGAATTTGGAAAACACCACATTGCGGAAATCAAGTTTGGCGAAGCCGGCTTTTTTGGGATCATGTTGTCCTTGCGGCTCGAAGCGCCCGGCAGCCGTCATGGAGCGCCGACTCCCGGCCTCTTTCGATTTCATGCCAGCCGAAGAAGAAGCCGTTCAGGTCGGAACCAAAAAAAAATCAATTGTGGCACAGCCGAGGCGAACAAGTCTCCTGAAGGCTCCGGCAATCCTTTAGAGAGCCTCGTCGACCTGCGATTGCCCGCGATCATCGATCAACTTCCATTGTCAGGCAATATTCGTGGCGCGTTCGTGGCGACGGCCGATCGGATTGGCCAGCAACGGTTGCCTGCTCTGTCCGGGATGTGGCAGCCGCAATCCTGAAATTGCCGTCTGCCAACATGGCGACGACGATCCGACCCTCCCCCGGATTACGTGAAATGCTTGGGCGTGCGCATTCCCGGAACAGCGGGAAATGCCGTGGATGTCGCGACATGGGAACCGCCTGGCGAATTCAGCCAGATCGATACGATTTTTCCCGCAACCATCCGCACAAGGTCTGCGAAGTGCCGTAAATGCGCATGAAACGCGGTAATGGCGCCGCATGACGAACCGACCGCAAGGTCGCGGGGCGCGGACTTCTGAAATTAGAGATTGAAAAAACGGTGAATAGTTACTAATAGCCGTTCTGGAAGACCCATTGACAAATTGGAGAACTCCAATGTCCCCAAAGACGCTTTATGACAAGATATGGGAAAAGCACGTGGCCCATGAGGCTGATGACGGAACCTGCCTTCTATACATTGACCGCCATTTGGTCCACGAGGTAACAAGTCCACAGGCTTTTGAAGGACTGCGCATGGCCAGGCGCAAGGTGCGCGCACCGGAAAAAACAATTGCCGTCCCCGATCACAATGTGCCAACCACGCCGGACAGGATCAATGGAATCGACAATGAAGAGAGCCGAATACAGGTTGAGGCCCTGGACAGGAATGCCAGAGACTTTGGCATTCACTATTATCCCGTAAATGACGTTCGCCAGGGCATAGTGCACATTGTCGGCCCGGAACAGGGGTGGACGCTTCCGGGGATGACGGTTGTTTGCGGGGACAGTCACACGGCAACCCATGGCGCCTTTGGCGCTCTCGCTCACGGCATTGGAACATCTGAAGTGGAGCATGTGCTTGCCACTCAGACGCTGATACAGAAGAAATCGAGGAACATGAAAGTGGAGATCACCGGCAGGCTTGGGCCGGGAGTCACCGCCAAGGACATAACCCTCTCGGTTATTGGAAAAACGGGAACCGCAGGTGGAACCGGTTATGTTATAGAATATTGCGGCGAGGCCATTCGCGAACTGTCGATGGAAGGGCGAATGACGGTCTGCAACATGGCTATCGAGGGTGGGGCGCGGGCCGGGCTTGTCGCGCCCGACGAAAAAACGTTCGAATATGTCAAAGGCCGCCCGCACGCGCCGAAAGGCGCCCAGTGGGAGGCGGCCATTGAGTGGTGGAAAACGCTCTCTTCCGATGAAGATGCGCAATGGGACAAGGTCGTGACGATCAAGGGCGAAGATATGGCGCCGGTTGTAACATGGGGCACTTCACCGGAGGACGTGCTGCCGATTACCGCATCTGTGCCCAGTCCCGAGGAGTTTGACGGCGGCAAGTCGGAGGCGGTCATGCGATCGCTGGAATATATGGGATTGAGGCCCGGAATGTCCTTGAGGGATGTGGAAATCGATACCGTGTTCATAGGATCCTGTACAAACGGAAGGATTGAGGATCTTCGCGCGGCCGCCAAGATACTGAAAGGCAGAAAGAAAAAAGCCGGTTTGCGGGCAATGGTGGTTCCAGGATCTGGCCTTGTTCGCGCCCAGGCCGAGGATGAGGGAATCGCCGATGTCTTCAAGGACGCCGGATTTGAATGGCGACTGGCCGGATGCTCAATGTGCCTGGCCATGAATCCCGACCAGTTATCACCGGGCGAGCGTTGCGCGGCAACATCAAATCGAAATTTCGAAGGCAGACAGGGGCGCGGCGGCCGTACTCATCTCATGAGTCCGGCAATGGCCGCCGCCGCGGCCGTCACCGGTCGGTTAACCGATGTAAGAGACATGATTTGAACTGGAGACATGCCGGGTGCTCACCCGGAATTGAGAACGGCGAAATGCGGCATGATGAATGCGCGTCGCGGGAGGCGGAAAATGGATAAATTCACAACATTCACAGGGGTGGCGGCTCCTTTTCCTCTTATAAATGTCGATACCGACATGATTATACCAAAACAGTTTCTGAAGACCATCAAGCGATCCGGTCTGGGAGTTAATCTCTTTGACGAGATGCGCTATGACGATGACGGCAACGAAATCGAGGATTTTGTACTCAACAGGGCGCAATACCGAAATGCGCAAATACTTGTCGCGGGGGAGAATTTCGGTTGCGGTTCAAGTCGCGAGCATGCGCCATGGGCGATCAAGGACTTTGGCATAATCTGCGTGATCGCACCTTCATTTGCCGACATATTCTACAACAACTGCTTTAAAAACGGCATTCTGCCAATTGCGCTTCCGCAGGAGGAGGTGGACGAGCTTATGAAGGAAGCGGAAAAAGGCTCCAATGCAAGGATAACGGTTGACCTCGAAGAGCAGTCGATTACCACCAGTGAAGGCGAAGCGGTCCGTTTCGAACTTGACGCGTTCAAGAAGCACTGCCTGCTTGAAGGGCTGGATGACATCAGTCTGACAATGAAAAAGGAAGATTCCATTGACGCGTTTGAAAGAAGGGCAAAGGCGGAGCGTCCCTGGATGTAATTTCCAGATTTAATGACATGTTCCACAGCCCGTACGCCAGGCATTGCCGGGCGTTGAATTTTATTGACCCTGTTACGGTGAACGCATAGATGTGAGGCATTCGCGCCAAAGGAGGACTCCAGCAATGAGCGTTCCATCCATTCTCATCCTGCCCGGGGACGGCATAGGCCCCGAGGTAATGAAACAAGTGCGCCGGATAATTGAATGGTTTATGGAACACAGAGGTCTGGAATTTGAGATATCCGAAGATCTTGTCGGCGGTGCGGCGTATGACGCCCATGGGATACCGCTGCATGATGATACAATGGCCAGAGCCGGCAATTCAGATGCCGTTCTTCTGGGTGCGGTTGGCGGGCCAAGATATGACAACCTTGATTTCAGCTTGAAGCCAGAGCGCGGTTTGCTTCGCCTGCGAAAGGAAATGGATCTTTTCGCCAATTTGCGCCCGGCCCGGTGTTTCGACGCATTGGCCGATTTTTCATCGCTCAAGAAGGAAGTCGTCGCCGGTTTGGACATAATGATTGTCAGGGAACTGACCTCGGGGGTTTATTTCGGGGAGCCAAGAGGCATTTTCACCGAAGGCAATGAACGGGTTGGGATTAACACCCAAAGGTATAAAGAGTCCGAGATTGAACGAGTGGCGCGCTCGGCATTTGAACTGGCCCGCCGCCGAAACGGCAAGGTCTGTTCAATGGAAAAGGCCAATGTGATGGAATCCGGCGTTCTCTGGCGCGAAGTCGTGCAAAAGGTTCATGACGAGAATTATACCGATATTGAACTTGGCCACATGTATGCGGATGCCGGAGCCATGCAGTTGTGCCGCTGGCCCAAGCAGTTTGACGTGATACTGACAGACAATCTTTTTGGGGATCTTCTGTCCGATTGCGCGGCCATGCTCACCGGATCCCTTGGCATGCTGCCTTCCGCCAGTCTTGGCGCGCCAATGAAAAACGGCAGGCCAAAGGCCATGTACGAACCCGTTCACGGTTCCGCGCCCGATATTGCCGGTCAGGAGAGCGCCAACCCGATCGCCTGCATGCTAAGTTTTGCGATGGCGCTTCGGTACAGCTTTGATCTTGGCGGCGAGGCCGACCGTCTGGAAACAGCCGTTGAGCAGGTGCTGGCGGATGGAGTTCGGACGGCGGACCTCTTGCCGGAAGGCGATGCCACCGCCGTTTCGACATCTCGAATGGGAGATGCCGTCATTGAAAAACTCGCCTTGTCGCTTTAATTCCGCTTGCCGGCCTTTTTTCCAAAGGCCTTTGGGCCGGGAATTTATGCCGCTGTTGCCCAACTTGCGCGCTTCAGTTTGAAAGGTTGTTCGCCGCGCTGACAGCGGCAGCGGCTTTCGGCCGGTCAAATCAGGTTTCAGATGCAAGAAAACGGGACATTCGGTGCAGCGCCTCCCGTATGTTGTCCTGGCTATTGGCGTAGCTCAGACGGATATAGCCTTCGCCAAGTATGCCGAAATCCGGCCCTCCGACAGTTGCGATGCCCGTTTTCTCAAGCAGGTCGCTGGCGAGCCGTTTCGCCTTGAACCCGGTGCCGGTGATGTTTGGGAAAGCGTAGAATGCCCCCTTGGGCGTTGCGCAAGTCACCCCGGGGATTTCATTTGCCAGTTGAACCACAAGTTTTCTGCGGGAGTCGAATTCCGACACCATTTCGGCAACTGCATCCTGTGGACCGGTTAGGGCTTCAAGCGCCGCATACTGCGTTGGCGCATTTACACATGACCATGCGTTGACCGCGAGTTTTCTGGCATGGTCGAACAGTTTCTCCGGCCAGACCGAATATCCGATTCGCCATCCCGTCATTGCGTAGGTTTTCGACCAGCCGTTAAGAAGAATCAGCCGGTCGCGGATTTCCGGAAAAGACAGCAGGCTGACATGCTCCTCTCCGTCATATGTCATCTGGTCGTAAATTTCATCCGACATTATTGCAACATTCGGGAATTTGGACAGTCCCGCCACAAGGCGCTCCACCTCGCTTCGCGGAGTGACGCCTCCACAGGGGTTTGCCGGAGAATTCAATATCACAAGACGGGTTTGATCCGTTATCAGTGAAAGGGTTTCATCGGCCGAAAACGCGAAACCGTTTTCCTCCCTTATGGGTATCGGAACGGGTGCGGCGCCTGTAAATTCTATCATGGAGCGATAAATTGGAAACCCGGGGTCGGGATACAAAATTTCTCTCCCACGGGTTCCAAACATCATGATGGCGGCAAAGATTGTAACTTTCCCGCCGGGAACAATGAGAACGTTGTCTGGATTGACATTCTGTTTGAAACGACGGTTTATATCCCCGGAAACGGCTTCTCGAAGCTCGGGTATGCCGGTTGCCGGAGTGTATCCGTGCCTTCCGTCATGCAATGCCCTGACAGCGGCTTCCACAATATTTGGAGGCGTTGGAAAATCCGGCTGGCCAATGCCAAGATTTATTACATCCATTCCGCCAGCCGCCAACTCGGCCGCGCGAGCCAGAACCGCAAAGGCGTTTTCCTCTCCCATTCGGTCAAAATCAGCAACAGTTTCCATTGCATCCCCCAAAATTCCCCATGCGCCGCATCGGAATTGTTTCCATGTTGCGCAACCTGCATCGAGTTCACATTTATACCACTTGAATGCAACATTGAATGCCTCTATATCCTGCACTGCATTGCGGCGGAGTGTAGCTCAGCATGGTAGAGCACTGTCTTCGGGAGGCAGGGGTCGTGAGTTCGAATCTCGCCACTCCGACCAATAATTCCAGATATTTGGCCGGTTTTCCCTGGCCACGTTCGGGGCCGGTCCGGATTCTGTCCGGATAATGATGCTTTTCAGACGGGATTCTTCAATGAATGGCCCAATGTGCTGAAGACCGCTGACTGGGACTGCACCCCTGTCAGCGGCCAAATCGAAAAGTTTGCGAGAGATGGATGCCAGGTCGCGGGCGTGATCTCAATCGCGGAAGAGACCGATGTCCGAACTTCTGAAAGATCAAGCCGCAATACCTGCTGGAGACGGTCATCGACCATGAGCCGGAGCCAATTGGGAAGTTGTCCTTCGCCACCCCCGCATGCCGCATGCGGTGGCGGTTGGCGCGGAAGTGTTCCGGCTCTCTCTTGATGTCGGCACTGTTCGAAGTCTTTCCCCGAAGATACCTGGCGCTGCAGGTGCTTCGCTTAAACGTGGTGGAACGTGCCGCGATAGCCGCGCTTGAGAAGTGCCCAGAACGACTCCATGCCGTTGATGTACACCATGCCGTTCAGGTACTCGGAAACGCCGTGATTGACGGCAGTGTCGATATTCAGCCTTGCGCCCGGCACAGCGGTGTCGCGCACGAAACCACGCAACATCGGTCGGTCCGTCCCGCTGACCACAGCCGTTTTGCCTGCCATTTCGCGGCTCGAGAGCTTTTCCCCGCTTTGCGTTGCTCATGTTCTTCCGCTTGCCGCCAAAATAGCTCTCGTCAACCTCGGCCTGGCCGAACATGCCGCTCTTTGGTTCCGACCAGAACCGCCCTGGAGACACGCTCGCCCGACCGCAAGACCTTGCTCATTCGTTCGCAGGCCGCATCAATGACGGCCTTAAGGGGCTTGTTGAACGAAGAGGCGAGTTGCAGGGCGCTGGATGATCAGTTGAAGAAAAGCTTGAGCTTCGCGAAGGCCGCCGAAGAGAGACTGAGAGAGCTGTAGGCGCAGGCGCGGGAGATGGACCAAGGGGGGTGGGTTGTGATGCCAAGCCATCGCATGCCACTGACGTTAAGTTTGTCAAGTCAAAG
>JAPOTF010000032.1 GCA_026709325.1 Roseovarius sp.
CGATCACCCAGCTTGTCTTTTTATGCCAATAATGCACGCATGTTCGCCAACATGTTGACGACATCGATTATGTTTGGATTGGGAAATGCCGCATCTGCCTTCCGCGCGCAACCACCGCTTTGCACTGGGTTATACATGGAAGGCGGCTATGCCATGTTGGCCGAATTGGACATTTTTGCCGAAGCCGCGTCGCCGACATTGTCAACGCCTCGCTCTTCAAGAAGAGTTGTCAGCCAGTTTGGGTCCATCTCGGGCACAGAACTAAGCAGCAAATCGGTATATGGATGATGCGGAGGCTTGAACATCTCGTCCTTGGCGCCCTGCTCGACCACCTTGCCATGCTGCATGACTATCACCTCGTCGGAAATGGCGCGAACAGTCGCAAGGTCATGTGTGATGAACATGTAGGCCAGATTCAATTCACTCTGAAGCCTGTCCAGCAATCTTAGAATTCCCTCGGCAACCAGCTGATCAAGTGCGGAAGTGACCTCGTCGCAGACAATGAAAGTTGGATTTGCGGCAAGCGCCCTGGCAATGCCAATCCGCTGCTTCTGGCCACCCGAGAGCTCCGGTGGAAATCTGTTGTAGAATTTGGACGGATCAAGTTCAATCAGATCAAGCAGTTCATCCACGCGGTTCTTCAGCTCCGCACCCTGCAAACCCGAATAGAACTGCGCCGGGCGGCCGATTATTTCCGAAATCCTGACTTTTGGGTTTAGGGCCGTGTCGGCCATCTGGTAGATCATCTGGCATTGACGCAATTGCTCGCGGGCGCGGTTTCTGTAGTCGGGTGGAAATGGTTCTCCCTTGAACAGCACCTCGCCATTCATTGGCGGCAGCAAACCCGTTATAACTCTGGCTGTCGTGGATTTGCCGGAACCGGACTCGCCAACCACCGCGACCGTCATGCCCTCGTAAACGTCAAATGAGACATCATTGAGTATTTTTGGACCGCTTGGATATGCCGCATCCACATTTTTCACGGAAATCAGTGGAATTGCACCTTCAGGTCGCTGCTTTTGGGGACTTTGAAAACTTCTCACCGCCCAAAGCGACTTTGTGTAGTCATCCTTCGGATTGTCCAGCATCTCCTCGGTCGGCGCCTCCTCGACTTCGTTGCCCTTCAGCAGTACCTTGATCGTGTCAGCCATCTGAGCTACAACCGCAAGGTCATGGGTAATGTATAGAGCAGCGGTGTTGAATTGCTCCACAATATCCCGAATGGCGGCAAGCACCTCTATCTGAGTTGTAACGTCAAGAGCGGTTGTCGGTTCATCAAATATAATAAGGTCGGGTCGACATGACATGGCCATGGCGGTCATTGCGCGCTGCAGCTGGCCACCAGATACCTGGTGCGGATAGCGAAAACCTATCTCCGATGGGTTGGGAAGTCGCAGACGCTGATACAGTTCGATTGCATCTTCTTGCGCTTCAAGCCGCTTCTTAATCCGATATTGCAATGGAGCTTCGGTGTGCTGGTCAATCAGCTTGTGCGCCGGATTGAACGAGGCCGCCGCGGACTGCGCCACATACGCAATGCGAGATCCGCGCAGTGCGCGTTTCTCGCTCTCGCTGGCGGTGGTGAGTTCCATGCCATCGAACTCTATGGAGCCTTCGGAGATGCGGGTACCATCCCTCGCATAGCCCATGGCGGCAGCGCCAATGGTTGACTTGCCCGCACCTGATTCCCCAATCAGCCCCATTACTTCGCCTTTGTGAAGCGTCAAATCAACACCCTTTATGATGTCAATCCAGGTTTCATCCGAATACCCCTGAATTTTCAGGTCTTTGATTTCAAGCAGAACTTCTTTCTTTTTGACAGACATGGATCAATTCTCCTTCAGGCCAGAGGACCGGAACAACATCCAGTCAACCACGAAATTCACCGCAATGGTCAGCAGCGCAATGGCCGCTGCAGGAATTAGCGGAGTTATATCGCCAAACGAAATCAATGTTGCATTGTCCCGCACCATTGATCCCCAGTCAGCCGTGGGCGGCTGAATTCCGAGACCAAGAAATGAAAGACCGGCGACAAGCAGAAACACAAAGCAGAATTCCAGCCCGAATTCCGCCACAAGCGGAGCTGTTGAATTGGGCAGTATTTCCTTTCGGATGAGATACCATGTCCCTTCCCCGCGCAATTTTGCCGCCTCGATGTAGTCCATCACGACAACATTGCCAGCCACCGCCCTTGTCAGGCGAAACACTCTTGGCGCATAGATTATGGCAACGGCAATGATGATCACATGTATTTCCGGACCGAATATGGACAGCATCAAAAGCGAGAATATAAGCGATGGAATTGACATTATAACATCCGCGAAACGCCCCATAAACTGATCAAACCATCCGCCCTTGGTCGCCGCCAGCAATCCGGCAAGCGCACCCAGGATAAAGGCGGACAAAGTCGCCACTATGGCCAGTCCAACAGAATTCCGCGCGCCGTAGACGATGCGACTGAACATGTCGCGGCCAAGCTGGTCGGCACCAAGCAGCAAATTCTCGTCTGCTGGCGCGAACGCCTGGGTTATTACCTCCGCCTCGCCGGAAGGGGCAATCCACGGAGCGAATATGCCCAAAACGGCATATATGAAAATGACGAACATGCCGAACGCGGCAGTTAGCGGCGCCGTTCTGAGTTCCTTGGCGGTTTCAGGAGAAAGCGGTGCGAGAATAAGCGTTAACATTATAAGCCCGACAAATATTTCAGTAATGCCCCACCCAAACCAGAATGACATTAGCGTTAGCGCGGTGAAAACCGCCAGCGCGGTTAAAAGCGTTGATCCGCCCTTGAGGAACGCGCCCGCATCTCCTTCCGCCATTTGTATCAGAAATTCCTTGAAACCGTAGGAAACCATTGCGGCGGCGGCAAGAACGCCGGCGCCAATGGCAACCATCTCAAGAGCTCCGCGGCCACCGACGATGCCAAGCACCATTGAAACAAGGGTCAATGTGAAGAGCAGAAGAAATGGCGTTCTCTGGTTGAAGTAAGCGGCCACCGACGAGCCGACAAGCAATGCCGCGAAGTATACAATCACAAACATGGCAAGTTCTCCTATTTCGGATGCCGCAAGCGCGGGTTGGTCAGGATCGCCCCAATGTCAGCGGCGAGATTCAGCAGAATGAAGGTTGACGCGAAAATCAAACAGCACGCCTGCACAACGGGGAAATCGCGCTTGCTTACAGCGTCCACCAGCGCCTGTCCTATGCCGGGATAAACAAAAACCACCTCAACCAGAACAACGCCGGTTATCAGATAGGCAAGGTTCAAAGCTATCACATTGATTATTGGAGCCCAGGCGTTGGGCAATGCGTGACTGACAATCACCCTCCATGGAGGGGTCCCTTTTAGCTTGGCCATCTCAATATATGGGGAAGCCAGCAGGTTGATTATGGCAGCCCTGGTCATGCGCATCATATGCGCCATCACCACAAGAACCAGAGTCAGAGCCGGAAGGAATGTCCGCTCAAGCAATTGCAGGAAATTCATCCCTTCACTAATGCTCGCAATTGCCGGAAACAGGCCCCAGTTAACCGAAAAATACAGTATGAGGATATACCCCAGAAAAAATTCGGGTGACGAGATAAAACTCAACGTCACCACATTGGCCACACGATCAAAAATCGAATTTCGCAGAAGAGCGACAACAACCCCGAGCGCGATGGAAACCGGCACCGCTATAACAGCCGCGTAGGCTGCAAGAAACAATGTGTTTAGAAACCTGTCGCCAATAATTGTCGTGACTTTTTCCTGAGTCACAACCGAGTTTCCAAAATCAAAAAGAACCGCATCTTTCAACCATGCCAGATAGCGTACTACGGCAGGTTTATCAAGTCCCATCTCCTTCCGAAGCGCCGCAAGATTATCCTCCGTCGCCGACTGTCCCAAAACCGCTTGGGCGATATCGCCCGGAAGCAGTTCCACCATGAAAAATATGATAATCGAGATAGCCAGTAGAATGATCAAACCAAGTCCAAAACGCTGACCGATCAGCCTTGCTATGTCTCCCATTAGTTCCTCCCGTGGTCGCGCCTCTGCGAATTATACCCAATTTATATTTATGCATCGGCGGGCGTGACATTATTTACCGGTATGCATTTATGCGACAAGTGCAAACGGCTGTGGCTTTTGGCCTGCCCCGCGGCTGGTCAAGCGGGTCAGGCAACAAATCAGCGCCCCGGCAATGGCTTGCCGAGGCGCCGGATTGTTCATTAGCCGTCAAACCACCATCTGCTCGCATGGCGGTATCCGTCCATCTGCCATGCGGGTGAAAGCTGGCCGACATGTTTCACATTTGAACGGCGTCCATAAACAAAGTTCGGGAAATACGGTATCACGGTACCACCGTCATCCCTGGCCAGCATGCCCATGTCATGATACATTTGCGCTCGCTTTGCATCATCCAGTTCGGCTTTGGCCTGAAGCAGAAGCTTGTTGAACTCGGGATTTTTCCAGTGTGATTCATTCCAGGCCGCATCGTCCTTGTAGGCAAGGGTGTACATGACATCGGGAGTCGGACGCGCCCCCCAGGTTACCATGCACCATGGTTTAACCAGCCACACGTCCGACCAGTAACCGTCATTGGGTTCGCGAACCACATTAATGGTTATGCCCGCGGCCTTTGCATGCTCGGCATATAGTATGGCTGCATCAACCGCGCCCGTGGTTATCGAGTCGGCGGTGCTGAAACTTACTTCCAGATTTTCCATGCCAGCTTGCTGAAGATGCCATTTGGCCTTGTCGGGATCATATTCCCTTTGCGGGATTTCCGAGGGGAAATATGGCATTGCGGGCGAATGGTGGAAATCGTTGCCTATTGTGGCCGCTCCAAACGTGATCTTCTCGATCAGTTCCTCACGATTGATTGAAAGCTTCAAGGCCATCCTGACATCGTTATTATCAAACGGGGCGACGTCCACATGCATCGGCATTGTTATGCACTGCGCCGACGAAATATTGTCCACTTCAATATTCGGATCCCGGCCAAGAAGTGCCAGAGTTTTGTTTTCCAGCAGACTGCAAGCGTCCACGTCACCTGTCACAAGCGCTGTCTGACGCGCATTCGGGTCGTTGATAGCAAGGAACACGACCTCGTCAAAGTAAGCACCTTCTCCATGCCACCCCTCGTGACGTACAAAACGGGAAGAAACGCCAAACTCGTTTTCCACAAGCCTGTAGGGACCGCTTCCGTCTCCGGACTGCCAGTTTGCAGTTCCGTCGGCATTGGCCGGAACAATCGGCAAATGGTAGTCAGGCATAATCCAGGGAAGATCGGCATTCGGCGCGCCAAGTTTGAACGTTACCGAGCCGTCGCCATTGTCTACTATATCCTCGACACTTTCCAGGAGCGATTTGGCCGCTGAAGTGGATTGTTCTCCGCGGTGATGGTTCATTGACGCCAGCACATCCGTTGCCGTCACCTTGGCTCCGCTATGGAACGTTGCCGCCGAATTCAGTTTAAATGTCCATTCCCGCGCATCCGGCGTTGCGGACCAGTCGGTTGCCAAATCTCCGCCGAGAGTTCCATCGGCATTGATCATCGTCAGATAGGATCTGAAGGTGTGCGTCATGCTGATTTCATAATTCGACTGATATTTCCCCGGATCATGCTGATCGGAAGTGTTCCCGTCATGTTGAGCAACGCGATAAGTGCCGCCGCGTTTTGGCATTGCCTTGGCCGATGTGGTCCAAAGGCCGGTGGCGGCAGAGGCGGTCACCCCGGCTGCTATTGCCGCATTCATGAATGACCTGCGCGAAATACTTCCCTGTCGAGCGGCCTGCGCAAGGCGATCCAATACAACCTGATCTCTGGTGTATGTCATGTTTTCTCCCAATTTCAATTTTCACTATCTAGAGATGATAGTCTCTTATCTTTTGCAGTCTGTCCACAGATATAGTCCATATGCACGAACTATTTGTAACATATGTCAATTAAAACATGATTCAAAACACTGATCCAGTTATTTTTTGAGTGTCTCCGCAATGATGCCCTCATATAAAAACGGTCCACGTCATTCCCGCCAGCCATTTTTTTTCGCAGACCATGCCTTCCTCCATGAAAAAACTGACATTAAATGATTTTTTTGCCGTTAAGTTTAAAAACACCTTTCAAAATCAGGTAAAAAGTCTGCGAAAAATTTTCAAATAACTTCTTAACTCATTGAATATTTTAAATAAAACAGCCAGCCAGGCGGTTAACACTTTGGGCAATGATCATACGCGTTTGCGACGTCGCAATTTTAAAAAAAAATCAAGCCGCTTTTTCAGTTCCCTCTCAAATCCGCGCTCGACTGGAACATATAAAACAGGTCGCGCGATACCATCCGGAAAATAGTTCTGCCCTGAAAATCCATCCTCCGAGTCATGGTCATACTCATATCCCCTGCTATAGCCATGCTCTCTCATGAGTCTTGTGGGCGCATTGAGAATATGCTTTGGAGGTGGCCTGCTTCCCGTCCTCTCGGCCTCCTTTACGGCATTCCTGTATGCAACATATGTTGAATTCGATTTTGGCGAAAGCGCAAGATAAACAACCGCCTGCGCAAGCGCCAGCTCGCCTTCCGGACTTCCAAGCCTTTCATATGTCTGCCATGCTTGAAGACATATTGCCTGTGCCTGAGGATCGGCGAGACCAATGTCCTCCACAGACATCCGAGTAATTCTGCGGGCAAGATATCGCGGATCCTCACCGCCAACAAGCATCCTGGCCAGCCAGTATAGAGCCGCATCCGCATCCGATCCGCGAACCGATTTATGCAATGCCGAAATCAGGTTAAAATGCTCATCGCCGGACTTGTCATAATTATGGGCTTTTCTCATCAAACGATTCGACAGACTGCCGGTATCCAGCAGCTCTTTCACGTCCCATGCCAGAATCTGCTCGATAAGGTTCAATAGCGCCCTGCCATCACCATCGGCCATGGCCAGCAGAGCCTCTCTTGCGGTTCCATCCAATGGCAAACTGATTTCAAGTTGACGTTCAACGCGTTGTGCCAGAAGCTCCAGTTCCGAAAGTCCAAGCCGTTCCAGAACCAGAACCTGGGCCCGGCTTAGCAATGCCGCATTAAGTTCAAAACTTGGATTTTCCGTTGTGGCCCCGACAAGCAGAATTGTGCCATTTTCCATATATGGCAGGAAACCATCCTGCTGCGCCCTGTTGAAACGGTGTATTTCATCAACAAAGAGCAACGTACCCTGCCCGTTCCGGCACCTGAGTTCCGCCTCCTTGAAAATTTTTCGCAATTCCTGCACTCCGGTGAAGATCGCGCTGATTTGTACAAAGTGCATATCCGTCTCTTTTGCCAGCAACCTCGCTATAGTTGTTTTTCCAACACCCGGCGGGCCCCAAAAGACAATTGATCCCAAACTGCCGCTGGACAACATCACCCCAAGTGGCGCGTCGGCGCCAAGCACATTCCGCTGACCAACAACTTCCGAAAGACTGTCTGGCCTCAGTCGATCGGCCAGAGGATGTGGAACACCTCTGCCGGAACTTCTCATGCCGCCACTTAAAAGATCTGACATATTTCACAACCTGAGTGTCAGTTCCAAACGTTTATCACCTCTCAATATGCCCAGACGCAACCACTTTCCGTCTTTGCGCAGCAATTTACGCGCCTCTTCACTGTCTTTGACCTTTTTGCCGTTTATCTCCGTAAAAACGTCACCTGCGCGCAATCCCGCGCGCTCGCCCGTTTGACCGGGATTTTCCACAACCGCACCGCACGCGGACAATCCCAAGCCGTATTCCAAAATCGTTTGAGGATTGATCGCTGATATCGTCATGCCCGGAAATACCGAGCGGCGGCCGGTTTGCAACCGGTTTCTGGGCGGTTCATTGGGAGGAGGTTTAAGGTGCACGGATACAACATCCGTTTTTCCAGAATGTACTCGCGTTACATCGGTCAGTTCTCCAAGACCTGCCACTGACATCCTGAAAATCATCTCGTCCATAGTATTGACCGGTTGATCGCCCACATGGGTGATTATATCGTTTTGCTCAAAACCCGCGGCCTTGAAAACGCTATCGGGATGCAATTCTTTTATTCTTATGCCCCCCGGGCCATCCAAATTCATGCTCTCGGCGATTTGCATTGTAATCGCTTCGCCGCTCATTCCGGCCCAGGGACGTTCAAATCGGACATTTCCCGACCGGGCCTGTTTAATGAATTGCCGCACCAGCACTGAGGGAATGGCAAACCCTATCCCGATCGATCCACCTGAACTACTTAGAATGCGCGTGTTGATTCCAATGAGACGCCCATTTGCATCCACCAGAGCGCCACCAGAATTTCCCGGATTAATCGGCGCGTCCGTTTGTATAAAATATCCCTGGGCAATTCCCGCCGCGGCACCAGACCGGGCCAGCCCCGACACAATTCCGGATGTGACTGTCTGCCCCACGCCGAATGGGTTTCCAATGGCCAGAACAAGTTCCCCAACTTGAACTGTATCGCTGTTCCGCAATTCAATTGTTGGCATTTTGTCGGCATTGTTCAATCGCAAGACGGCCAAATCGCTTTCTTCATCAGCCAGCAAGATCTCCGCTTTAAATTCCCTTCGGTCGTTCAGGACAACATGAATATCGATCGCCCCTTCAATTACATGATAGTTGGAAACCAAAATTCCATCTTCGGATACAATAACACCGGAACCAAGCGAATTATGAATTCTCTGGCGCTGCGTTCCCAATCCCCCAAACATTTCATCAAAAAAGTCACTTCCAAAAAATGGGTTTACCCTCTGATTTACGAGTTGCCTGGCATAGATATTGACAACTGCAGGTGCGGCCTTTTTCACAACGGGAACAAACCCAATCCCTATCTCCAAATGGCTTTTTGGAACAGTCATTTGGTCGGCATTGACAGGCAGAGCCATTAAGGCAATTATGAAAAAAACAGCCCGATGCATGATAACTCGCCAAATTTCCTTCACATCTGATATGCGTGCTTGAACCTGTAATTGCAAGGCGGGCACCTCACTTGCAAGAGAGAATCCCGGTATGCGCCGCGTCAATCCCCATTGGGTTTGCGGAGTGGATTCCAATGCGGCATGCACGAACTTCAGAGGCCCGCCAGGGACCGGCCATCCCTTAATCCGCCACAGATATTGCCACGGGAAACCGACCCTTTTTGTGGCGGCATGTTATGCGATTTAGCGGACCGGGGACATGCCGCCCACGATGACTGCCAGGATTTGCATTTCGCCTTACATGTCGAGTTAGGTCAACATCTTGCGCGGTTTCACGGTAATTCCCGCTAATTTTTTCATTGAACCATTCAATGGGTTGCAAAGGTTTTTTAAAATTTCGTGGACTCCTTGTCTCGCTTTTCCGGAATTTTAGACTTATGCGGCAAAAAAATCATTTAATATCATATTTTTCATAGAGGAAGGCATGGTTTTCCGAAAAGCAAAAGTTAGCGGGAATTACCGGTGGTTTCAATATAGTTCTTGACGGAACTGCAGGGCAGGCAACTAAAAAATTCCCGATCAAAGGGCCTCTTCTTCTGCATCTTCGACCTTATCCGCCGCACCTTTTGCGGAAACATCGCGATCAACAAACTCAATGATTGCCATTGGCGCCATGTCGCCATAACGAAAACCTGCCTTCAGCACACGAACATAGCCGCCGTTTCGGTCTTCGTAGCGAGGTCCAAGTACATCAAACAGCTTTACAACATGCTTATCCTGCTTAAGCTTCGAGGCGGCTTGACGTCGGGCGTGAACATCCCCCCGCTTTGCAAGAGTGACCAGCTTTTCCGCAACGCGCCTCAATTCCTTGGCTTTGGGGAGTGTTGTCTTAATTTGCTCATGCTCAATAAGCGACCCGGCCATATTGGCAAACAGCGCCTTGCGATGTTCGTGAGTGCGGTTTAAGCGGCGATAACCTCTTGCATGTCGCATATTTTTCTCCTTGTTTTTTTTATCCTTTGTCCGGGGCCAAATGCGTTCACGACCCTCCAATTGGGGCGACAGCGCCCATAATCCGCTTTGCCAAAGCGGATTAAAAATTGTCATCGTATTTCTTGGCCAGCTCGTCGATGTTTTCCGGCGGCCATTCGACAATATCCATGCCCAGATACAATCCATAGGATGAAAGCACTTCCTTGATTTCATTCAGCGACTTGCGCCCAAAGTTTGGAGTGCGAAGCATTTCCGTTTCGGTTTTTTGAATGAGATCTCCAATGTACACGATATTGTCGTTCTTTAAACAGTTTGCGGAACGGACGGAAAGCTCCAGTTCATCGACTTTTTTGAGAAGTTGCGGATTTAGAGCCAAACTATCGTCTTCATCCGCCTGGGCGTCTGCAACCGGCTCTTCAAAATTTATGAAAATGTGCAACTGGTCCTGAAGGATGCGAGCGGCACGTGCCACGGCATCCTCTGGCGTTACGGAACCGTCCGTTTCAATCTTCATTGTCAATTTATCGTAATCCAGATCCTGCCCCTGCCTGGTGGCCTGCACATCATAACTTACCCTTTTAACCGGGGAGTATATGGAATCGATTGGAATCAGACCAATTGGCGCATCTTCCGGCTTGTTCAAATCGGCAATAACATAACCCTTGCCCGTATTTACCCACAGTTCCATATAAAGATCAGCCCCTTCATCAAGGTGACATAGAACATGATCCTTGTTGAGAATGTAAATCCCCGCGCTTTCAGAGATGTCGCCGGCTGTTACTATGCCCGGTCCTCTGGCCGATATGGAAAGGCGCTTTGGACCTGGAACCTCCATACTTATCGCAACACCCTTGAGATTTAAAATTATGTCGGTCACATCTTCGCGAACTCCGGGAACGCTTGTAAATTCGTGAAGCACATTGTCAATCTGAACCGATGTAATCGCCGCTCCCTGGAGAGACGACAGAAGCACGCGGCGCAACGCATTGCCAATCGTCAATCCAAAGCCGCGCTCCAGAGGTTCCGCAACAATGGTGGCCTGGCGGCTTGCATCAATGCCCGGCTTGATTTCCAATTGCGATGGCTTTACCAGTTCTGCCCAGTTGTTATGGATCATGAATTCCCTCCATTCCTGTTTCCGACCCCATGTCCAAAGGTCAAAAACGCCCGAGGTTGAAAATTTTAATGGAACCGCCGTCTTGCGACCCGACGCATCTCAATAATAAACTTGAATCAGACGCGGCGACGTTTTGGAGGACGACATCCGTTATGCGCAATCGGCGTCACATCGCGTATTGATGTAATGTTGAACCCCACAGTTGCCAGTGCGCGAAGCGCGGATTCACGCCCTGAGCCTGGTCCCTGGACCTCGACTTCAAGCGTCTTCATGCCATGTTCCTGCGCCTTCCGCCCCGCATCCTCCGCCGCTATCTGAGCGGCATATGGGGTGGATTTTCGAGACCCCTTGAATCCCATGGTGCCAGCTGACGACCAGGCGATTGCGTTGCCCTGGACATCCGATATCAGTATTTTTGTATTATTGAACGAACTGTTCACATGTGCCACTCCAGTGGCAATATTCTTGGAAACCTTTCGTTTCCCGCGGCGTGTGTCTCGTGCCATTTTCGCAGTCCCTATTTCTTCTTGCCGGCGATGGGCTTCGCCGGACCCTTGCGGGTTCGGGCATTTGTATGGGTTCGCTGACCGCGAACCGGCAGATTGCGCCGATGCCGGAGCCCGCGATAGCATCCAAGGTCCATCAGTCGCTTAACGTTCATCTGAACCTCGCGACGCAAATCTCCTTCAACCGTATAGTTTGAATCGATATGCTCGCGAACTGCCAGCAACTCGGTGTCACTAAGATCATTTAGTCTTCTGGCAGGGTCTATGTTTACCGCCTCACATATCGCCCTGGCCGAAGAATGGCCTATCCCGGCTATGTATGTAAGAGCTATCGGAACCCTCTTGTGGGTCGGTATGTTTATTCCGGCAATGCGTGCCACGCGTCCTGTTCCTTTCGTTGCGGTTCCGTATCTCCAGAACCTTTTTTCACAACACAGGCCCGACGCTTTCGCAACGGGCCGCTGTCTGGTCTGCTGATTTCCCCTTGCGCGGAATATCCGACACTGGAATCACCACAAACGTTCAAAGGCGACCAAGTACATGAATCAGCCACGAATGTAAACACTCCATTCAATTAAATTACACGCCCAGGCAAAATTGCCGCCGAAATCGACTCCACTGCAGACAACCGGTCATTCAGGCAATGCAGATGAAATCTCGGTTCTAACCTCGTTTATCTCTCCAAGTCCGTAAACCGAGGCCAGTTTTCCCCCTGCATGATAATATCCTATGAGAGGCGATGTCTTCTTGTAATATTCCATCAGCCTTTGCTTCAGGCTTTCCTCGTTGTCGTCGGATCTGCGCCTTACATCGGTGGACCCGCATCTTGAGCATCTGCCATCCTCGGGCCAAGGGTTGGTTATGTCATTGTAGACGGCGCCGCAAGCGCCGCATGACGAACGTGCCGTTATGCGCTGTATCAGCGCAGTATCATCAACCTGCAATTCAATAACGCAATCCAGTTCCATGCCCATCTCGGCAAGCAAATCGCCCAGCGCGTCAGCCTGTGCAAGAGTTCTCGGAAACCCATCAAATATAAACCCGCCGCTTTTGTCGGCATCAATTCTTTCTCTTATGAGTCCAATTACAACATCGTCGGTGACAAGATCGCCACGCTCCATAACATCGGCAACCACTTTTCCCATTTCAGTTCCGCCATCCCTGGCCTCTCGCAGCATATCCCCGGTGGAAAGCTGAGTCATGCATCTTTCCTCAACGAGAAAATTTGCCTGCGTTCCCTTGCCGGCGCCGGGCGGTCCCAGAAGTATGATATTCATCTGCGTGTCGTTCCCTTTCTGCGATTGCGTTTACGACCTTTACCGCTCAACTGGGATTTCTGGATCAGTCCTTCGTATTGATGCGCCAGCAAATGGGATTGGACCTGTTGAATCGTATCCATTGTCACGGAAACAACAATCAGAACTGACGTGCCTCCAAAGTAAAATGGAATTGCCAGTTCACTTCGCAATATCTCCGGCAGAAGACATACCGCGGCAAGATAGGCTGAACCAAGCACCAATATCCTTGTCACGACATATTCCAAATATTCCGCGGTCTTGGCGCCGGGCCTGACACCCGGCACGAAACCGTTCTGATTTTTTAGATTGTCCGCCACATCCTCGGGTTTGAAAGCCACGTTGTAAGTGTAGAAATATGTAAAAAACACAATCATTGCCGTAAAAAACAGCAGATATGCAGGCTGACCGGGTCCAAAATACGCCAGGACGGTGGACATAAACGGACTTGTCTGATTTCCGGAAAACGTGCTGATGGTTACCGGGAGCAAAAGGAGCGAACTGGCAAATATGGCCGGTATAACACCTGACGGATTAACCTTGACCGGAAGGTGCGACGATCCGCCATCATAAACCTTCATCCCCACCTGGCGGCGCGGATACTGAATATGTATCTTCCTGAGGCTGCGTTCCATGAACACGACAAAGGCGATCACCACGACCACCAT
This sequence comes from Roseovarius sp., assembly GCA_026709325.1. Taxonomy (GTDB): domain Bacteria; phylum Pseudomonadota; class Alphaproteobacteria; order Rhodobacterales; family Rhodobacteraceae; genus JAPOTF01. The sequence goes on from JAPOTF010000032.1 coordinate 13,491, forward strand.
GACCATGATGCCGATAATTACGGCGGGGCTTAGGGCACCGCTGCGGCCGCTTGCAAAAAACTGGGCCAGCGCGGCAGGCACTTCAGCAATAATGCCAACAAATATGATCAGCGAAATCCCGTTCCCAACGCCACGCGCGGTGATCTGTTCACCCAGCCACATCAGAAACATTGTTCCGCCAACCAGCGTTATCATGCAACTGGCAATGAAAAACAGTCCCGGGTCGGTTGCAAGCCCGCCCGATTGAAGACTGGCTGCAAGACCGTATGATTGCAATGTCGCAAGCCCAACCGTGCCGTATCGAGTATATTGGTTGATTTTCTTGCGGCCCTGTTCACCTTCTTTTTTCAGCTGCTCCAGCGACGGCACCATTGCCGCAAGCAGCTGAACAATAATGGCGGACGATATATAGGGCATGATTCCGAGAGCGAATATACCCATTCTACCGAGCGCGCCGCCGGTAAACATGCTCAGCATGCCGCCAATGCTGGACTGGGCGCCTTCCATGAACTGCCGCAATTCCGCGCCGTCTATCCCCGGCACGGGTATATATGTGCCGAGGCGATATATTATCAAAAGGCCTAATGTGAACACTATCCTCTTGCGAAGATCGGTGGCCTTGCCAAACGCGGCCCAACTTGTGTTTGCCGCCATTTGTTCTGCTGCTGATACCATTTGGGTCTCTTTTTCCCTCTACATGCTCGGCATTTCAGGCACGGGGCCGTAATTCGGCATGCAAGTCAGTCATTATGCAACTTTGGTGATGCCAAGGCAGGTTGCCACGTGCATCCTATCCTTCATTTGCCGTACTTGAACCGGTCTTGAGACTGCCTCCGGCCTGTTCCACGGCTTCTATTGCCGATTTAGAGGCACCGGTTACCTCAATATTCAATGAAGAGCCGATTTCACCCTTCCCCAGTATCCTGATGCCGTCAAGCTTTCGTCTAACAAGACCGCTTTCAACCAGTTTGTCTTCCGAGATCACATTGCCGCCATCAAGCTTGCCCGCATCTAAAAACTTCTGGATGAGTCCAACATTCACCACGGCATACTTTTTGCGATTCGGCTTGTTAAATCCACGTTTTGGCAAACGCTGGTAAAGCGGCATTTGACCGCCCTCATATCCGCCAATTGCCGCGCCCGAGCGGGATTTCTGTCCCTTCATGCCGCGCCCGGCGGTCTTTCCCTTTCCCGACCCCGGTCCACGACCAACGCGTTTTTTCGCACTGGTCGCCCCGAATTTGTCGCGCAGTTCATTAAGTTTCATTTCGCTTCTCCTCAAACCGGACATGGCCCGTGAAGCGCGGCGGACCAGACACGGCAATGCGATTTGCACACTATGGCACCATGCCACCGCCTGCATATATACGCTGCAAGAAACTCGTTCAAGAGCAATACCGCATGTTTATCCGGTTTGGAAATTAAATTGCAGAGCAACATCATTGAAACCACCGCGGCCACGCCGGCCTTCCGCGGCAAACTGTCGACGCGCGCGCCCCGGGATTTAAGCGCCTCTCGACAGCGCGCCCTCCGCACGTTGAAAGCGCAAATATTCAAACCTTCCCAATTTCCGCCTGCCCGGGAGTCTCCACATGGTTGATGATCTCGCCTTCTTTTAAAAGACCCGCCAAATTTGGGCAATCGGCACGTTGCAA
>JAPOTF010000133.1:0-8386 GCA_026709325.1 Roseovarius sp.
GAAAGCATAAGGCCTGATTGGTGTTCATCCAGCACTATCAAGTTCAAAACTATCATGCAGCGCCTGAACCGCAAGCTCCATGTATTTTTTTTCGATTAGCACGGAAATCTTGATTTCCGAAGTGGAGATCACCTTGATGTTGATTCCCTCGTTGCTAAGTGTTCGGAACATTTGCGCGGCGACTCCCGACTGTGAACGCATGCCAATGCCAACAGCGGAGATTTTGGCAACATCGGTGTCCGTTATCAGGTCGTGAAAATTAAGCCTGCCATCGGCCCTTATTCCATCCAGGGCATTCCTGGCCCTGGCCAGCTCGCTTGTGGGGCATGAAAATGTCAGATCGGTGCGGCCCTCTTCGGAAATATTTTGAACAATCATATCCACGGTGACGCCAGCATCGGACAATGCGCCGAATATTGTCGCCGCAATGCCCGGGCGATCCGCAACGGATACAAGTGTTAATTTCGCTTCATCGCGTGAATGCGCGATTCCATTCACAATGCTTGATTCCATGATTTCCTCCTCGGCGCAGACAAGGGTGCCGGCGGTTTTGCCGGCGGTTTCAAAACTGCTTAGCACGCGAAGACGCACGTTGTACCTCATGGCCAGTTCCACCGAGCGGGTTTGCAGTACCTTTGCTCCAAGCGATGCCAGTTCCAGCATTTCCTCGAATGCTATTTTGTCAAGTTTGCGGGCTTTTTCACAGATGCGCGGGTCGGTTGTATAGATGCCATCCACATCAGTGTGTATGTCGCAGCGTTCCGCATTGAACGCCGCCGCAAAGGCGACGGCGGTGGTGTCGGACCCCCCGCGGCCAATTGTGGTAATTCTGCCTTCAGGGCTTAACCCTTGAAATCCGGCCACCACGGCCACCTTCATTCCCTCGGAAAATTTTGCATTTATGTTTTCGGTCGGTATCTCGCTTATTCTCGCCGCGGAGTGTGCCGATGAGGTAAGAAGGGGAACCTGCCATCCCTGCCAGCTTCTCGCGGGGATGTCCATTTCCTGCAGGATCAAGGCCATAAGGCCCGCCGTGACCGTTTCGCCCGAACTTACCACGGCATCATACTCCCGCGCATCGTGAAGAGGCGATATTTCCTCGACCATGCCGGCCAGCTCGTTTGTTTTTCCCGCCATTGCCGAAACGATGACAATGACATCGTGTCCTCTGGCGACTTCCTCGCCAACACGTAGAGCCGCATTGCGAATGCGGTCGATATTTGCGACTGACGTGCCGCCGAATTTCATTACAAGCAAAGACATGAACACATTCCCGCAACAGATGGTTTGGGATTACGACCGTATGAGGAAAAGGGCAATAGCAAGGTTGGAATTAATGCGGCAATGCCTTGCGGCATTTAGCGCGGCACATCTGAACGGGTTTTGAAAAACGTATTAAATCAAGAATTTATGACGACGGCCATTACTTGCCTTCAGCGGATTAATAGCCAATTTCCTTTCCGTTCCAGTTTAAAAAGCAGCCTGTATTTTCCAGGTTGAGCTCGTTGAATCTATTTGCAAGTCCAGCGGCGCACTCTTCGACGGATATTTCAGCGTTGCTACCTCCCATATCTGTACGCACCCATCCCGGGCTGTACACGCCCACGGCGATACCAAGAGGCTTTAGGTCGTAAGCAAGATTGCTTCCGAGATTAATTGCGGCGGCTTTGGAGGCGCGGTAGATGTAGCTGCTGCCAACGGCTTGTCTGTTGCTCCCCATTCTGCTCGAAATTATTGCGATTTTTCCCTGTCTGGATCCCTGAAGGCAGGGTAGCAATGCCTGAATTGTCAAGAATACACCTGCAACATTTACGGCAAAGGTTTCCGACCACATATCCGTCGGGTAGCCAAAAACGAGTTTCTCTTTTTTATCTTTGAAAATTCCCGCGTTGCAGATAAGCAGATCAATCGGTTTGCCGTCGAGCATGGTGGCAAATGCGGAGTGCGAGTCGGCATCCGCAACATCAAGTATGGGGCCGTTTCCTTCACGTGAAGTGCCCGTAACCTCGTTGCCCCGATCCCTGTATCGATCCGCAAGCGATTTCCCAATTCCGCGATTTGCGCCGGTGATTACAACATGCATTTAGATACTCTCGTATGATCAATTGGATTTTCGGCCGGTTGCAAATGGAAGTGGAGCGACTGGAACTCCGTCTTCAAGAAGTTTCCTTGCCTCCTCCGGGCGGGCCTCTCCATGGATAAGTCGCTCGGGGACAAGACCCTCATGTATGTCCCGCGCTTCCCGGACGAAGTTTTTGCCAACGTATTCCGAACGCTCTTCGATACGCTTTTTCAATGCGACAAGAGCCTGTTCGGCAGTGCTTGCGGGGCTGGAGAGAGGAGTGGGTTTTTCCGAGGGCTTCGCTGATGATTTCTCTCGACTTGTTACAACACGGGGCGCCATTATGGTTTTCTCCACTTTTTGAGACCCGCATACAGCGCATGAAATCATATTTCTCTGCCGAAGCTTGTCAAACGCCTCTGCGGATTGAAACCAGCTTTCAAATCTGTGGCCCTGATCGCATTTAAGGGTAAAATTAATCAATCCGGTCCCTCCGTTGTCCTTTATAATGACCATCGACTACGGGTTTTACAAGTCGATATTTTTTGGTTTATCGCCAGCTTGCAACAGGTTCGGCTCATGTGGCAGGCGACTGGTTCGGCATGTTTGGTCTGGTTAAACAAGGGAACGCGGCTCCAAACAATTTTTCATTCCGGTTTCAACTGATTGTTTTCGTTAATTATATTTTAATCTTCAATTTGCGCATATTTTTGTCATGAAGTTGACCGGAGGGAGTGTGAATGTGAAATGTGAGACCACTTCCGATTTCGGCAACGGGCGATATCTGATTTGCAAAAGGTGCATTATGCCGACAAATCCGGGTCGAAGATTTTTATCACGGCCGCAAGTTCGGGGTTTTCCAGTTTCTTTGCGGCTTTTTTCCGACTGAACCATCGGCGCTTGCGTTGTATCGATTCCGGGAATTTGTCCTTGAGTTTGATCACCTTTATGGGAAACACCATTGCAGCGCATAGAACATCGGATCCGCTTTCCAATGTCTTGCTGTAGGAAAACATGCCAAGACATCCGCCAGACAACTGGCCAATTACTCCGGCTTCCTCCCATGCTTCCTTTAGGGCTGACTCGGCTGGGGTCTTGCCGTCTGCGGGCCATCCTTTAGGTATAACCCAGCGTCCCGAGCCTCTAGATGTGATCAGTAGAAATTCGGGCCTTTTCCGCACCATTTTGAAACACAGTGCGGCAAATTGAGTTCTCAGGTCGGTTTTGGGCCGAGGTTTAATCAATAGGGGTCGCTGGTCAATTGTTTGCGGCCTTATGTTTTTCATGATTATGACTCAAATTCGGATTTGGTGGCAATTATACACGATGTAATCGTCTGGTCCATGTATGGAATGCAAAAATGCGTTTCGCCTAATTTTATTGCGGTGTGCGGCGTGTTAAAACAGGTGATGCACATATGACGATCATCGGCCTGCAGGCCGATCTCAAGGAGTTGAAGGCAATCAGGTCATGAAACAGCTGGTTCATTTACTTGCATCCGTTTGCGCTCTGATTTTCATGATTGTTCCCTGCATGTCCGGAGAATCGATTAAGGTATTTGCCGCCGCGTCTCTTCGCAATGCATTGAACGAACTGGTGGCGGATTATGAATATCCCGTAGCCATTTCCTATGGCGGCTCCGGTCAAATCGCAAGGCAGGCGGCGCTTGGCGCTCCGGTTGACATAGTCATTCTGGCCAATGAGGCGTGGATGGACTGGCTGGAAATGCGCCAGTTGCTAGCGCCGGATACCAGGAAGACGCTTCTCGGCAACAGGCTCGTTCTGGTTGGAGTTAAAGCCGGCGTCGTTGATGATACAGCCGAATCCATACTGGAATATCTTGATGGGGGCAGATTGGCCATGGGCATGACCCGATCCGTTCCCGCGGGAATTTACGGGCGGCAATGGCTTGAGAGCACGGGAATGTGGCCGCATCTCGAGCGGCACCTGGCCGAAACGGAAAATGCAAGGGCGGCTCTGGCGCTGGTTTCAAGAGGAGAGACTCCCATGGGTCTTGTATATTTAAGCGACGCGTTGTCGGACAAGACCCTCGACATTCTTCTTGAGGCGGATCCGGCGCATCATGAACCAATCAGATATTCCGGGGCCGTCATGGCCAAGCGGGAAACAGAGATAACGGTTGGATTTATTCGGCATCTTGCGAGTCTGTATGCGGCACGGGTATTCATGTCTCACGGTTTTTCCGTTTCGGGAGCGGATCAATGAATCTTCAGCCTGAGGAATGGGCGGCGCTAATGCTGTCGATCAAGGTGTCGACATGGGCCATGACGGCCAGCCTGCCGCTTGCCATACTTGTGGCATGGATTCTTGCGCGAGGAAATTTTGTCGGCAAATGGATGTTAAGCGCGTTTGTTCACATGCCTTTGGTATTGCCTCCGGTCGTAACGGGTTATCTGCTGCTTCTGGTTTTCGGAAGGACCGGAATTATTGGCGGATGGCTTGAGCAGATTGGAATAGTTCTGGCCTTTCGTTGGACGGGGGCCGCTTTGGCTGCGGCAATAATGGGCTTTCCGCTGATGGTTCGCGCGATTCAGTTGGCGATAGAGGCCGTGGACCCGAAACTCGAGGAAGCGGCCGAGACTCTTGGAGCAGACCCGGCGTGGCGTTTTATGCTGATTACACTTCCTCTCATTGCTCCGGGAATATTGGCGGGAGCCGTTCTGGGGTTTGCCAAGGCTATTGGCGAATTTGGCGCAACCATCACTTTTGTGGCAAACATACCCGGGGAGACGCAGACGCTTCCTTCTGCGATTTATGCGTTTTTGCAGATACCCGGAGGTGAATCCGGCGCGCTCCGGCTCGTGTTGCTGTCCATATTTGTTGCGCTTGGCGCTGTCTTGATTTCGGAATGGCTATCACGGCTTGTTGCCGCAAGGATTGGTCGCAGATGACACTTGAGGTAAGCATATCCCACAGCTTTGGATCCTTTAAAATCGATGCCGATTTTATAACCGGTTGTGGCGTGACCACGATTTTTGGTCCCTCCGGTGCCGGAAAATCCACCATCGTGAATGCCATAGCGGGATTGCTTCGCCCGCAAAAAGGCAGAATTTCCCAAGACGGGGAGATCATGTTTGATTCCAGTCGGGAAATCATGGTGCGTCCTTCAAAGCGGCGCATTGGATATGTGTTTCAGGACGGGCGGCTTTTTCCGCATTTAAGCGTGGCCGGCAATATACGTTTTGGAGTCAGATTTTCCACTGGGAGCCGAAGTTCCGTCGAGGAAGGGGATATTGCGGAAATTCTTGGATTGTCCGGCCTAATGAATCGCCGACCGGGGACATTGTCGGGAGGGGAGAAGCAAAGAGTGGCGCTGGCGCGCGCCTTGCTGTCAAATCCGCGACTATTGCTCATGGACGAACCGCTGGCGTCTCTAGACGAGTCGCGCAAGGACGACATTCTTCCCTATATCGAAAGGCTGCGCGATGTTTCCAAGGTGCCCATAGTCTATGTAAGTCACAGTATGGCGGAGGTGTCTCGACTGGCCGACCATCTTGTGGTTCTCAAGATGGGAAAGGTTGTTGCAAGCGATACCGCGCAGTCGGTACTGAGCGATCCCGAGGCAATGCCATATGTGGGCGTGCGAGAGGCGGGGGCAATAGTTCTGGCGAGGGTTTTGGAGCACGAAAGAGACGGTTTAACCAGGTTGCGGTTCAGCGGTGGCGATTTGCTGCTTCCCGGAGTGGGGGTCTCGCCTGGTTTGCCGGTAAGAGTCAGAATTCTTGCCAAAGACATAATTCTGTCGCTTGCGGAGCCGACCGGTCTTTCTTCAAACAACATATTGCCCGTTACCGTCGAATCCGTTCATCGGGGCGACGGCCCCGGTGTTGCCGTGCAGGTGCGGGCCGGACGGGATTCATTGCTGTCAAGGCTGACTGCCAGGGCCGCAAGCGAGATGCAGATTGCGCCGGGAATGTCCTGCTATGCCATTTTGAATGCAACGGCGGTACCTCGCGTCAGCATAAGCGCGGCAAGGCCGACTTGATTGTCGGCGCTGGCGGGCATGCCGTTTGGATTGCCTGGAGCGAAACCTTGCCGTCCAATTGTCAGCCCGGATTTTTTATGGGATCCATTACAATGCAGGTTGTCGATCCAGTGGCATAGAGCTCGCTGCCGTCGGCGCAACGGATTTCGCCTCTGGCAACTCCGGTTGAGCGTCCGTGATGCTGAACTTCTCCAGTGGCGATTACGCGCGTTTCGACGGGTATTGGCCTTGTGATGTTTACCTTGAATTCCAGCGTGGTGTAAATCTTGCCTTTTTCCAACGTTGACATAACGGCGCAACTCATGCAGCTGTCCAATATTGCTCCATACCATCCCCCATGAACGCCTCTCATTGGGTTGGTCATTTTAAAGCCCGGGACACCCTCAAACACCACGCGGCCAAATGAGGCTTCGATGGGTTTGAAGTTCATGGCGTGACCGATGGGCGGTCCCGGAAGTTTGCCTTCAATCATGTTCTGCATGAATTCTAGCCCGCTATGGGAAATCAGTTCCCGCATGTCGGGAAGATCTTCAATACTGCTTGCGATTCGGTGGATCATGGAGTTATTCGACAGGTATATTTTGAACCGCTGACCATGGATGTTCTTGATTAATGCCTTAACGGGCTGTGAAATGTCCAGCACCAATTTTAACTTTTTTGATTCTAAAATGATGCTTGAATCGGTGTCCATCACCGACAGAATGAACGCTTGCGCCAATATCATGTCCTGACCTGGAAAGCGATTCAAACATCTATTTTCCTGATTGCGACATAGGTTGCCCATGCAAATCGCGGCAATCCACTTTTCCCGCCCGGCATGATACAAGTGGAATCATCGGCGGTGCCATGCTTCTTTCTCCAGATCCATTATTCAAAGACCGGTCGGCGATTTCGATCTTGCGGCGATCCAGTTCCATGGGTGGGCGATTATCCATGCAACCACGGTGCATGGAAAAAGTAAATCGGGCAAGGTTCGCCATTAGGTCGTTTCCGCAAAAAAGAGCGTCTGCCGGCGTTATTGAAGGGTCTTGCAAAATTAGCCGTCAGTTTTGCCTTTGGCCAGATATTTGACGGTGCGAAAGATTCCAGTGGACCAGTCTTCCCGTCCGTGGCCCTTGGCGCTGGCGATGTTGTAGATTTCCCTCGCAACGGCGCCGGTGGCCATGGGCGCCTTTGCCGCAGCGGCGGCGGTTAGAGCCAGTCCAATATCCTTGCGCGCCAAGTCCAGCTGGAAAGCGGGTGCGGGATCGTCAATCAGCGCCTTGGCCGGCCATGTTGTCGTGATATGGCCAAGCCCCGCAGGAGTTTGCGAGATCACCTCGACCATCGTGTCTTCACTGACGCCAGCCGCCAACCCATATGCCAGACCTTCAGCGGTCACCACATTGGTGACGGCGGAAATGTAGTTGTTGACAAGTTTGACAACGGCGCCCGCCCCCAGGGGACCGCAATGGGTGATCATTTGCCCCATGCATTCAAGATAAGGTGTGATCCGGGCCACATCTGCCGAGTCGCCACCGACCATGAACGTCACAGTGCCGCCAATCGCGTGAGCGGAGGTGCGCCCGACCGGTGCGTCCACCATGGCGATGCCCTGTTCCGCCAGGCGCCTGCCAATGGAGCGGGTTTCTTCGGGCAGTATGGTGCTCATATCGACAAAAACGGCGTCCATGGACATTCCTTCGGCAATGCCGCAAGGCCCGAACACCGACTGTTCGACTATGGCACCAGTGGGCAGCATGGTAAAGACGACATCAGCCCCAACGGCCGCCTCCCTTGCGTTCGCGGCGGCTTCCGCTCCATTCTTCACGATATCTTGCATCGCGTCCTGCGAAAGATCGTAGACCTTAAGATCATAACCGCCCTTCATCAGGTTGCGCGACATGGGTTTTCCCATTTGGCCAAGTCCGATAAAACCCGCTTTAGCCATATTTATCTCTCCCATGTGGTCCACAGTTGACGGAATGCCAATCACGACTTTTGCAGGAGACCTCCCATGCGGCGGGATTGGATTTACAAGTGCTTACCGATTCCGCGCCTGGAGCCTTCCAGTTCGAAACCGCTTTCATTGATGCTGTCAAACGTGGCCGCTTCTTTGGAAATTGCGACTTTGTTAACGTTGAACATACCGTATTCCGTATCGTTGTAAAGCGTGATGCCTTATCCTCGGTATCAAGATCGATAATTGCCGCAACCGGTTCAAATATTTCTTCCCGCGCCACGTCCATCGGCAGGGAGACATCAGTTGCAATGGCCGGCAATGAATGCTCTGCTTTTCTGGTTGCCATTATTGCCGCCAGTCACGATCTGATCCCCGT
>JAPOTF010000133.1:8441-14854 GCA_026709325.1 Roseovarius sp.
GGTGATCAGCGGGTTAATGTCAATATCCTTTTATTGTCCGTTGCCAACCTTTGACGCTTCCATGCACTCGATAAACTGGCGGATGATCTTGTCGAGTCTGCAATTCTGCACGAAGATCCGATGAGAACACCGAGTAGGCCGGACTGCAACCCGGCCTCCTCGTTGAGGGTGGAAAAAGCAAGTACCGCGAAAGACGCGCGGCTGTACGAGGAAAGGATCACCGTGCAACCCGCAGCCACGGTCGGCATCATCCATTTAATCATTGAGGTCGGTAAGTTCCACGGCGAGATCGCCTCCACTCCAGCAGGGTGCTTGGTGACCAATGTCTGTCGGCTGCCGGCTGGCATTGGAATCAAGTCGCCATAAATCCTGCGGGGGAAAGCAAACGTATATCTGTTTCAAACTTCATGTTCGTCCACTCTTATGTATGTCTTAATCTGATTAATTGGTTAGTCAGCCTTAATTCAATTGGTTTGCCTAAAGAATTGTGTTAGAGTGTCTGACAATATGAGTTCTGCCGACCTCTAGAGACCAATGTCGATACGCACCCTTAAAACTCTCATTGCCGTGGCGGATCACGGCACTTTCAGCCGGGCGGCCGAAGCGGTATTCGTGACGCATGCAGCGGTTTCCCAGCAAATGAAGGCTCTGGAGGAAGAATGGGGAGTGGCAATTTTCGACAGATCGAAACGGACGCCCGAGTTCACGCCGATTGGGCGCGCGCTTCTGGACAAGGTCCGCAAGGTGGTCAAGGACTACGACAATATCGTTCCAAGTGTATTGTGCGATGACGGATTGACGGGCGAGATGCGCATTGGCGCGCTACCTGCGCATATGACGGGCCTGATCCCTTTGGCAATTTCCATCCTGAAGTCCGAGTTTCCCGGCCTTCACGTTCTGGTTTATCCATCGTTGACACCTGTACTGATCACCCAGGTTGAGAGAAATGAGCTGGATGCGGCGGTTGTGGCCCGTCCGGCATTCATGCCGCTTGCCGTGGACTGGGAACACATCGCCGAAGAGCCGTTTCATCTCCTCGCTTCGCGGCAGGTCGAAAGCAGTGACCCGTTCGAGCTCCTTAAAACCGAGCCGTTCATCCGGGTGTCGCGAAGTGGCGTCACTGGCTCAATCATCGAGAACTGGCTGCAAAAGCGAAGAATCCGGGTCAACGATTCCATGGAACTTGAAGGAACCGAAGCCATAACCAGCCTTGTCTACAGCAACCTGGGCATTTCGATCATGCCGAAGCTGGCCGTTTCAAATCCCCAGTCTTTTTCGCTAAAGAGGTTTTCCCTGGGGCCAGACAGTCCCTTGCGGACGATGGGGCTGATTTCCCGAAAGGACACTGTTCGGGGGCGCATGATCGATGAGCTGGAAAAGGCGCTGTTAAAGGCCGTTGAGATCGGACACCTTGTCCCGAATGCCGTTTCGTGATCCTTACCTGAATTCTCCCAAACCGGCCACCGTCTTATGGGCATATGGCAGAACGGCATTTGTGTCTCCGGGCAATCGGACACCGGGCCGGCACCCGGTATTGCTCGTGTCCCGGCTCAGCCGATTAGCTCGTCTTTCCTGTCATCGGTTTCCCCAAACCGTTTCAGGGTTGCAGGTCTGGTGCCTTTGTAAACGTGTTCCAGAGTCTTGCCGATACGTTCATTTTCGCGCTCGAACAGGCAGTTCCCATCAAGATCCGAAGCCACGATGAAGGGTCCCATGCGCTTGCAGCGGATCACCCACATGGCCTGCGCAAGGCCCAGCTCTTCATTCCAGTGAACCGCTTCGACATTCTCGACTCCGCGCCCCAGAAGGGCGCCGGTGCCATAGCCCACGGTCGACAGGTAAATCGCCCGGTTTGGCACGAAATAGCTCCTGTAGTCCTTCGACGACATGCCGCCTTTGCCGATGATCAGCTTTGCCCCGGTTCTGGCCATCCAATCGGGCAGCCACCTGGCAAACCTGAACGATGCCGTTGCCGTCACGGCGCCCATGTCAAAGCTGCCATCAGGCCGGATCGCCGCCGCCGGGGAGCAGTGAAAATTCGCGGCGCTCTCGGATGGCAATTCCATCGGGATGTTGGCCCTGTCCTCCAATGCACGCATGTAGACTCCCTCGCGGGCTGTATACATCAGGCCGTCCAGATAAACGATGTCTCCAAGTCTCAACGAGGTAAGGTCTTCGGATTTCGGTGTCGTGCTCAGGGTGATCTCGCGCGGTTTCATTCCGCCGCCTCCACTGCCGGGGTCCAGTCCACCGTGTCGCGACGCTGATAGGTTGTGAACCAGTCCGGGTCGGTGCGAAATTCCGCTCGACCTTCCGGGTGGAGACGCGCAACGGCGCGGCGCGAGGACAGGCAGAATGCGTGTACGCTCATCTGCATGCCGCCCGTGTGGCAATATCCAACCTCTATATTGCAGTCTATCACCATGTTCTTGCCGACAAACCCCATGGCACCCATGCCAATCGAGTTGCCAAGTTCCTTCAGTTCGTCCTCAAGTGCGGCAATTCTCGGGTCCGAGTTCCGGCTTCCAACTGTGCGCAAGACCGAAGCGCGCTTGCCCAGCACCATGCAGGTGTCTTTTGATCCGCCAAGGCCAATGCCGATGATCGCCGGTTGACAGGCCAGTCCGCGCTTGCCAAAGGCAACGAGTGTGTCAAGGTAGAACCGTTTGATGCCTTCGATGCCGTCGGACGGGAACAGCATCCGGTAATCCGTGCCGAATAGACCTCCTTTGTGCACGGTGATCAGGTCGATCCAGTCGCCTTCCGGCTCGAAACCGTATTCGATTTCCGGTGCGCCGATACCTACATTGTTGTTGTGATCCGTTCGCCAAAGCGGATGCACTCGATTTGGACGCAGGGGAACGCTTGTGGTGGCATCCGCCGTTGCGCCTCGCAAGGCCGCCTCCAGCGCGATCATCCCTCCTTCGATTTTCGCCTCATTGCCCATCTTCACAAACCAGCGGGGAACCCCCGTGTCGCCACACATGGCGCGGCGGTCTTCTTTGGCCACCTCGTAGTTTTGCAGCATTGCCCGCAAGACAAAGGATGAGAGGTCGCCATCTTCGGTTTTTGCCGCGGCCTTCAGTCCGTCAAGGTAGTCCTGCGGAATTTCTATGGCGGCCTTTTCCATCAGGGATTGGGCCGTGGATCGGATAAGGTTGATCGGTATCATGCTTGCGCCACCAATGTTTCGGGTTCGCCTTCCGGCAGAACGGTTTCACCGGGTTTAACGATGGTGAACCGAATTTTCTCCTGGCCAACAGTGACACTGTCGCCACGTTGCCGGGCAACTGTAAAGTGGGAGTTTTCCATATTGCCCGATTCCGGAAAGTCTTCGCGGAAGTGAGCGCCGCGCGAGTTTTCCCGAACAAGCCCGGCTTTTGCAATTACTTCGGAGATGTCGATCAGCGAGGCCATATTGAGCCAGTCGTGCCAGGTCAGGTTGAAGGCCAGGTTCGACGAGTCGATGCCCGTTTCCAGCAGTTCGCCCTTGATCTCGGCAATGCGGTTTAAACCGCGTTTCATGCCGACACGGGTGCGCATCAGACCAACATCTTCCCACATCGCTTCCTGCAGCTTGTTGCGGAGCGAATGAACGCGGCCCGCATTTTTTGCGAATGGGCGCCGCGCCCTTTCAATCTCGGCAGACAGGACGGCTTCGTCCGGGTCACGCAGCGCACCCATGTTGCGAATGTCCACGCCCATCGTGTCACCGGCAACTCCACCATAGACCGTGGAGTTGGCTACGCCATTGCCGCCAAGGCGGTTCGAACCGTGGGCGCCGCCGGCATCTTCGCCGGCAACGTAAAGACCTTCGATAGCGGTTCGGGCATCCGTGTCCACAACGACACCACCCATGAAATAGTGCGCGGTCGGCACCACCTCGACCTTGCCCGCGGCAAGGTCAAATCCGCAGTCGGCGCAGCGCTTGACCATGCCCTTGAATTTCCTGCTGACGTTGTCAGGGCCCAGATGGCCCATGGAAATGAATACCCCAGCTTGATCCGGGTCGTTGCTTTTGCGCATCTCCGCATACATGGCGCGACTGACCACATCGCGCGTTGCGCGTTCACCAAGCTCGTCATAGTCGAACATGAACCGGTCTCCGCGCGCGTTAAGCAACTGACCGCCCGCGCCGCGCAGCCCTTCCTCTAGAACGGTCCCAGTCATTCGCGAATGGTCGCCGGCAAGAAGCCCCGTGGGGTGGAATTGCACCATCTCCATATCGCGCAGCGGCAGACCAAGACGCAGGGCCATTGCCAGACCGTCCATTGTCTTGTCGCCTGACGGCGTATGGTACTTGTACATGGTCGGGCCGCCGCCAGTTCCCATCATGACCGTCCTGGCTCGAACAAACCGAAATTCGCCGGTACGCATGTCGATGAACAGAACGCCTGCTATGGCCGAGCCGTCCCTGGTCGGAATCAGTCCAATGGCGCGGTGCTCCTGAAGCCTGTCGACGGGTCGCGACAGCACTTGCTCCATAAGGCGATTGATGATCTCGATCCCCGTAAGGTCGCCCTTGTGAACAGTGCGGTCTGCTGTCTGCCCGGCAAATGCCTTGTGGTGTAGATGGCCGTCAGGCCTGCGATCAAAGAAACAGCCGATTTCGTTTTCCAGTTCCCGCACGCGAACGACCGCCTGTTCACACAGCTTCCAGGCCATGTCCTGGTTTGGCAGCCACTTGCCGCCATTGATGGTGTCCATAAAATGCCTCTCGACGCTGTCACCGGGACCAAGCGCGGCGTTATAGCCGCCCTGGACCATGCGCGTGCAACCGCATTTGCCGATCAAGCCCTTTACGGCAATGGTTATTTTTGTGCCCCAAGGGGCGGACTGCTGGGCGTGCAGTGCGGCGAACAGGCCCGCGCCACCTGTTCCAAGGATCAGAATGTCCGTGTCGCGACGATCAATATCGGCTTTCGGAAGCATCGACTAGATCGCATTCAGGAGAAAGGCGCCAGAGACCATGAATGCCCCGGCAAGCGCAGCGGCCGCAAGCGTCTTCTGCGGTCCCGGCCATGGCAGGAACTCTAGCGCCAGCAGACGCAGACCACCGAACATGTGCACGGCCAGCAGGAACACCAGTCCGAATTCGGCAAATTTGACGATTGGAATCTCTGTCCAGTGAAGGAAGCCGTCCAACTTTTCGGTATTGGTCAGCGCCAGTCCAAGCACATGGAAATGGACGGGCAGAAACAGGGCCAAACCAAGTCCGGACAGGCGGTGGAGCATAAAGGCAAGCCATAGAGGGTGGTTGCGATAGCTTTTCATCAGATCATCGTCACGGCCGTCACGGCACGTGCGCCCATGAAGAAAAAGACGGCAAAGACACCCCAGGCCAAAATACCCGCGATCATTCCGCGCAACCGCAGGGTTTCCTGCGCAATCACGCGCAGACCGATTGCGGCATGAAGTGAAGCCGCGGCCACGAACAGTCCGTAAAACAGCATCCAGAACACCGAACCACGGGTGCGGCCAAGGATTTCTTCCGCGCTCAATCCGCCCTGAATGGCATAGATAATGACACCCAAATGAATGAACACCAGCGGGGCCATGATCATTGCGCAGATGCGTTGAGCAAGGTATAGGTGAACGCTCTGCATCATTCGCCCGGCTTGAAAGCGCCGCATGCGACGGTACGTTTGAGTCCGGCAATCGCGCCCATAGGGTCGAGCCCGTTCGGGCAATGCGCCGTGCAACTGCCCATCGAGTGGCAGTTAAAGCAGCCATCATTTGCCGCGACCGCATCAAGCACATTGCGCCGGTCTGCGTGCTTTTCGTCGTTCACGATGGTCCAGGCGCGAAGCAGCGCCGCCGGGCCAAGGTAATCAGGGTTGCTCCGCACCGTATCGCAGGCCGCATAGCAGATTGAACAATTGATGCACTCGATACCGGCATTGGCCCTTGCCCGATCGGTATTGCAAGGAGAGATTTCCTCGATCGGATCATGGCGACTCTTGCCTGGTTCATGCCGACCGCCGACCTTGATCCATTTGTCGAAGAATGGATCCATGTCGGCCACGAGATCCTTGATGACTGGAAGATTGCCTAGAGGAGCAACTTCCAGTTTATCGCCTCTCAGCACCTTCTTCACGTTGGTTCGGCAGGTCCAGCGCGGTGTGCCATTTACCATCATCGCGCAAGACCCGCACATGCCCACACGACAGGCAAAGCGATAAGTCAGCGTTGGGTCCTCGTTTTGCTGTATCCACGTAACGACGTCTAGAATTGTCTGATTCTCTTCGGAGGGAACCCTGAAAGTCTCGAAACCGCCCTGTAGTGAATCCCCTCTCCAGACAAACACTTCCATTTCTTGTTGATGAGTAGCCAATTCCAGATATCCAGATGTCGCTTTTCTAAACTTTACTCTACCTTCAAAGCTAACGAAAATTCAAATTTCTAATAATTTT
>JAPOTF010000043.1 GCA_026709325.1 Roseovarius sp.
CATTATACCACGGAGAGACCCCAAGGCCCAGGAAAATCGCGAAGAAAAATGCCCGTAAAGGGCAACAGATTCGCTCGACATCATAATTTTGCAAGTTGCTCTGATGTTAATTAAATTTCCCATCATGCAGAAGGCGGCCCCTATTTCACTTGATTGCCTGATTACACTCAAGAAGGGTCTTTTCAATGATTGCAAGCGCATGATCACGGGAGCACATTCTAACCTCCGCCCTGCCAATTGAATTGAATTCCCGGGTTTCGGAAACAGTTGGTTTTCCCTTAACCGCCAGACCAAAACAGACGCGTCCTTCAGGTTTGAATTCCGAACCTCCCGGCCCTGCAATTCCTGTTATTGATACGGCGATTGAAGCTCTGGAGCGAGCAATTGCGCCCTCGGCCATTTCTCTGGCCACCTCTTCGGAAACCGTCCCAAATTTCCCGATCGTCTCCGGTGGCACACCAAGCATTTCGGTTTTAGCTTCATTGGAGTAGGTGACGAACCCTCTGTCAAAAACATCCGATGATCCTGGAATTGCCGTAAGGGCTGAAGCGACCATTCCTCCAGTGCAGCTTTCCGCGGTTGCAATCGTAAGTTTGCAATTGCGTGCGATCTCAAGAAGTTCGGCGACAGTCATGATGACAAAAGACCGTGATATGCGACTGCAAGACACGCAACACCCGCGCCAGCGAAAATTCCGGCCACGGCATCGTCAAGCATTACGCCAAGCGCGTCTTTCCTTCCGTCGGCCCAACCTACAGGCCCGGGCTTCCATATGTCAAAGAGACGAAAAAGAGCAAAAGCCGCAATCCAACCCGGCCATAACGAGAGGATATCCACTCCGTAAACGAAGGAGCCAATGGAAACTGGCAGAAATGCAATTGACTGGCCGATGAATTCATCGACAACAATTTCCGATGGATCATGATCTTCACGCCCTTCAATCTCGCGTGACACCGCCCACCAGCCCTTAAAAAATCCAAAGACTATGCCTGCCAGCAGAAACCATGGTCCTGCAACAACATGCAGCAGCCATGCCCATGGCAGGGCGACAAGCGAAGCCCACGTGCCAGGCGCAGGCCTTATATATCCAATTCCAAGAACGGTTGCTATAAGCCGAGAGAACCTCATTGCCGCACAAGCATGGCAATTGCCTGGGCGGCAATGCCTTCACCGGTTCCGGTGAATCCCAGGCCTTCTGAAGTCGTGGCTTTTACGGACACGCGAGACGTTTCAATTCCCAGCATCTCGGAAATTGCGATTATCATGCTTTTGGCATGGGGCGCTATTTTGGGCATTTCGCAAATTATTGTCACATCAATATTGCTGATTGCATAGCCGCGCTCCATTGCGAGGGACTTGGCATGATCGAGAAAAACGCGACTGTCCGCTCCTTTCCACTTTGGGTCGGAAGGTGGGAAATGCCTCCCGATATCGCCTTCCGCGATTGCTCCGTAAATTGCGTCGGTAATGGCATGCATGCCGACATCCGCATCCGAGTGGCCTTCAAGACTTCTGTTAAACGGTATTTCCATTCCGCAAATCAGAACCGCGGTTCCTTTGCAGAATCGATGCACGTCAAATCCCGTCCCTGCACGTATGTCAACGCCATTGTGCAATATCCGCCTGGCGCGCTCAAAATCGCCGGGGGTTGTAATTTTAATGTTGTCCTCGGACCCTTCAACCATGCTGATTTTGATGCCCGCGGCATGTGCCACCCCGACATCATCCGCGGCGGGACCCTGATATCTCCGATGCGCGTCAAGTATGGCCTTGAATCTGAACGCTTGCGGTGTTTGGGCGCGATACAGCTTGTCGCGCTTTTTTATTTTCGCAACCAAACCGTCCTTTTCACGCCATAATGCATCGCTTACCGGTAGAGCTGGCGCTACCGCATGCGTGTCACCGTGATGAAGAAGATGAATGATGTTTTTAATTGCCTGGATTGAAATGCAGCATCTGACGGCATCATGAATTAGAACATATTCGGGAGAATTTGGGCCATTAAGTGCCTCCAATCCCCGTTTGACGGAATCTGAGCGCTCGGATCCTCCTGCAACCACGACGAGGCCTTCGCATGGTTCGATTAAACTTGTGTCATCGGCATGAAGGACCAGAGCGATTCTTCTTATTTCTTCAACGGCCCTGAAAGTGTTCAGCGTCCAATCGATTACTCGATTTCCGGCAATGCTGCGCCATTGCTTCGGGGTATCGCCTCCGGCACGGGTGCCGCGACCAGCGGCTACGATTACGGCATCTGTACTCATTTTGACTTTTTTCTCGGGATAATTGATGGGCAATGTTTGGCTCTGTTTTTTCAAGCGACTTCAGGGCTGCGCGTTTAAAGGTGATCATCGAAGTTCCAATTGAAGACTAATGCAGGAATTTCACCCGTGCAATGTCAAGAAACGCTTATGGACTAACGACATCATAATGATAAAGCATGGACATTCGCGTTTTGCAATGGCCATCGTTCATTGATCGGCAATTCCGGCCAGCGGATTTTTTGTCCTTTAGAATTTGGATTTGCCCATTTTGCATAATTGGCCTTATCGATAAAAAGGTGGAAAGCCCGACATGGTGTTTGCGGAAAAATCCTGCCCGTTTTAAGCTGCGTGTTTTTGCTGATTATTGAGATTTTTCCACCTGCACATATTTATGGCTTCTATAATTGGCTTAAAATTGGTTTGAGGAAGTTTTGGAATATGTTTCAATAAAACATGCCATTAGTTTCACGTCAATTTAGCCACGGTTAGATGTCGTCAAAATGCTCTTTTCAAGGTTCTTTAATGCGGGCCGGGGGTGGTATCCGTGAAACGCGGCGTGCGACCGATATCAACTTGGCCAATGACATCGGCCTGCCGAAAAGCGTCGAAGTGGCCAAAAAAGGACATTATCGGGGATCCTGCTTCGGCTTGAGTGTTTAAAACGAAAATCAGCCCTTATGACGGTTTTCCGTTCGGCACAGCCCCAAGACCCATATCCAAACCTGCCGTTACAGTCTTGTCAATCCGTGCCGTTCGGTTAAAGAAATATCATGAGTCGAAAGATGCGCGACAAGGCAAATGACAACTGGATCGGAGATGGCTATACTGCGGCAGCGGTGGCGGAACTTCCGGCGTTGGTGTCCTGCGGGTCGCAAAAGTATGTCGATCCTGCATTTCCCGGGATCTGGCCTGCGATGAGGTTTGTCCGGGTCACCATTGCGTTTGTCTTTGGTAGAGTGGTCTGTCATGCGATTCGACAGAGAGACCCGGTTTGCGGGAGCGAAGCGTAATGTCGAAGGCTGCAAGGCGGGCCTCCAGAACTGCGGTCGGAACGGTTAAGCCGCTGGCCCTCCTGTCGGTCCTGTTTTCCGGAGCGATGTTCGGCTTCTTCTTCGCCTGGGTCTGCTCGACCATGTGGGTTCTCGATGCGGCGGACCCCAATGTGGCCATAACCGCCATGAAGGCCATGAATGCGAGCGTGCGCAACTGGGTCTTCGCGCCGGCATTCTTCGGCACGCCAGTGCTGTTGATGATTACGGCACTGGCCGCCATGAGATCTCGGCGGCGACGGGCCGCCGCAATCAGCTTTGCCTTGGCCGGCTTCCTCTATGTTCTGGGCGTAATGGTTCCGACGATGGCTGCCAATGTGCCATTGAACGACGCGCTGGCGCTGGTCCAGACTCCGCTTGGCCCTGCGGAGGCCGAGGAGGTGTGGCGGGCCTATTCCGGGCCATGGCAGCACTGGAATGCCGTCCGCACCGTGCTTGCGGGCACGATTCTCGCGCTGTCGGGCTGGGGCTTGGCGGGATCTTGCACGGTTCTGCCGATTGGCTCACGATAGGGAAGGCCAGGAAGGCGATGAAGATGCCTGTTGTCGAAAACAGTGGCATTTCCTCTTCCGGTCAGGCTGCCAAGACCATGCGCCAATCTGGATCCGGCGGCATAGTGATGCGCGGATGGCCTTGGAAGCCCGCATTGATGGCGCATCGCCTTATTGAAGCGGCAAGACCTAAAATTCGATCTGGAATTCAGTTTACGGAGATGATGAAGGGGCACTATGATGAAATCCCGGGGTACAACGGCCGGGATTGCATCAGTGCAATGCGGATTTTACCCAATGCGCGGCACATCGCCGCACGGAAGGCGACATGAAGGACGAAGCCATCTTTTCTTCATTACCTGTCCCCGTCATGGTGGTTGACAGGGAAAATTTAATAGTCAGAATCAATGCGGCTGCAGAAGAATTTTTCATGTCCTCCACGAGAGCGGCAACTGGAAAGTCCCTGTTTGAAAAACTGAGAGCGGAAAGTTCCCTAATGGATGCGCTGAGGCGCGTCCGCGAAAATGACTCTCCGGTATTTTTAAATGACACAACCATAAGTCCGGGCTTGAACAAATCGCAACAATGCAGCATGCAGATTGCCCCGCTCGCCGGTAGTCCCGGCAACGTGATTCTCCAGATATCGCCCCGCGAATTTGCGGACAGGCTCACGCAGGGGGGCGTCATGCGAGTGACGGCACGTTCCGTTATCGATATGGCCGACATTTTAACGCATGAAATAAAAAATCCTCTTGCGGGAATAACCGGGGCGGCGCAACTGCTTCAATCCAATCTAGGCCAGAATGACTGGGAGCTGGCCGATATCATTGTGAACGAGGCGCGCAGAATTGCAGGTTTGCTTGATCAGATGGAGCAATTTGGCAATTCTGTCAGGCCCCGTCTCAAGGCAATCAATATTCACGATGTTCTTGACAGGGCCCGCCGAAGTGCGGAGGTCGGTTTTGCGGCGGGAATGAATATTCTTGTGGACTATGATCCATCGCTGCCACTGGCAATGGGTGATTCGAATCAATTGCAGCAAGTGGTGCAGAACCTGATAAAGAATGCCGCAGAGGCTGCAGGCGGGCAGGGCGGAACAATCCTTCTAAGAAGCAGTTACAATCAGTCGCTTCGCATTAAAAATGCGGAAGGCAATGACAAATGGCTGCCACTTCAGATTGAAGTGATTGACGATGGTCCAGGATTGCCTGATGATATAGTTCCAAGCATGTTTGAGCCTTTTGTATCGGGACGAAAGAGCGGCAAAGGTCTGGGGCTCGCCCTGGCGGCAAAGATAATTTCCGATCATGATGGCTGGATCTCAGTGGATGCCGAACCGGGACAGACGATTTTCCGCATTTCACTTATGATGGCGCCTTCGGATATGGGGAACGACTAATGGACGGAACGGTATTGGTTGCAGACGATGATCGCGCAATACGCACTGTATTGTCGCAGGCGCTGATGCGGGCCGGATGCAAAGTTCATGCCACATCATCCCTGACAACCCTCATGCGATGGGTTTCGGAAGGCATGGGAGACGCAATTATTACCGATGTGAGAATGCCGGATGGCAACGGGCTTGAGATGCTTCCAAAAATTGCCGAAGACCGCCCCGGTTTGCCTGTCATCGTGATATCGGCGCAAAACACCATAATGACGGCAATCAAGGCGGAGAAATTAAACGCATTCGATTATCTGCCCAAACCTTTTGACTTGCCTGAATTGATGAAGAGATGCGCGAGAGCGCTTGCCGGTCGAAATGCGAGTTCCGGTAAAGGCGAGCACATGGAACAGGCAACTGAACTGCCTTTAATCGGGCGCACTCCCGTAATGCAGTCTCTATATAAAGATGTGGCTCGACTGGTTCATACCGACATTCCAGTTTTTCTCACCGGAGAGTCTGGAACCGGAAAAACCCTTATAATGCGAACCATTCATGATTTTTCGGATCGCAGACCTTTGCCCTACATTGCCATTAAGCCAAGGGATCTTGCAAGCATTGATGGACCGGAAAAGATACTGGCGCGGGTGCGCGGAGGAACTGTCGCAATTGACGGGTTTGCCGAAATGGACATTGACCTGCAGGCGTGCCTGGTGCAAATGATGGATGCGGATGTGGCAGACAAGCCAAGATATCTTGCTGCATGTCTGGGACATCCTTCGGAACATCTGAAATCCGGCAAGCTGCGCGATGATCTGTATTACCGTTTGAGTGGAGTTGTCATTGAAGTGCCCGGCCTCAGGGATAGAATTGATGATATAGAGCTTCTTGTGAACAATTTTCTCTCGAAAGCGGGGAGTCGCAGCCGGCGCCTGCCCGGCATGTCGGCTGAAGCGATGAGTCTTTTGAAAAGGTACCACTGGCCAGGCAACATACGCCAGTTGGAAAATGTGGTCCAAAGACTTGCAATTACCGCCCGAGACAATGAGATTGCAGCTTCAGAGGTTCAAACGGTTCTTCAAACCCAGCCGGATGGCGGCATGCTTGAAAAACAGGGTGGCGATGAAAATCTTGTTGAGACGGTCATTGCGCACTTGAGGCGCTATTTTGATCTGCACGGCAATTCTCTACCACCAGCGGGTCTCTACCGACGGGTGGTTCGTGAAGTGGAAATGCCTCTTATTGAAATGGCATTGGAGGCGACTGGAGGTAATCAGGTTAAATGCGCGAAATTGCTTGGCATTAATCGAAACACGCTTAGAAAAAAGATAGGCGAGCAAGACATAAGAGTTACAAGACTGCGAAAGAAAATGTAAACTTGACCGCCCGCGCGCGCGGGCCGTTTAGAATTTTAATTTACATGGGGTATATTTTATATAATTATGCACTCAGCCAGCACCTCCAATAATCCAGATCTTGCCGCCGATTCGGACATGGTTTCACGGGAATTGGACATCAATACGATGCGTCGCCGTCGCAACACGACAATAACCGCAATTACACTGGTGGTGCTGGGGCCCGCATTTGCCTTTCTTACATATATTGTGATGGGGCCATTGGATGGCGATCTCGATTCAAATCTTCTTAGAGGCATACTTCTGCTGGACATAATTTACATCGTTGTGGTCGTGACATCGATAATTCTAAGATTAATTCAAATAACAAAGGCAAGGCGGAATAGCGCCACCGGTTCCCGTTTGCACGTGAGAATAACAACGTTTTTTGCGTTCACGGCAATTATTCCATCCATTTTAATTGCCGCATTTGCAACCGTATCGATAAGCATGGGCCTGGAAGAATGGTTTTCGGAGAGGGTTAAAACGGCAATCAGCGCGTCTCGCAATTATGCCGCAACCTATGAAAAGGAGCACATGGACAATCTTGTTGAAGACGCGAATTTAATTCTTGGCTCTCTGTACAAAGTGATGGATGAAAGGGGAATACGCTATCATGATATTGATCCTGGCGATCTGCGGGAGTTTCTTAGCTGGCAACAGGAAAACATACAGCGAGGTCTCCTGACCGCATTTATAGTGCAGGAGAATGCCGGAGATGGCGAAGATGCTGGAGTCCAGATTGTCGCCCGTGGAAATTATTCCTATGAATTTGACCTGATTGAGCCAGATGGGGAATACTTTGACGATTTTCCGGATAAAGGCTACAAGATTACATTTGAAGAGGATTTCAATGTACTGCGCATATTAATGCGGATCAAAGGATCACTAAATCACTATCTATATGCCACAAGAAAAATAGATTCAAGCTTGTTCAGGCTTGTTGCCGATACAAAAAACAATGCAAGCGAATATGACTCTCTTGAAACCAATAGAGATAGCCTTCTTCTGAATTTCGGGGCAATATTTATTGGCGTTGCAATTGTCGTGATCCTTGCCACCGTGGTCTTTGGAATGTGGCTGGCGGAACGCATGTCTGGTCCCCTGATTAAACTTATGAGTGCGGCGCAGAAAGTCGGCGATGGAAACCTGGATGTGCAGGTGGATGAGAAAGACACTGGTGACGCGCTTGGCATGCTGTCGAAAAATTTCAATCAGATGACCAGAGATTTAAAATTGCAGCGACAGGAACTGGAACATAACAAAAACGAAATAGAAATGCGCGAGAGACTATTGGACTCGGTACTTGAATCCGTATCATCGGGTGTGGTGCTTCTGGACAAGAACGACGGCATTACCTTTGTAAATCGCGCCGCAAAGATGAGAATCAGAGACAGTGCAACTCGACAAAGAGAGGCCTTGATTGATTCAATTCCGAATTTTGAAGCCCTTTTAAAAAAATCAAAAAACTCCCAAAGCGGTTTCGAGCAGGACAAAGCCGAAGTAATTCGCGATGGCCGCATAGAAAATCTTCATGTTCGCATATCATCTCGACTTGCGTCGGAAGGCGGCATTGAAGGCTATGTCCTCGCATTTGACGATGTTACCGAGCTTGTTTCCGCTCAGCGAATGTCCGCATGGGAAGATATGGCGAGGCAAATCACACATGAAATAAACAATCCCATGACCTCCATTATAGTCGCGTCCGATGTAATCTTCAGTGTAGTTGACGAGAAGCTTAAAGCGGAAGACGCTGAGGGAATTGCCGAACTGGCCGGTTCCTTTAAAAACAGCATAAATCGCCTCAAGAGGTTTATAGACGGATTTTCAAATTACGCGCGCATGCCAAAGGCCAGCAAAAAAACGGAAAATCTTGCACGGATATTGCGGGAAACGGTTATCTTGGAACAAAAGGGGCAGCCTGATGTGAAATTTGATTTGAAAATCGCGGATGATGATGTTTTTTCCCATGTTGACAGGGACATGATTAGCCAATCCTTGATTAATATAATTAAAAATGCTGGTGAATCATTTGAAACCATTCATGAAAAGGACGTTTCAGAAAACTTTGCGCCGCAAATTAAAATATGCTGCAGAAAGGAGACGGGAATGGCTGTCATTGAGATTTCAGATAATGGCGTGGGATTTCCAAAAGATCGAACCGTATTGTTTCAGCCCTATTTTACAAAAGGAAAGATAAAGGGTACCGGACTGGGATTGTCGATTGTTAAAAAGCTAATCGAGGAACATGGAGGCACAATTGATTTGCGGGATGCCGCCGCTTTTGACGATGGCGGTCATCGCGGCGCCATGGTTGTTGTCAAGCTTCCATTGATCGAGAAAAAAGATGAAACTAAAATCGCAAGTGCTTAGAGGCAGTGGATGAGCGAGATTCTGATAATTGACGACGATGTGGACATTTGCAATGTCTTGTCCGCAATCATTAAAAGAGAGGGATATTCAACACGCATATCCCATAAACCGGAAGAAGCCCTTGCCGCGGTTTCTCAACGAAGCCCGGACCTGATAATCCTTGATATAAATTTCAAGGGATTTAAAATGGACGGCATTGACATACTTAAGATTGTCAAGCGCGATTATCCAGATATTCCCCTGGTGATTATTACCGCCAAGGGAAAAATCGAAATAGCTGTTAGAGCCATTAAGCTGGGCGCATACGATTTTATACCAAAACCATTTAACGCAGACGAGATAGTTGTTGTTATTGAGCGGGGAATGGAAACAAGCCGATTGCGTCAGGAATTGCAGACGCTCAAGATTCAGTCTGACGACTTGTCCTTGATGATTGGAAGCAGTCCGGTATACAGGACGCTTGTCGGGAATTTGGACAGGGTTGCCAATGCAAACTCAAGAGTTTTGCTGTCTGGCCCACCCGGATCGGGAAAGGAACTGGCCGCGCATTACATCCATTCCAATTCAAGCCGGGCAAACGGCAAGTTTGTATCGGTCAATTTTTCATCGATTGACAGTGAAGGCATCGAAGAGACGCTCTTCGGCCGAGAAGATCGCGATGGCATTGCGAAGGGCTTGCTCGAAGAAGCCGATGGAGGTGTTTTGTTTTTTGAGGAAATTGCGGAAATGCCGATTTCCATCCAGTCGAAGATTGTACACTTTTTGGTAAAGGAGTCTATACGGCGAATTGGCGGCGAGAAGAGCATTACATGCGACACTCGAGTCGTATCCTCGACCAGCAGGGATATGAATGCGGAAATTGTTTCGGGCCGATTCCGGAATGATTTGTTTCACCGTTTGAATGTCGTCCCAATAAGCGTGCCGGGGCTGGATAAAAGACGGGAGGACATTCCCGCAATTGCGGACTATTTCATCAACCGCATTTCTCAAAGCCAGGGGCTCCCGCTTAGAAAGCTAAGCGAAGAAGCCAACACCCATCTTCAGTCAATGGACTGGCCCGGCAACCTGAGGCAATTGCGAAATGTAATCGAGCGGGCGCTCATACTGGGAAACCAGGAGGGCGACATTGAAGCAAGGGAAATATTCGATGACGGCGTTTCAAATGGTGAAGAGTCCAAAATTGCTCTGCCCCGGGAATTCCTCTCCCTGCCTTTGCGGGAAGCCAGAGAGAAATTTGAGTCCGAATACCTCATTGCGCAGATTAAGCGATATGGAGGAAACATCAGCCGCACTTCTGAATTTGTTGGAATGGAGCGCAGTGCGCTGCACAGAAAGATGCGCCATCTTGGCATGGCGCCTTCAAACACATAGGTTTACCGGGAGGCCTTGATTTTTGCCATGACGCATGCTCTATCACGACCCGCTTCCGGCATTGCGACGTTTCCCGGCCGCATGGCGATCACGGGATGCTTGCAAATTTCCATGAGATGCATCTCATGAAAGTCCTCGTATGCGGGGTGGGCCAGGTTGGCTGGCAAATAGCCAAGCACCTTTCCAAAGAGGGAAATGACGTCAAGGTGGTGGATGTGAATGCGGACCTGGTGCGTAAAGCCACTGACACGCTGGATGTTCAGGGAGTTGCCGGATTCGCGAGCTACCCCGAGGTAATGAGGCAGGCCGGCGCGCACGATATAGACATGATCATCGCAGCGACATCGTCAGATGAAGTGAACCTGGTAACCTGCCAGTTGGCATATTCGGTATTTGGAATAAGGTATAAAGTGGCCAGGCTTAGAGAGCAAACCTATCTTAATGCGCTTGATCTCTACAGAAGCGACCATAGGCCAATTGACATGGTAATCAGTCCGGAACTGGAGGTTTCGGATGCCGTTTTGATGCGTCTTGACATTCCGCACGCGTTTGACAGCAAAATGCTTATGGACGGTAAAGCGCAACTGCTTGGACTGCGTCTTGATGCCGAGTGTCCGATACTGAACACCCCTCTTTATCAGTTGAACGAGTTGCTGCCAGACGACTTGACGGTGATGGCTGTGGCCATCCGCAGAAAAGGGCATCTTTACGCGGCCGATGCCTCGGATCAATTGTTTGAAGATGACGAAGTATACATCTTTGCAGCTATCGGGGATGTTTCGCGGGTAATGGATTTGTTCGGAAAGAAAACGCAGAAGATGGAGCGCATCGTTATTGTTGGAGGCGGCCATATCGGACTTGGCATCGCGAAAAAAATAGAATCCGAATCTAGGCGGGTGAGGGTTAAAATCATTGAAAGCGATCGGGTGACCGCGGAAAATGCGGCGGAAAAACTTGATCGCACAATTGTGCTGAATGGCAATGCCCTGGATATTGCCATACTTAAGGAGGCCGGAGTGGATCGCGCCGATGCGCTGGTGGCCGTAACCGATGACGACAAGTCGAACATGCTGTCTTCAGTGAGAGCAAGAACATTTGGATGTCCCTATACTGTCTCATTGATTAATGATCCCACCTTGTCCCAATTGATGGCACCTTTGGGCATTGATTCCTATATTGATCCGAAAGCGATAACTGTCGGGGGCATACTTAGAAGGGTGCGCCATGGCAATGTAAAGTCCGTTTATCTTATAGGGGACGCCGAGGCGGAGGTAATGGAGGTGGTTGTTGAAAGTGAGTCTCCAATAGACGGCATGGCAATTAAGGACATTGATTTTCCCGAGGGGGCCTTGATTGGCGGCATTATGCGGGGTCAGAATATCGTAAAGCCCTATGGAGATCTTCGAATTTCATCTGGCGACAGGCTTGTAATTTTCGCGCTTAACGATGATGTGCCCAAGGTTGAGCAGCATATATTGAAATCCGCGATTTAATGATTGATAGACTGCTGCAATATCCTCTTATCATGATTCTTGCCGGATTAATGTCGATGGCTATGTTCATTCCGGCACTGCACGCCCTTTGGCTTGACGATCATGAGGTTTCGCGTGGCTTTCTGTATTCCGGTTTGCTTGGTCTCTTTTTTTTGCTGATGTCCGGCTTTGCGATGTCGGGTAAAATCTGGATGGTCAATTCCGACATTGCCAATCTAGGCCATCTGTTTCTGGCCTATACGGCCCTGCCTCTTTTCCTTGCCATACCATTCCATGAGGCGCATCCAGACAAAAACTATTTGAATGCCTATTTTGAAATGGTGTCTTGCATGACAACGACCGGAGCAACTTTGTTTTCGGATTCAACCCAGTTGCAGGAAACTCTTCATTTGTGGCGAGGGCTGGTTGGCTGGCTTGGAGGACTGCTTCTGTGGATATCCGCGGCAGCGGTGCTGGCACCCTTGAACATTGGCGGATTTGAGGTAACGGCGCCTGTTGAAACCACTTCGAAGGGTGAACTGACCGACAGATTCAGCAGGGCAGGGCCTTCAAAAAGGCTAGCGCAATTTACACTTCAATTTGCGCCGGTATATATTGGTTTAACCGGCACGCTTTGCATAATGCTTCTGTATGGGGGCGAAGCTCCACTTGTTGCAGTGATGCATGCGATGTCCACAATTTCCACAAGCGGAATTTCTTCCTCGGGAGGAATGGGAGGGTCTCAAACAGGTATGATTGGCGAATGCATGATTCTGGTCTTTATGCTTTTTGCTCTATCGAGAGCCACATTTACATATCGCGGCACAAGCATGTCTCTTGCAAAATTGCATCAAGATCACGAGTTCAGAACAGGTTTGATCTTTGTTTTCACCATTCCGTTTATACTTTTTCTAAGTCGCGGTTTCGGGTTGCTTTCGATTGAAGGCGTCCACGATGCGCTTTTCATTGCCAAGGCGTTTTTGGCTGTCACATTCACAACGCTGTCCTTTCTTTCAACCACGGGTTTTGAAAGCGCGTACTGGGCTGAAGCGAGTGATTGGCTGAATCTTGAAACGCCCGGACTAATATTGCTTGGCCTTTCAATCATTGGCGGGGGAGTTGCAACAACTGCGGGAGGAGTCAAGCTGTTAAGAGTATATGCGCTTGCATTAAATGGACGTCGGGAAATTGAAAGGCTGGTTTATCCTTCTTCATTGGCAGGCGCAGCTTCGGTTAATCGGCATCTCAGACGTCAGGGAGCGTTTGTCGCGTGGATTTTTTTCATGATGTTCGCTTTGTCATTGTCGCTTGTTTCAGTGACGCTGGCTGCAATGGGGCATGATTTTGAGCATTCAATAATCCTTGCAGTGGCGGCATTGTCCACAACGGGGCCGCTAACGCAATTTGCCCCCGAAGTCCCGATTGACCTTTATTCAATGAGTTCGGCGGCAAAACTTGTGTTTAATGCGGCAATGATATTGGGGCGTTTTGAAACACTGGCAATCATTGCGCTGTTTAATCCCGATCTTTGGCGCAATTGACGGGTGGCGCTGGTTTTTGGAGCGGCATTCCGCCACCGCAAATCAAACATCGGCAATTTCACTGTTGCTCAAAAATCTCAATTGAAGTTCCATAAGTTCGCAAATGGCAATTATTGGCTGGATTTTCTTGTTGTCGCCAAGCATATTCGGTATGACGGAAATGAACCACGCAAAGGCGGCAAAAACATAGAGGCTTATCCACCATGGCAAGTGACAGACAAAATCTACAGGACGCATTTCTCAACCACGTCCGAAAAACAAAGAATCCCGTTACAGTGTTTTTGGTTAATGGAGTGAAACTGCAGGGAGTAATCACCTGGTTTGATAATTTTTGCATACTCCTGCGCAGAGACGGGCAATCGCAACTTGTCTACAAACATGCGATTTCGACAATTATGCCCTCCCAGCAAATTAGTCTTCATGAGGAATCCGAAGTGAATTGACCTACAGAGATCCTGCTCCGAAACGGGTCTTGGTATTGCATCCCCATTTGACTTCAAAATCTAGAAGTCGCGACCCTTCAAGCGCTCTTGATGAGGCCGTTTCACTTGCCCGCGCGCTTCCGGGACTTGAAGTTGTAGATGGTTTTGTGATTCGGCTTTCGAACCCGCATCCGGGGCTGCTTTTTGGCAAAGGCCGGCTGGCCGATCTGAGATCCATGATCGAAACCTCCAATATTGACCTGCTGATTGTCGATGGAGATGTAACACCTGTTCAGCAGAGGAACCTTGAAACGGAACTGAAGGTAAAGCTGCTGGACAGGACCGGTCTCATCATCGAGATATTTGGAGATCGGGCGGTGACACGTGAAGGAAAGCTTCAAGTGGAGATGGCCGCTCTCAGCTATCAGAGGACGCGTCTTGTTCGCGCCTGGACCCATCTTGAACGGCAACGGGGCGGGCTGGGTTTTGTGGGTGGTCCGGGAGAAACTCAAATTGAAGCGGACCGTCGGGCAATTGACGAGCAGCTGGTTCGATTGCGTCGTCAACTTCAAAAAATCGCTAAAACGCGCCACCTTCACAGGAAATCCAGAAAAAAGGCGCCTTTTCCGGCAATAGTGCTTGTCGGCTACACAAATGCGGGAAAATCGACATTGTTTAACCGCATGACGGGTTCTTCCGTTATGGCAAAAGATCTGCTGTTTGCAACATTGGATCCAGTCATGCGAAAAATAAGACTGCCCGCCGCTGACATGGAGATTATCCTTTCCGACACTGTGGGGTTTATTGACGATTTGCCTACGGAGCTTGTTGCCGCGTTTCAAGCCACATTGGAGGAGGTGACAACTGCAGATCTAATAGTTCACGTGCGCGACATATCTCATCCTGAAACGGATAGACAGGCTGAGGATGTGCATGATGTTTTGCATGATTTGGGCGTTAAAGGCGACATGCCCGTTATCGAGGTTTGGAACAAATCAGACAAACTGAAAAATGACAGCTATCAGGTTTTCAAAAATCTGGCTCGGCGC